>NZ_WWRZ01000006.1:350956-473875 GCF_009875595.1 Eggerthella sp. BIOML-A1 | reverse complement strand
AATTTAAACGATGGTTTATCGAGGGTTTGACCTGCCCTTACACCCCTAAAACGGACACACTTTCTTGCCTATAACCCGGAAGCGTTGACACTTCCGATGGGATGCGTGGCGACTTGTGGTCATCGTGTGACGAACGCTGAGAAGGCCGGATAGCAATCGGTGAACGGTAGGCGCGATAATCCTGCATGAAACGCACCTTACGATTCTGTTTTCTGCATGGTGCGCGCAGGGGGTTCCAAAATTGGCGGCGAGCGGTCTGATGCGTGCGTTACCGTTGGTTGGAAATCTTCGCGTAAACGTTTTGTGCATCTGCACAAAACGTTATACTACAGCCCTCCGAATACGGAGCGCTCCTTAAGGAGCGTACAGCGAAGCCCCCAAAAGGAGGATACGATCAATGGCTGATAACGTAGTATTGGCTCGTAACACGGACGAGGCCCCTCAGAACGACCGTTTTGCGCAGACCGTGGCGTTCTCGCACTACAACAACATCTCGGCTCAGCTCTCCATCGACCCGGAGACCGGCGCCATCGTCGAGGGCGGCATCTTCGAGCAGGCCGAGCAGTGCTTCGAGAACCTCGAGGCCATCGTCGAGAGCATCGACCACTCGCTGAACGACGTCGCGAGGATCACCGTCTTCGTGCGCGACATCCGCGACATGGACGTGGTCGACGAGGTGTACCGCGCCTTCTTCACCACGTATCTTCCTGCCCGCACGGTTATGGCTGTTGCGGCGCTGCCCATGGACGCGCTCGTGCAGGTGGAGGCGCTCATCACCAACGGTGAGGGCACCATCCCGAACGAGCCCCAGGCCGGCGACCTCGTCAAGTACGTGAACAACACGCACAACGCTCCTTACGACGCCCTGTCCACGCAGACCGTGGCGTTCTCGCACTACAACAACATCTCGGCTCAGCTCCCCATCGACCCCGTGTCGAACCAGATCGTGGTCGGCGGCGTCGCCGAGCAGGCCGCTCAGTGCCTCAAGAACATCAAGGCTGTCCTCACGAGCATCGACGTCCCGTTCGATGACATCGTGAAGGTCACCGTCTTCCTGAAGAACCTCTCCGACATCGATGCCGTGAACGAAGTGTACACGCGCTTCTTCCCCGATTCGGGCATCGCCCGCGCCGTGGCCTACATGCCGGCCCGCACCGTGGTCGAGGTTGCCGAGCTGCCGATGCACGCGCTCGTGCAGATCGAGGCCGTCGTGTCGCACGGCGACGGCACCCCGCCGCAGGAAGTGGAGGCCCGTCACGGCCTGATCATCGAGGCCAACGACACGGACGCTGCTCCGGTGAGCCCGCTGTCCTCGCAGAGCGTCGCGTTCTCGCACTACAACAACATCTCGGCGCAGCTGGGCGTCGACGCCGCGTCGGGCAAGCTCGTCGCTGGCGGCGTTGCCGAGCAGGCCGAGCAGGCATGCAAGAACATCAAGGCCATCATCGAGAACGTCGGCCACGTGATGGAAGACGCCGTCAAGGTGAACGTCTACCTGAAGAACATCGACGACCTCGCTGCCGTCGAGGACGTGTGCGCCCGCTACTTCACCGGCACCCCTGCGTTCCGCGCCGTCGGCACCGCTGCGCTGCCCATGGACGCGCTCGTGCAGATCGACGCCATCTTCGGCAACGCCGAGGGCACCCCGCCGATCAAGTAGCTCGCCTGAGCATCGGATGAACGAAAAGGCTGGAGATCGATCTCCAGCCTTTTTTTGCGTCGAGAATACATGCTTCCGTCGGCGCAGTCCTCGTGGCCGCGACCTTGCCCTTGCCTGGACATCATCATCGCTCCGAAAACACGCCTCGTGCGCTGAGGCGTGTTTTCGGAGCGATGATGATGTCCGTCGGCGTCACGCCGCTCACGGGGCGGCATCCAACCGACTACAGGCTGCATACGGCTTTCTGGTCAGGCTGTTCTAAGCGCAACGCTCGTCTATCCTCGTCAGCATCACCTATGAGCTTCGAGGAAAGGAACTGCTATGAGCATCATCGTATGGATCATCATCGGCGGCTTGGCCGGTTGGATCGCGAACATGATCATGAAGACGGACGGCAGCCTCGTCAAGAACATCGTGACGGGCATCGTCGGTGCGCTGATCGGCGGTTTCGTCATGAGCTTCTTCGGCGCCGCGGGATTCACCGGGTTCAACCTCTGGTCGTTCTTGGTGGCGTTGATAGGCTCGATCATTCTCATCGCCGTCATCAACCTGCTGACCGGCAAGCGCGCCTAGCGACGTTGTGCGCACGAGCCGAAAGCGGGGCGGCGGTCCTCTTTCGGGACGAAGCGGCCGGGATCGAACGTTCCCGGCCGCTTCGCGTTTTTCACGGCATCGGGATTTCAACGCCTCCGACCGTGACGGACTTCACCTGGTCGAGGTCGAGGATTTTGTCGAACGCCATAGACTTGTCGGTGACCGTCGTCTGCTCCCGCACCTCGACTCCGCCGCCGGCTTTCCTCGTCGCGTCGATGACGGTGCCGTCCTTCATGTTCACCGTCAAGGGCAAGTATTGCAAGCGCTTTGATTGCGGCGTATCGAAGCCGATCACGTTCACCTCAATTGGAAAGTCGATCGTGAGATCGACCGACAAACTTAACGGCGAGATCATGATCGCGTTGATCGTAGCGGTGCCTTCATCAAACGCGAAGGTCTGGCCAGCCGGTAGATCGACGGAAAGGTCGGCGCAATCGGCGACGAAATCCATCTTCCAAGCGCCTTCCACGAGGGTGCGCGCCTCGCCGTCCTCATCGAACGCCAAGAGGTCGTGCAGCTTCACGTACACGTCTTTTCCAACGAAGCTGGTTCCTCCGTGCGTATCGATGGTGCTCGCTTTGACGAACTGGATGGCGTTGTCGTGGGGGTCGGCGTCGAAGAAGTACGAGACGGTGCCCCGTGACGGCGCGTCGTCGACGGTTACGGTGGCGAGGTTTTCGAACCTCAGCGCCAGCGTGCCGTCCTGGTTTTCCCGGATCCCCTCGAACGGGGTGCCGTCGTCCTTGGCGATGGAGAACACGATGGCGTAGTTCGACCGGTCTCCCATGACGGCTTCGGCGGTGACGGTCACGCCATCCGACGACGCGTGCGCGTCGGGACGCCCGATCCCGTCGACCACTTCGGTCGTAGCCGGCGTTTCCTTCGCCGGCGCGCTCGCTCGGCCGAGCATTCCCGATGCGTACGCCGTGCAGCCTACTGCCAGGGCCAGCACGGCTGCGGCTGCGGCTATCACAAGGGCGCGCGAGCGCCGTGTCGGACGGGGAAGGGGCTCTACGACGGCGGCAACTTCGATGCGCTGCACCATGCGTCGCTTGGCCTCGGGCGAGAACCGCAGCTCGTCGAGGGCTTCCTTGTATTCATCGATCATCGTCCGCTCCTTCCAACAGGGCGCGCAGCTTCTTGCGTCCGCGGCTCAGGCGGGCCGCCACGGCGTCCTCGGTGCCGCCCGTCATGTCCGCGATCTCGCGCGCGGTGTAGCCCTCGTAGTAGTGCAGGTACAGGGCCTCCCGAAACGGCTGCGACAGCTCCATCACCGCTTCGAGTACGGCGCTGTCGGGAACCTCGGGCGCGGCCGCCTCCGCGACGGCGTCGAGCGCCACCGACGTGCGGCGTCGCGCGCTGCGCAACACGTCCTTGCAGGCGTTCGCCGTCGCGCGCACGATCCAGGCGCGCTCGTGCTCGGCGCTCTCGAAGGCGCGATCGGTCTGCAGCAACTTGATCAGCACGTTCTGGCAGACGTCCTCGGCGTCGTGTGTGGATTTGAGATACGTGTAGCCAAGTCGCAGGATGAGGTCGGCGTACGTCTGCACGAGCCGCTGCGCCTCGGTATCGGGTTGTCGTTTGCGCATAGAGTCCGTTCCTGTCGTTCTTCGGGCAACGCCGTTTCACCTGCAATACGAACGAGCAGGGCGAATCCTGACAGCGCGGGCGAATCTTCTAGGAGAATTCCCAAAAATCCTGGATAAGCTCCTTGCGGTTAGCCCGCTCGGCCTTCTGGAGGATATGGTGCATGTGCACCTTGACGGTGCTCGGCGCAAGATGCATGGATGTGGCGATGTTCTGGTTGTCCTTGCCCAGCAGCACGAGTCGCAGCACCTCGGCCTCGCGCTTCGACAACTGTCGCGCGGCCGCGTAGGCTGCGAGATTCTGGTCGATGAACGTCTCGAGCGATGCGCCTCCCTGCGTGGGCGGTTCGGTGCGTCGTAGCGACAGGCTGCGCCACGCGCTCGTGCAGGCGGCGAAGCTGCAGCACAGCACGAGCGCGTTCTCGGCGAAGTTGCGCTCGGGGAAGAAGGGCAGCCTCTGACCTGCGATCGCATGCGGGTCGACGACCAGCAGGAACACGACGTTCTCAAGCAGGACGCAGGTGACGAGCGCCCATAGCGCGCCGTACAGAGCACGATGGCGCCGCATGCGAAGCCGTAACACGTCGTCGCGCGTGCCGATGTAGCGGGCGGCGAGGTAGACGAGCATCGCGTACAGCATGGCCTCGCGCATGCTGTAGAACAGGAACATCTGGCCGTTGCCCTCGGGTGCGAGCAGAAGCACGGCGAAGCTTGTCAGCACGAACGCCGCACCCGGGATCCAGCGTACCGCCGGCCTATCCTCCTCCAGGTACTCGCACAGCACGAGCCAGAACGATATGAGCGCGCCGCCGCCGACGAGGACGGAAGCGACAGGGCTGCCGATGAAGAAGGGCGAGACGGACGCGTCGGAGGCTCGCTGCATGAGGAAATCGTCCTGGAACACGAGCGCCACATCGAAGAAGTAGAACAGGAACCCGGCGAACGCGTAGCGGTAGGTCTTGTTGCGCGTCACCAGGTACGACGCGAGGCACGTCGCCGCCGTTAGGATGACGGCCAAAAGCACGATGAGCGTGTAGTAGAAAAGACCCAGTCCCAGATCCATGCGCTTCCTCGTTCGCAGTCGCCGGCCTCGCGCCCAAGCGGGCGCACATCTCGAACAGTATAGACGATTCGCCGCAACGCGCCAGATCAAACGGCTCTACACCCGAAATACACCCGCTCCTACCACCAGATTAGGACTGCCCGCGCGCTCGTTCGCGCGACACGATGAAGACAACGTCCGGAACGTGCCGAACGAAACGACGAAGGTAGATGAAAGGGGACAAGCGCATGTCGACGGAAGCCGTACTGCCCACCAGCACCGCCTCGCCCAAGGAAGGCCCGCCTAAGAAGAAGAGGAAGCTCAGCTTCCCCACCGCCTTCACCATCCTGTTCGCGCTCACCATCGTCGCGGTGGCGGCTACATGGTTCGTGCCGGCGGGCCAGTACGCGAAGCTCGCGTACAACGCCGACGCGGGCACGCTGCAGATCACGAGCCCCCAGGGCGCGGTGAGCGAAGAGCCCGCCACGCAGGAGACGCTCGACGCTATCGGCGTGAACATCGGGATCGACCAGTTCACCTCGGGCGCGCTGTCAAAGCCCATCTCGGTTCCCAACACGTACGAGCGCCTGGAGCAGCAGCCCAAAGGTCTCGCCGACATCACGGTGAGCATGGTGTCGGGCACGGTGGAGGCCGCCGACATCATGGTGTTCATCCTCGTGCTGGGCGGCCTTATCGGCGTGGTGAACGCGAGCGGCGCGTTCGAGTCGGGCCTCATGGCACTCACGAAGAAGACGAAGGGCCATGAGTTCCTGCTCGTGTTCCTCGTGAGCGCCCTCATGGTCCTCGGCGGCACCACGTGCGGTCTCGAAGAAGAGGCCGTCGCCTTCTATCCCATCCTCGTGCCTATATTCCTGGCGCTCGGCTACGATTCCATCATCTGCGTCGGCGCCATTTTCCTGGCAGGTTCCATGGGCACGACGTTCTCCACCATCAACCCGTTCTCGGTGGTCATCGCCTCGAACGCCGCAGGCGTGAACTTCACGCAGGGCATCGAATGGCGTATCGCGGGATGCGTCGTGGGCGCCATCGTGGTCATCGCCTACCTGTACTGGTACAGCCGCAAGATCAAGGCGGATCCGACGTTCTCCTACACCTACGAGGACCGTGAGAAGTTCGCGAAGCTGTACAACGTGGAGGCGGGGGAGACGAAGGAGGCGCGCGCGACCGGCTTCACGCTTAAGAAGAAGGCAATCCTCGTGCTGTTCGTGGCGGCGTTCCCCATCATGGTGTGGGGCGTCGTGAGCCAGGGCTGGTGGTTCCCGCAGATGGCAGCCTCGTTCCTGGCCATCGCGATCATCATCATGTTCCTGTCGGGCATCGCCGAGAAGAAGGTGGTGGATGCGTTCATCCACGGAGCGTCAAGCCTGGTGGGCGTGTCGCTCATTATCGGGCTCGCGCGCGGCATCAACCTGATCATGGAGCAGGGGCTCATCTCCGACACGCTGCTGTTCTGGTCGTCGGGGCTCGTGCATGGCATGACCGGACCTGTCTTCATCCTGGTCATGATGCTGATCTTCTTCCTGCTGGGCTTCGTGGTGCCGTCGTCATCGGGTTTGGCCGTGCTGTCCATGCCCATCATGGCGCCGCTGGCCGACACCGTGGGCATCCCGCGCTCGGTGGTGGTGTGCGCCTACCAGTGGGGCCAATACGCCATGCTGTACCTCGCGCCCACCGGCCTCGTGCTGGCCACGCTCACGATGTTGGACATGAAGTACTCCAAGTGGCTCAAGTTCGTGTGGCCCATGGTGCTGTTCGTGCTCATCTTCGGCGGCATCCTGCTGGTCGCCCAAGTCCTCGTCTACGGCGCCGCCTGATCTGCTGGTTGTTCTCGGCAGGCGGCTTGCGTATACTGGCAAGGATCGGGATGACCCGATCCTTGCCAGGCGTCGAGCCCCTCGCAGGCTGCTCCGCCGCAAGCCCGTCTGCCGGGACAACCCGGGAAACCATCGAGCATGCGGCCCATCCGACGGCCCGCTTCGCGCGGCGCCGAACGGCGGGCCGCATGCTCGCGCACGTATGGAGCGAAGAATCATGCACGGAACCGAAGAGGCTGTGGACGGCGAGGGCGTCGTCGCCGAGATCGCACCGAAGTCGAGAAGCGATCGGAAGATCGACCGTTTGGGCACTGAGAGCACCTTCAAGCTGCTTCTGGAGTTCTCCATCCCGGCGGTGGCGGGCATGCTCGTGCAGATGCTGTACAACGTCATCGATGCGGTATACGTGGGACATGCGGTAGGCGCCGACGGCCTGGCCGCCACCACGGTCGCGAATCCCATGATGACGGCCATGGTGGCCGTGGCCATGCTCGTGGGCGTGGGCGGCAACGCGCTGGCGGCGATCAAGCTGGGTGAGCGCAAGAAGGGCGTGGCGGAACGCGTGATGGGCAACAGCTTCGTGCTGCTGCTGATCGCCACGGCGGTGCTGTGGGGCATCGCCATCTTCGCGCTCGAGCCCATCCTTCGCTACTCGGGCGCCGACGGCTCCGTGCTGCCGCTCGCGCTCGACTTCATGACGGTGATCGTGGCAGGCTGCCCGCTGCAGTTCATCGCGTTCGGCATGAACAACTTCATCCGCACGGCAGGGCACCCCAACCGAGCGCTGGGCTCCATGCTCGTCGGAACGGGCGCGAACGTGGTGCTGGGCTACCTGTTCATCATCGTGCTCGACGGCGGCATGCGCGGCGCCGGGCTGGCCACCGTGTGCTCATGGGCGCTGTCGGCTCTGTTCGTGATGCAGTTCTTCCTCAAGAAGGGCTCACCCATGCCTTTGCGCCGTCCGTCGCTGTCGCTCGACCCGCGCATCGCGCTGCGCGTCTGCGCCCTCGGAATCGCTCCGTGCGTCACGCAACTGGGCTTCGCCGTGTCGTCTATGATAGAGAACAACCTGTTGGTGCTGTACGGTGCCGCCGATGCGCTCGGCGTGGACGGAGCGCTTGCGGTGATGCGCGTGCTGTCGGCCGTGGGCCTGTTCACGTTCATGCCGGCCATGGGCATCGCCATGGGGGCGCAACCTATCGTGGGCTACAACTACGGCGCTCGCGCTTACGGCCGCATGAAGCTCGTGCTCGTGCAGGCCATAGTGCTGGGTATCGCCATCACGACGCCTTTGTGGGCAACGGTCGTCCTCGCACCCGACCTGTACGCGCACTTGTTCGGCTTGCCCGAGATATATATGAAGGAAACGGCTTGGGCGCTTGTGCTGTACCTCATGTTCATTCCCATCCTGCCTATTCAGACCATCGGCTCGAACTACTTCGACGCCACAGGCCAGGCGGCGAAAGCGACCGTGCTCACGCTCACGCGCCAGATCCTGTTCCTTATTCCGCTGCTCGTGTTCTGCCCGCTCGTTCTGCCGCAGGTGCTGCCCATCACGGCGCTTGAGAGCGTGTGGCTGGCGCCCTCGATATCCGATATAACATCCACGCTCATCGTAAGCGGTTTTCTCGCCTTCGAATGGCGGCGCCTGCGCGCTGCGGAAGCGGGGGAGGGCTCGAATGGCCTCCATCGAGCCTAGCGGCTCGAGCCGTTCCCTCGTGTTTTGTGTGCGTGCACAATGAAATAACGGTCGGGTAACGGAGAAGAAG
Source organism: Eggerthella sp. BIOML-A1 (assembly GCF_009875595.1). Lineage (NCBI taxonomy): Bacteria > Bacillati > Actinomycetota > Coriobacteriia > Eggerthellales > Eggerthellaceae > Eggerthella > Eggerthella sp. BIOML-A1. The sequence continues at coordinate 465,389 of NZ_WWRZ01000006.1, read as the reverse complement.
CGGCTCGTCAATGCGAAACCGTTTGCCTTCAACGTCTCGCCGCTGATCGAATCCGTGTTCGCCGTTGGCTCCCTTTTACCGAGCAATCGCCTCCGGAGGGGCCATGTCATCCGACCGTTTACTTTTCTCTGGTAGAGTGGCCTGGCGGGCGATATCGCTCGCTTTTATTGTTCAAGTGCAATCGGTAAAGGTAAAGGGGGAAGCTACGTGGCTATGCTCGGGTTTTTAATCCTTTTCCCGCTGGTTGTTGCCGGCGTTCTGCTTGTCGTGCGCAACAACCGAGCGAGAAACGTGATTGTGGGAGCCTCCGCGCTCGTCATCGGGTTAGCGTCGGTGTGGCTCGTCGTGTCCTATCTGGGAGCTCCGTGGATAACGTATGATTTCTACTCCCCGGTGGTCGACTACGTCTGCATGGCCGTCAGCGTGCTCATCGCTGCCGCCATCTTGTACTTCGGCATCAAGTACAAGAACTTGTGGGCTTGCGTGCTCGCAGCCGTCCAGGTGGTCGGCTCGCTTGTGTTCGAGTTCGGTTTCGCCCACGACGTCCTCGTGACCGAAGGGCTGTACCTCGACTCGCTGTCGCTGCTCATGGCGTTTATCATCGGCGTCATCGGCTCCGGCATCTGCGTGTACGCTCTCGGTTACATGGAAGACTTCCAGGCGCACGAGCCGGAAGGCGCGAAGGACCGCCGGCCGACGTTCTTCGCCCTCATGTTCGTCTTTCTGGCGGCCATGTTCCTCATCGTGTTCTCGAACAACATGCTGTGGCTGTTCACCGGCTGGGAGATCACCACGGTGTGCTCCTTCCTCCTCATCGGCTTCACCCGTACCGAGGAGGCCATCAAGAACGCCTTCCGCCAGATTATCATGAACCTGCTGGGCGGCATCGCCTTCCTGGCGGCCTTGTACGTCATGGCCATCCAGTTCAACACGCTGTCGTTCCTCGAGTTCCTGCAGATCGGCATCGCCAACCCCGGCATGGTCGTGCTGCCGGTCACGGCGCTCGCGTTCGCCGGCCTCACCAAGGCTGCGCAGATGCCGTTCCACACGTGGCTCCTCGGCGCCATGGTGGCGCCCACTCCCACGTCCGCGCTGCTGCACTCTTCGACCATGGTGAAGGCGGGCGTCTTCTTGCTCATCAAGCTGGCGCCCATCATGATGGCGTGTCCCGTTCCGTCCGTCATGGTCATCCTCGTTGGCGGCCTCACGTTCTTGTTCTGCTCGTTCATGGCCATCTCGCAGTCGAACGCCAAGCGCGTGCTGGCGTACTCCACCATCGCGAACCTCGGCTTGATCGTGGCCTGTGCGGGCGTTGGCACGCCCGAGGCGGTCTGGGCCGCGGCCTTCCTCGTGCTGTTCCACGCTATCGCGAAGTCGCTGCTGTTCCTGTGCGTCGGCACCGCCGAGCACCATATCGGCAGCCGCGACATCGAGGACATGGACCTGTTGTTCGAGCGCATGCCGCGTCTAGCCCGCTTCATGATGCTGGGTATCCTGTGCATGTTCATCGCCCCGTTCGGCATGCTGCTGGCCAAGTGGGCCACGCTCGTCTCCTTCGCGGATACCGGTCAGGTGGCGCTCATCGTGCTTCTGGCGTTCGGCTCCGCGGCCACGTTCATGTTCTGGGCGAAGTGGCTGGGCAAGCTTTCCGGCATCGCCGCTCGTCCCGAGAACGTCGAGGCCAAGGTGCATTCCAGCGAGTGGGTGGCCATCATGGTCATGGCCGTGCTCGTCATCCTGTGCTGCATTGGACTGCCCATCATCTCGTGGGCTGTGGTGGAACCGTACATCTACAGCGTGTTCGGCACCGTGGGCCAGGACATCTCGTCGTCCAACCTGTGGATCGCCTCCATCCTGTCGGCGTTCATCGCCGTGGTCCTGTTCGCCGGACTCGGCCGCTCGAAGGCCAAGAAGGTCGACATCTACCTGGCAGGCGTGAGCCGCGACAACGCCGAGCGCACGTTCTCCAACTCGCTGTCGGGCGAATCCACCGCATCGGCGCGCAACTGGTACCTCGAGGGCATCTTCGGCGAGAAGCGCTTGTCGCCGTTCGGCACCGCGTGCTGCACCGTCATCATCGTGATCGCATTCGCGGCGGCGGCCGTGGGCGTTCCGGGATTGTTCTAGGAAAGGGTGTGATCTGACATGACAATGCTCTTCGCTCTTATCGGCACCCTCGTCTTCGCCATCGTCGCGCCGGTTCTGGGATGCCTACTCGCTGGCCTCGACCGCAAGATCTCGGCTCGTATGCAGGGTCGCGTGGGACCCCCGCTGTTGCAGCCGTACTACGATGTCCGCAAGCTCATCGAGAAGGATAACGTGTCGGTGAACTCCACCGAGGGCACCTACATCACGTGCGCCCTCGTGTTCACCCTCATCGCCGGCGGCATCTTCTTCTCCGGCGGCAACCTGCTGATGAGCGTGTTCGTGATCACGCTGTCGGGCCTGTTCTTCATCGTGGCCGCGTACTCCACGCGCTCGCCGTACGCCGAGATCGGCGCGAACCGCGAGACGCTGCAGGTCATGGCGTACGAGCCCATGGTGCTGTTCATGGCCGTGGCGTTCTACATGGCGGCCGGAACCTTCAACTCCGCAGGCGTGTTCTTCCTCGACGCGCCCCTAGTGACCAATATCTGGCTCGTATTCCTGGGCTTTTTGTTCGTGCTCACCATCAAGCTGCGCAAGTCGCCGTTCGACCTGTCGTACTCGCATCATGCGCATCAGGAGATCGTCAAGGGCATCACCACCGAGATGAGCGGCAAGACGCTGGCGAAGGTGGAGATCATGCACTGGTGCGAGAACGTGCTGTTCCTCGGCTGGACCGCGCTGTTCTTCCTTTGGGGCAACCCGCTGTCCATCGTGCTGGCGCTCGTGGTAGTGGTGCTCGTGTACTTCCTTGAGATCTGGATCGACAACAACTTCGCTCGCGTGAAGTGGCAGGCCCTGCTGGCATCGGCGTGGGGCGTGGCCCTCGTCGCGGGCGGCGTGAACATCGCGTTCTTGGCCTACCTGTAAAGGAGCTGCACCTATGACGTATGCAACCAAATCACCGTGGGTCATCCACTACGACGGTTCCAGCTGCAACGGCTGCGACATCGAAGTGCTGGCCGCGCTGTGCCCCGGGTTCGATGTGGAGCGCTTCGGCATCATCAACACGGGCAATCCCAAGCACGCCGACATCTTCCTCGTCACGGGCAGCGTGAACGAGCAGAACATCGGCGTGGTCCAGGAGATCTACAACCAGATGGTCGAGCCGAAGGTGGTCATCGCGTGCGGCATCTGCGCATGCTCGGCCGGCATCTTCCACGACTGCTACAACGTGATCGGCGGCGTCGACCAGGCCATCCCCGTGGACGTGTACGCGCCTGGCTGCGCCGTGCGTCCCGAAGCCATCATCGATGCGGTCGTGCAGGGACTCGGTATCCTGGAAGAAAAATCGAAAGCCCTGCAGGCGCAAAAGAAAGGGGCGTGAGAAACGTGACCCTGCAATCGGAATTCATCCCGCTCACCATCGAGGGCCTGCCGGCGCTTGCAGCGGAAAAGAAGGCGGAAGGCGCGCGCTTCGTGCAGATGCTGTGCGTGAACACCGAGGAAGGCATCGATCTCGTGTACTCGTTCATGAAGGACGGCGTGCTGACGAACCATGAGATCAAAGGCGTGAAGAAGGGCACGACCGTACCCAGCGTCACCGATCAGTTCCTGGCGGCGTTCGTGTTCGAGAACGAGGCGCACGATCTGTTCGGCGTGGACATCGAGGGCATCGCCATCGACTTCGGCGGCAACTTCTACGCGCTCGCGCAGAAAGAGCCCATGACCATCATCTCGCCGGAGCAGAAGGCGGCTCGCGAGAAGGCGAGGAAGGTGGCCGAGGCGAAAGCCGCCAAGGAGCGCGCTGCGAAGGCCGCGGAGGCCTCGTACGTGGCGAGCCATCCCGAGGCGAAGTCCAAGCCGACAGGCGACGTCATCAAGCCTTCGGGCTCCGATGATCTGGACGCGCGCCTGGCCGGCGTGGATCCCGAGAAGGTTGCCCGCGTCAAGGCGGCCATCGCCGCGAAGGCCAAGAAGGAGGCTGCGGCGAAGCAGGCGGCCGTCGATGAGAAGATCGCGAACCTCGACCCTGAGAAAGCAGCCAAGGTGAAGGCCGCTTTGGAAGCCAAGGCCGCGCGCGAAGCGGCGAAGACGGAAACAGAAAAGGAAGGTGAGTAGCATGGGAAAGGCGACCGTCATCCCGTTCGGCCCCCAACATCCGGTGCTGCCCGAGCCTTTGCACCTCGATCTCGTGGTGGAGGACGAGACCGTCATCGAGGCGGTTCCGCAGATCGGCTTCATCCACCGCGGCCTCGAGAAGCTCGTGGAGACGCGCGATTACAACCAGTTCATCTACGTGGCCGAGCGTATCTGCGGCATCTGCGCGTTCGGGCATTCCATGGGCTACGCCGAGACCGTCGAGAAGCTCATGGGCGTCGAGATCCCCGAGCGCGCCGAGTACCTGCGCGTCATCTGGCACGAGCTTTCGCGTATCCACTCCCACGTGCTGTGGATGGGACTCGCGGCCGACGCATTCGGTTTCGAGAGCCTGTTCATGCACTGCTGGCGCCTGCGCGAGCGCGTGCTCGACATCTTCGAGAAGACCACGGGCGGACGCGTCATTTTCTCGGTCGTCAAGGTGGGCGGCGTGGTCCGCGACATCGATGACGCGCAGTTCGCCGAGATGAAGCGCGTGCTGGAGGGCATCAAGGACGAATACCGCCAGCTGTGCAACGCGTTCCTCAAAGACAGCTCGGTGAAGAACCGCACCGTTGGCGTGGGCTATATCAGCCATGAGGATGCGCTGGCCCAGAGCATGGTGGGTCCGTTCGCGCGCGCCTCCAACGTGAACTACGATGCGCGCATGCTGGGCAACGGCGGCTACGGCTTCCTGTCCGACTTCCAGCCCATCCTCGACGGCCAAGGCGACTGCTACGCTCGCGTGAAGGTGCGCGCGCTCGAGGTGCTGCAGTCCATCGATATCATCGAGGAGATGATCGCCAAGATCCCCGCCGGCGACATCGCCGTCGACGTGAAGGGCTCCCCTGCGGCCGGTGCCGAGGCCGCCAACGTGGTGGAGCAGCCTCGCGGCGAATGCTACTACTATGCGCGCGGCAACGGGTCGAAGTTCCTCGACCGCATGCGCATGCGCACGCCGACGTCGCAGAACCTGGCCGGCATGGCCACGGCGCTCGCCGGGTGCGACCTGGCCGACGTCAACATGATCGTGCTCACCATCGACCCCTGCATCAGCTGCACGGAAAGGTAGGAGGACCATGGGAAGCTTCAAGCTGGGAAAAATGACCCTCGGGGGCCTGTTCAAGAAGCCCGAGACGCTCATGTACCCCGTCGAGACGAAAACCCCTCCCGCGGGTCTCAAGGGCCATGTGGTGAACGACGTTGACCGATGCATCCTGTGCGGCATCTGCCAGAAGCGCTGCCCCTGCGCCGCAATCGTAGTGGACAAGCCGGCGCGCACCTGGACCATCGACCGCTTCCGCTGCGTGCAGTGCGGCAGCTGCGTGCGCGAATGCCCGAAGGACTGCCTGACCATGGAGCCCACGTACACGCCGCCGGCGACGAGCAAGCACGTCGACTCCTTCGAGGTTCCGGAGACCAAGAAAACGGCGTAAGACGAGTTCCGTCGGAACTGCGAAGACCCGGGAACCCTGACGGTTCCCGGGTCTTCTTTCGTTTCCGGCCCCGGGGATGCAGTTCCTCATGCACGCTTTTGTCAACCAGGTGCGGGCATATGGATCCCTTTCGCTTGACAAAAGCGTGCATGAACCAAACGAACGCGCCAGAGGGGAACTCTCTGGCCGTCGTCGCGCGAGGTGCGCGGGCGAATGGAAATCCCGTTGAAGACGTGAACAAGGACGGGGTTCTGGGGAAACCTGCTAGAATGGTGCAAATCGGAACACGTTCTACCGGGCCCGAGCGCATGGCCCGGTTTTTGCGTCGAGAGACGGCGCGGAAGGGAAGGATGCTCGTATGGGACAGAAGGATGAGGGCTGCGCAGCCGACCAGGTGAGCGACCGCATCTTCACCGTGCCGAACATCATCTCGTTCGTCAGGCTGTGCCTCGTGCCCGTATTCCTCGTGCTGCTTCTCAACGGTTTCAACGTCGCGGCTACGCTGCTGTACGCGCTGGCAGCGGGCACCGACTGGATCGACGGGCAGATCGCCCGCCGGACGAATGCCGTGTCCCGCCTGGGCCAGCTGCTCGATCCGGCGGTCGACCGCATCCTCATGATCTCGGGCGTGTGCGGCCTGTTCCTCGTGGGACGTCTGCCGCTGTGGATCATCCTCGTGGTGCTCGTGCGCGATCTGCTGCTGCTCGTGGGCGGCGCGGTGCTGCTCAAGCGCTTTCGCGTGCGCGTGGCCGTCATCTTTCCGGGCAAGGTGGCCACGACGCTCTTGTTCGTCGGCTTCGCCGGCCTGCTGCTGAACTGGCCGCTCGTACCGGGACTCGGTCTCGTGGACGCGGTTTGGTTGCCGGGTTTGAACGGGCTGCCCTGTTCGTGGGGCATCTGGTTCGTATATGCCGGACTTGCGCTGGGGCTGGTCACTACCGCGTATTACATCGCTGCGGCACTGCGGAAGCTGCGTGCTGTCAAGGATGCGCAGGCGGAGAGCACGCGGTAGCGCATGGCCGTTCGGACGCCCAGAAAAGCGAACGCGAGCCGCACCGGACGACCCGATCCTGCTCGCCGAGCGCCTTCTGCGCGCGAGATGCGCGAGCGCGCCCCCCAGCGTCCCGCCGCCTCCGCGCCGCGGCGCGCTCCGACGACGCCGTCCCGCCGCGGCGGGACGAACGCGGGCAAGGGGTCGCGGCAGACTCGTTCTTCCGCGCAACGGCCGCGCGGTTCCCGTTCCTACAACACGCCCGCCGTCTGGACGAAGGAGGCGCCGCGCTCGAATCCCGCAGGAGGAGCCGCGCGCCGAGCGCTCGGCGCGGTCGGCGGCGTGCTGCTGTCCTTGCTCGCCCTGGTCGGCAAGGGGCTCGCGACGTTGCTCCGCGCGCTCGCGGCTCTCGTGGCGCGCAGCCGCATCGCGCTCGCCGTGGTCGTCGTGTGCGCGGCGCTGCTCGTCTTCGGCGTTGCGGACTTCGCCGTAAACGCGAACAAAGCTTACCCCGGGGTGCGGGTGGGGCAGATCGACGCCGCCGGAAAGACGGCCGACGAGCTGGCCGCCCTCATCGACGAGGTCTACGGCGCGCGCCTGGCCCAAGGCAGCGTGACCATCTACGCGAACGACGAAGCAGAGGCGCGCATCGCCGACGAGACGGCCGCCGCGCAGGACGCGGCGCTTGCCGAGCAGCTGGCGTTGGAGGAGGCGCGCGCCAACAAGCTTGCTTGGACGGCCGACGCGGCCTCGCTCGAGGCGCGCGTTCCTTCCGACGAGCTGGCCGCCGAGGCGCTCGCCGTGGGTCGCGAGGACGGCGGCATCCTGGCGCGTCTCGCTGCGTTGGCGACGGGCCGCGAGCTGAAGCCTCGCGCCGCGTATGCGGAGACGGCGGTGGAGTCGCTGGCTTCCGACATCGACGCGGCCATCGGCGACCCGCGCGTCGACTACGGGATCGTCGTGGAGGACGGCACGGCTTCGGTCACCGAAGGCCATGACGGCTTCATGGTGGATCGCGACGAGCTCAGGCGGACGCTCGACGAGCTGCTGCTCGGTCAGGAGGACGGTAGCGGGTCGTTCGTCGCCCGAGCCGAGCATGCGCCTTTGCGCATCGACGAGTCCGCCGCGCAGGATGCATGCGACGCTGTGAACGCGGCCATTGCCGACGGGGCGCGGTTCACGTACGAAGGCGCCGCTTGGAGCGCATCGGCTTCGGACATCGGCAGCTGGGTGTCCACGCGCATCGACGGGTCGTCTCTCGCGGCGTTCGTCGATGCCGCCAAGGCGAAGCCTGCGCTGCTGGCGCATGTCGCCGAGGTGGGCAAAGGGGATCCCGTGCACGTGTCGTTCGAGGTCGCAGACGACGATGTGATCGTCCGCACCGATGGCGAGGGCGCTATTCCGCTAGTCGCGGAAGCTACGGGGCTGTTGGATGCCGCGCTGTTCGGCGATGACGGCAAAGCGCGTACCGGCGTGGGAGCGGGCGCGCCGGTCGAAGTGGCCATCGGCTCCGGTCCCGCACCTGAGGCGATGCCGTTCGACGAGGCGATGGATCTCGGGGTGATCGGCGCCATCGCCTCCTACACCACCGAGTACGCCACGGGCCCCGGCACCGAGGCGCGCAACCACAACATCGCGCTCGTGTCCCAGTACCTCAGCGACTCCGTGGCGAAGCCCGGCGACAGCTGGTCGTTCAACGGGACGGCGGGGGATTGCAGCACCGAGGAGCGCGGCTTCAAGGGCGCAGGCGCCATCGTGGACGGCGAGTACGACGACGCCATCGGCGGGGGCATCTGCCAGGTGGCCACCACCGTGTTCAACGCCGTGTACGATGCAGGATTCCCCGTGCTCACGAGGCACAACCACTCGCTGTACATCGCCAGCTACCCCACAGGGCGCGATGCGGCGGTCAGCTGGCCCGATCTTGACTTCGTATGGCAAAACGATTCCGCTAGCGATGTTTTGGTGCGTCTTTCTTGTGTGGACGGGTCCGTAACGGCTACACTATACGGAGTCGACCCCGGATACAAGGTGTCCACGACGACGGGCGACTGGGGCGAAGGCCGGAAGTACGAGACGAGGACGACGATCGACGATACGCTCGCGCCGAACACGAGCTACGTCAAGACGCGCGGAACCGATGGGCGCACCATCACCATTATCCGTACGGTCAAGGACGAATCCGGCGAGGTTCTGCACGAAGATCCGTTCAGCTCCGTGTACGATCCGGTAACGGAGGTCGTCGTCGAGGGTCCCAAAGTCGCGGGCGACGGAAAAAACGACGCTGCGACGGAGGGTTCTTCATCCAACGTCACGAGCAATTGAGAGGTGAGCATCCAAGGTGTACTATCAGCCAGACATCGAGACCATGCCCGTAGAGCAGCTGCGCGACCTGCAGCTGGAGCGCATGAAGAAGACCGTGCAGCACTCCTATGACAACGTGGCGTTCTACCAGCGATCGTTCAAGGAGGCCGGCGTCGAGCCGGGCGACCTCAAGACCCTCGAGGACCTGCCGAAGTTCCCGTTCGTCGTGAAACAGGACATGCGCGACGCCTACCCGTTCGGGCTGTTCGCCGTGCCGCAGAAGGACGTGGCGCGCATCCACGCGTCGTCGGGCACGACGGGCCAGGCCACCGTGGTGGGGCATACCGCGAACGACCTCAAGAACTGGGGCGACTGCTTTGCGCGCGGCATCCATATGGTGAACGGCAACGAGGACTCCACCATCCAGGTGTCTTACGGCTACGGCCTGTTCACGGGCGGCTTGGGCGCGCACTACGGCGGCGAGGCCGCGGGCTGCACGGTCATCCCCACCTCCTCGGGAAACACGAAGCGCCAGATCCAGATGATGAAGGACCTGGGCACCGATATTCTCGCTTGCACGCCCTCCTATGCGCTGCTCATCGCCGACACCGCCATCGAGATGGGATACGACCCGGCAGTCGACTTCAAGATCTCGGCCGGCATCTTCGGCGCCGAGCCCGCCTCCGAAAGCATGCGCGAGGACATCCGCAAGAAGCTGGGCATCCAGTACTGCGACGTGTACGGCCTGTCCGAAGTCATGGGCCCGGGCGTGGCCATGGAGTGCGCGGAGTCGCACGGCCTGCATGTGGCGGAGGATCATTTCTACGCCGAGATCGTGGATCCCGATACGCTCAAGCCCCTGCCCGACGGCGAGTACGGCGAGCTCGTGTTCACCACGCTCACGCGCGAGTGCTGCCCGCTCGTGCGCTACCGCACCCGCGACGTCACGCGCATCATCCCCGAGGAGTGCGCGTGCGGACGCACCCACCGCAAGATCGACCGCATCGTGGGGCGCACCGACGACATGCTCATCCTGCGCGGCGTGAACGTGTTCCCGTCCCAGATCGAGCAGGTCATCGTCAGCTTCCCGGAGATCGCGGCGCAGTACCAGATCATCCTCACCTCGAAGGGCCCGCTCGACCACGTCGAGCTGGACGTGGAGACGGTGCCCGAATTCCCGTTCGACGAGATCCGCAAGCTCCAGGACCTCAAACGCCGCTTGGCCGCCGAGCTCAAGAGCAACCTGCAGATCGCCGTGGACATCAAGATCGTGGAGCCGAAGACCATCGAGCGCAGCGAGGGCAAGGCGAAGCGCATCATCGACCTGAGAGAAGGGAAGAAGGCATGATTTCGCAGCTGACCGTTTTCCTCGAGAACGAGAAGGGCCGCCTCGCGGCCGCCTGTCGCGCCGTGTCCGACGCGGGCATCAACATGCACGCGCTGAACCTGGCGGACACGTCGGACTTCGGCGTGGTGCGCATGCTGACCGACACGCCCGAGGCCGCAGCCGAAGCGCTGCGCGGGCAGGGCTACCGCGCCACCGTCACCCCGGTGCTGGCCGTGCGCGTTCCCAACGTGCCGGGCGGCCTGGCGAAGCTCCTCGAGTTCATGGACGAGCAGGATGCCAACGTCGAGTACGGCTACTGCTTCTCGGTGAACGAGGACTACGCCGTCGACGTGCTCAAGGCCGACGGTTCGGACGACCTGGAGCAGAAGCTGACCGACGCCGGCTTCGAGCCGGTACGACCGGAGGACATCTACCGCATTGACTAACTTCTTCGAGCATATCGCATCAATCGGGCGAGCGCGCCTTCTGGCATGCGCGCTCGCCTGCGCGCTGGCGCTTTCGGGCGCCGCTTGGACGGTACCCGCCTTCGCCGACGTGCGCAAGGCAGACGTCGTATACGGCCAAACGGTCGACGCACGCGGCCTGGCCGTGGCGCAGTGCCCCAGCATCGACGCCGAGTTCGCCATGGTCATGGGGGCCGACGGCACCGTGTACTTCGAACGCAACGCCCAAAGCCCCACGCAGATCGCGTCCATCACGAAGATCATGACCGGCGTGGTTGCCCTCGATGCCGTGGAGGACGGGCTCCTGTCGCTCGATTCGCCCGTCACGGTTTCCGCCGCCGCCGCCGCGGTAGGCGAGTCGTCGGCGGGCTTGCAAGAGGGCGACGTCATGAATCTCGATGCGGCGCTCAAGGCGCTGCTCGTGCCTTCGGGCAACGATGCCGCCGTGGCCATCGCCGAGACGATCGGTGCTCTCATGGAGCCGGGCACGTCCGATCCGGAAGCCGTGTTCGTGAACGCCATGAACGCCAAGGCTCAGGAGCTGGGCTGCACCGACACGGTGTACGACAACCCGCACGGGCTTGATTTCGACGCCTACGCGGGCGATTTGCACAGCACGGCGGCCGACGTGGCGAAAGTGGTGCAGTACGCCATGACCAACGACACGTTTCGCGCGGCTGTGGGCGGCGGGAGCACCACCATCCAGGTGACGCGCGCCGACGGCGCGAAGGCCGACATCTACCTTGAGACCACCGACGGGTTCTTCGACATCTACGAGTACGCCATAGGCGTGAAGACCGGCGTCACCCTACTCGCCGGCCCGTCGTTCGCGGGCGCCGCCAACAAGGACGGCCGCGAGCTGTACGCCATCGTCATCAACTCGTCCTCCGAGGCGCAGCGTTTCAAAGACGCCGAGAGCCTCTGCGAATGGGTGTACCAGCACGAGATATCCTACCAGCTTGCGAACAGCCCCGAAACCGCCACGATGAACGGCACCGAGGTGCCGGTGGTGGCCGAGGTGGCCCATTCCGGCTGGATCGACAAGACGGTGAAGGCGACGCTGCGCGACCCTGCGGCAGCCGTCACCATCTTCGACTTGAACGGCAACGTGAGCCAGTCGCTCGAGTTCGACGAGTTGGCGGGCAACGTGAAGGAAGGCGACAAGGTGGGCACGATCACCTTCAAGCAGCGTAACACCGTCATCGCCACGATGGACCTCGTGGCATGCGAGGACGTCGACGCGCCCGACTTCTTCGAGGGCGTGGGCGTGTGGTGGGACCGCCTGTTCCGCAGCTTCTCCGGAGGCCAGGAAGTGGCGCGTTCCATCACGCTCAACGAGACGCCGCTCGTCATCGACAAGACCGCGTCCGCAGCGTAGCGCCGGACTGAAGAGAGGATACGCCATGAGCATGTGCCCTGTTTGCAACAACCCCATCGATTCGCAGGCTCCGGTCTGCCCGCATTGCGGGTTCAAGCTGCTCGGAGCCACCCAGCGTTTCGAGCCGGTGTCGTTCGGCGACGATGCACTGCACGTCGCGGCCGCCCCCCAGGCCGCTGCCGCCCTCCACGTGGTGCGCGGCCCGCAGACCGGGGTCACCTACCAACTGGGCGATCAGGCGCTCACCATCGGGCGCAGCCCGCAGTGCGACCTGTTCCTCAACGATATGACCGTGTCGCGCGAGCACGCTTCGGTCGAGCCTGCGGACGGCGGCTACGTCATCCGCGACGCCAACTCGTTCAACGGCGTATGGGTGAACAACGAAAGCGTGGAAACGCGCCGGCTCGTCTCGGGAGACGTCATCCAGATCGGCGCCTTCTGCCTGGTCTACAAGGAGGAGTAGACGCGATCTCGCGTGTCGACAGGCGCGCTTCGCACTGCACCCAGGATGGCAACATGCGCAAAACGCGCGCCGTTCGGCTCGGTTTTGGACGTTTGACCGGGGCGGGCGGTGCGCGTTGCCGTATAATTCCCCAGTGGGTTTATCACACGGAAGGGTTCGCTCATGGAATTGATGTCAGGCAACGAGGCAATAGCCCAGGGGGCATGGGAGGCCGGCGCGCGCATCGGCGTGGCCTATCCCGGCACGCCGTCGACGGAGACGCTCGAGGCGTTCGCGAAGAAGGACGGCGTGTACGCCGAATGGTGCGTCAACGAGAAGGTGGCCGTCGAGGTGGGCATCGGGGCGTCGGTCGCCGGCGCGCGCGTGCTGTCCACGATGAAGCACGTCGGCGTGAACGTGGCGGCCGACCCGTTGTTCACTGCGGCATACGCGGGCGTGGGCGGCGGGCTCGTGGTGCTGGCTGCCGATGATCCGGGCATGTACTCGTCCCAAAACGAGCAGGATTCCCACTGGTACGCACGCGCAGCCCACATCCCCATGCTCGACCCTGCCGATTCCGCCGAGGCTTTGCGCTTCACGCGCGAGGCGTACGACGTGTCCGAGCGCTTCGACGTGCCCGTCTTCATCCGTTCCACAGTGCGCGTGTCGCACACGAAAACGCCGGTGGAGCCCGGCGAGCGCACCGAGATCGCGCTCAAGCCCTACGAAAGCGATCCGGCGAAGTGGGTCATGATGCCCGCGTTCGCCAAGCCCCGTCGCAAGGTGCAGCTGGAGCGCATCGACGCGCTGCGCGCCTGGGCCGAGGAGTGCCCCTACAACGAGGTCGTGCGCAAGGGGAGCGCCGTGGGCGTGGTGTGCGCCGGCGCCGTCTACCAGCACGTCGTGGAAGCGCTGCCCGACGCGTCCGTGTTCAAGCTGGGCCTCACCTGGCCGCTTCCGCAGCAGGCGCTGCGCGACTTCGCCGAGAGCGTGGACGCGCTCTACGTGGTGGAGGAGGCTTCCGAGTACCTGGACGAGGGCGTGCGGGCGCTGGGCATCGAGGTTGCCGCGTTCGAGAGCCCGCTGCCGCGCGACGGCGAACTGACCCCCGGCCTCATCAGAGCGGCGTTCGGCTTCGAGGAGCCTGCTCACGAGCCGTTGCCCGCCGGCCTTCCGGGCCGCCCGCCGGCGTTGTGCGCCGGGTGCCCGCACCGTCTCGTGTTCAAGGAGCTTTCCCGCATGAAGGCCGTCGTCACCGGCGACATCGGCTGCTACACTTTGGGCGCGCTGCCGCCGCTGTCCGCCATGGACACCACCATCGACATGGGCGCGTCGGTTTCCATGTCGCATGGCTTCGAGCTGGCTTGGGCGGGCACCGACCACCGTCCCGTCGTGGGCGTCATCGGCGACTCGACGTTCGCGCACTCGGGCCTGTCGGCGCTGATCTCCACCGTGTACAACCAAGGACGCGGAACCGTCTGCGTGCTGGACAACCGCACCACGGCCATGACGGGTCGCCAGGGAAACCCCTTCAACGGCGAGACGCTGCAAGGCCGCCTCTCGCGCGAGCTCGACCTTGAGAGCGTCGTGCGCGCCATCGGCGTCGAGGACGTGCGCACCGTCGACCCGAACGACGCCAAAGCCGTTCGCCGCGCGCTCAAGGAGGCCGTGGCCTCGGAGGAGCTTTCCGTGCTCGTGTTCCGCAGCCCCTGCGTGCTGATCGACCGGCATCGCGAGCCCGCCTACGCGGTGACCGACGCCTGCACGGCATGCGGCGTGTGCTCGACTTTAGGCTGTCCGGCCATCGCGAAGGATCCGGCGAACGACCACGCGCTCATCGATGCCGCCCAGTGCATCGGATGCGGCCAGTGCGCCCAGTACTGCGCTTGGAACGCCATCGCGCAACCCGCTGGGGAGAAAGGAGGCGTCGCATGATGACCTCGAACGATACTGTCACCGTCCTTCTGTGCGGCGTGGGCGGCCAGGGCACCATCCTGGCGGCCGACCTCCTGGCCCATGCGGCGCTGGAATCCGGTTACGACGCGAAGGTGTCCGAGATCCACGGCATGTCGCAGCGCGGCGGCGCGGTGACCACGGTCGTGCGCTTCGGGCGCGCGGGCGTGCAGTCCATGGTGTCCGACCCGGGATGCGCCGATTGCGTCGTCTCCTTCGAGACCACCGAGGCGTTGCGCAACCTTCCCAACGTGCGCGAGGGCGGCTACCTTCTCGTTGCCGACGAGTCCATCCAGCCGCTTCCCGTGCTCATCGGGCGCGCTTCCATGCCCGAGCATGCGCGCGAGACGCTGGCCGCTGCGGGCGCCACGCTCATCCCGGCCGGAGACATCGCCGTCGGCGTGGGCGCGCCGAAGTCGGTGAACGTGGTGCTGCTCGGGGCGTTGGCGACCCGCCTCGACTTCTCGCAAAAGGCATGGGAGCGCGTCGTCGCGCGCCGCGTGCCTCCCAAGACCGTCGATGCCAACTTGGCAGCGTTTCGCGCGGGCCTCGCGTTCGCTCGCGAGGCTGCGGGCGGGGAAGGGGCTTAAGGCGTGAGCGTTCAACAGATCAGCGTATTCTTGGAAAGCCGCCCCGGGCACTTGCGCCGCGTGCTCGATGCGTTCGAGGACGCGCATGTCAGCGTGCGCGGTTACAGCGCCTCCGACACGGGGGACTACGGCATCGTGCGCTTCATCGTGGATGCGCCCGACAAGGCGCTCGCCGTGCTGCAGGATATGGGCGCGGCGGCCACGCAGACCGACGTCCTGTGCGCGCGTCTCGACGACGTGCCTGGCGAGCTGGCGCGCGTCATGGGCATCATGGCCGACTGCGGCATCAACGTGACGTACAGCTATTCGCTCATCTCCACCTACATCGCGCTGTCCGTCAAGGACATCGCGCGCGCCGAGAAGCTGTTGGCGGCTCAGCCCGTCGAGCTCATCGGGCAGGACGACCTCGCCCGCCCCGTCGCGCCGGAAAGCCGGTGATCCGCGTGACCGACATCACCGTGAAAGGAGCGGCTTTGGCCGCCGTCGCGGCAGGCGATTTCTCAAGCCTGCCCATCCACAATCCGGCTGTCGAATGCGCCTCGCGCGAGCGCATCCGCGCCATCCAGCTGGAGAAGCTCGTCGCGCAGGTTCGCTGGACGTACGAGCGCGTGCCCTGGTACCGTGCACGCATGGACGATTCGGGCGTGACCCCCTCCGACATCAAGACGCTCGAGGACGTGCGCATGCTGCCGTTCACGGACAAGTCCGTGCTGCGCGACACTTTCCCGTACGGCCTGTTCGCCGTGCCGCTGGACGAAGTGGTGGAACTGCACTCGTCGTCAGGCACCACGGGAAAGCCCATCGTGGTGGGCTATAACGAAAGCGATATGGCCATGTGGGCCGACTGCATCATGCGGCTCGTGCAGATGGCGGGCGTCGTGCCGGGCGATCGGGCGCAGATGGCCTTCGGTTACGGCATGTTCACCGGCGGCTTCGGCCTGCACTACGGGCTGCAGAAGCTGGGCTGCATGATGATCCCCGCCGGCTCCGGCAACACCGAGCGCCACATCGCCATGATCGAGGACTACGGCACCACCGTGCTGGTGGCCACGCCGTCCTACGCGCTACACGTGTGCGAGGTGGGGGAGAAGATGGGCTACGATTGGGCGAAGTCCCCGCTGCGCGTGGGCCTGTTCGGCGGCGAGCCGTGCCCGCCGGGCCTCAAGGCCGAGATCGAGGATCGCATGCACATCGTGTGCACCGACAACTACGGCCTGACCGAAGTCATGGGGCCGGGCGTGTCGGGCGAGTGCCTGGCCTCGCGCGACATGCAGCACCTCGCCGAGGACCACTTCCTCTGGGAGGTCGTCGACCCCGAGACGGGCGATCCGGTCCCCGACGGCGAGATGGGCGAGCTCGTGCTCACGCCGCTGGGCAAGCAGGCCATCCCCGTGCTGCGCTACCGCACGCACGATCTGACCCGCGTGGTCACGGAGCCGTGCGCGTGCGGCCGCACCACGGCCCGCATGCAGAAGGTGCGCGCCCGCTCGGACGACATGCTCATCATCCGCGGCACGAACGTGTTCCCCTCGCAGGTGGAGGACGTGCTGGCCGGCATCGACGGCGTCACGCCGCATTACCGCATCGTCGTGGAGAGCGCAGGCGGCCTCGACCGCATGACCGTGCACGTGGAGCTCAAGCCCGAGGCGTTCTCGGACTCGTACGAGGACATGGAGAATTTGCGCCGCTCCATCGAAGACAAGCTCAAGGGCGTGCTGCTGGTGGGTGTGAAGGCGAAGCTCGTCGAGCCCGGCGGCATCGAGCGCAGCACCGGCAAAACCAAGCACGTCGAAGATTTGAGAAAGTAGAGGGTTCCGCGTGGAAGCCGCCTCGTCGTCCGCTCCCGTGGTGGGGCGGTTCGCTCCTTCGCCGACGGGGCGGATGCATGCGGGGAACGTGTTCGCGGCGTTGACGGCATGGCTCGTGGCCAAGTCGCAAGGTGGCCGCATCGTGCTGCGCATCGAGGACCTCGATGCCGAGCGCTCGAAGCCCGTCTACATCGATGCCGTGCAGCGCGACTTCGAAGCGCTGGGGCTGACTTGGGACGAAGGGCCGTACTTCCAGCACGACCGCACGGAGGCCTACCGGGCCGCGTACGATGAGCTGCGCGAACGCGGCCTTGTGTACCCCTGCTTCTGCACGCGCGCCGACCTGCATGCGGCATCGGCGCCGCATCGCGGCGAGAAGCCGGTGTACCCGGGGACCTGCCGGCATCTGAGCGACGGGGAGCGCGCCGTCCGCGCGCAGCAGCGCATGCCCGCGCAGCGTCTCATCGTGCCCGATCGGGAGGTCGCCTTCGTCGATCAGGTGCAGGGATCCTACGCGCAGAACCTCGCCGCCGACTGCGGAGACTTCCTCGTGCAGCGCTCGGACGGCGCGTTCGCCTACCAGCTGGCCGTGGTGGTGGACGACGCGGCTCAGGGCGTCACCTCGGTGGTGCGCGGCGTGGACCTCCTGTGCTCCACGCCCCAGCAGCTCTACCTGCAAGAGCTGCTCGGTCTGCCGCATCCCGTCTACGCGCACATACCGCTGCTCGTGGCCGAGCGCGACCGTCGCCTGTCGAAGCGCGATCGCGACGCTGCCCTCGACGCGCTGCTCGCGCGCTTCAAGACGCCCGAAGCCGTCATCGGCCATATCGCCGGCATCACCGGCCTCGCTCCCGCATGCGACCCTGCAACGCCCGAAGAGCTGCTGGCGACGTTCGATCTCGCCGCGCTGCCGACGACCTTCGACGACCTCGTGCAAGTGCGCTGGAGGTAAGCCTACCGGAGTCGCCCCGCCGCAGCGACTCCGTTGCCGTGGGCGCAAAACGGCACCCATGACGTTTTCTTGAGGCTATCCACTGGGAAATCGTATATCGAAAAATTCGCCATCAGGGGCTTTGGTCGACGTCGCGCCCGCACGGCACGCGCAAATTGCCATGGGTGCCGTTTTGCGCCCACAACGGCGAATCGCTCGCCGACCCCCTGTTTTCTCAGCTGAAATTCCCTCACTCACGCATTTTGCGTGAGAACTTTCGCCATAATTCCTCCACATTTCATCCAGAATGCAGATAGTTTCGCCATCGTTCGCTGCCTAAAGTTAGCCCAACGGAGGAATGCAGCGAAGGGGGAGGCGCATGACTGCCATGCAAGATGAAGCCGTCGTCGACGCGAAAGCCGTCGAGGATCGGCTGGCCGCAATCGAGGACACGGTATGCCGCCATCCGCTCAACCGCGAGGTGCTCTATCGCATGCTCGCGTACTGCGCCGAGGAGCGCGCGTTGGACGACCTTGAGCGCGAAGCAGCATCCTGGCCCGAATTCGAAACCGCTACCCAGAACCAGTACCGCCTGGCCGAGCATCTCGTGCGCGCCGGCGGGCTGGATAGGATCGAGCGAGACGAGCGCGGCGCCATCGTCATGGAACAGGACAAGGAGGGGCTCGACGAGGACGCCGTCGACGACCTCGTGCGTTCCGTAGCGTTTCGCACCACCGAAGCGGGAGTGCGCTTCGTCGAGCAGCATCGCCCTCGGGCGCGCCTCGTGGAGTTGCTGCAGCTCGCGCCGGAACGCGCCGACGTGTATATCGAGCTGCTGGAGTTCGTCCGAGCTCGTCCGCGCGCCTACAACGACATCGTGGAACTGCTGCGCGGGCGCCCCGTGCTGGAAACCGTCGTCGACGGCGAGCGGCGGCGCATGCAGCCCAGCGTGTTCGTGGACAAGCTGGAGCGCTCGGGCGCTTTGGTCTGGAAAGAAGGTTGGTGTCTGACGGAGGAGGGGGACGCGTTTCTGCGGGATCTGAAGGCAAGCGAGTAGAACCATCATAAGGAGAAAGGTTGGAGAACATGGCTGAAACCACGTTGACACGTCGAAGCTTCGTCAAGGCGTCCGCTCTGGTGGGCGCGACGGCGGCGTTCGGCGCTTCGATGGCCGGCTGTATGCAGGAGACTCCGCAGGAGCAGGCTCCGTCCGGCGGCGGCGCCGACGAGGGTCTCGTGAGGATGAAGACGTCCTGCCACGGCTGCATCCAGATGTGCCCGGCTATCGCGTATCTGAAGGACGGCGTCGTCGTAAAGCTGGAAGGCGACCCCGACGCGCCGGTAAGTCGCGGAAGCCTGTGCATCAAGGGCCTCAACCAGCTGCACACCATGTACAGCCCCCGCCGCGTGCTGCATCCGCTTCGGCGTGCCGGCGAGCGCGGCGAGAACAAATGGGAGGTCATCAGCTGGGACGAGGCCGTCGAGGAAGCGGCGACGCACATCTGCGATTCGATCGACAAGTACGGGCCCTATTCCTTCTTCGCCAGCGTGGGCGGCGGCGGGGCCTACTCGTTCATGGAGGCCATGACCCTGCCCATGGCGTTCGGGTCGCCCACCGTGTTCGAGCCCGGCTGCGCCCAGTGCTATCTGCCGCGCTGGAGCATGTCGAAGCTGTTCTACGGCGGCAACGACCAGTCCATCGCCGACAACGCCGTGCAGGAGATATTCCGTCCCGACCCCGACAACAAGGCCGAGGTCGTGGTGCTGTGGGGCGCCCAGCCTTCCGTCAGCCAGACGGCAGAATCGGGCCGCGGCATGGCCGAGCTGCGCGCCAAGGGCGTGAAGACCATCGTGGTCGATCCCAACTTCTCGCCCGACGCGGTGAAGGCCGACGTGTGGCTGCCGGTGCGCCCGGCCACCGACACGGGCCTGCTCCTGTGCTGGTTCCGCTACATCTTCGAGAACAAGCTCTACGACGAGCAGTTCACGAAGTACTGGACGAACCTGCCCTTCCTTATCGACCCCGAGACGAAGCTGCCGGTGAAGGCGCAGGAACTGTTCCCCGACTTCCAGCAGACCACGCCCGAGAACACCCCGGCCTACGTCTGCTACGACCTCAAGACGAACGCGGTGGCGCCCTTCGAGTTCTCCGCGCCCGCCGACGCCGCAGTGGACCCCGAGATCTTCTGGACGGGCGACTTCGAAGGGAAGACGTACAAGACCGCCGGCCAGATCTACAAGGAAGAAGCCGATCCCTGGACGCTCGAGCACACCGCCGAGAACTGCTGGCTCGAGGCCGACAAGATCGAAGAGGCCATCAAGATCTACGCCGAGGCCTCCGTTGCCGGCATCGCGAACGGCGTGGCGTCGGACATGACCGAGTCCGCCTCGCAGGTGCCGCTGGGCTGCATGGGCCTGGACTCCATCATGGGCTACGTCAACAAGCCCGGCTGCACGATGACGCAGTACGGCGCCGCCGGCGCGCCGCCGACGAAGCGCCCGGTCACGTACAACAACGGCTTCGACGGCATGTTCTCGGACATGTACGGCATCGGCGCGGTCGTGGGCATGAGCGATGCCGAGAACGAGGCGCGCGCGAAGAAGCTGGGGGAGGAGAACCCGCAGCAGAAGCTGGCGAACCAGCTGCTCGTCGATCGACTTGGCATGAAAGACCACAAGGGTCTGTACGCATGGTGCCACAGCCATATCCCCACGGTGCGCGAGGCCATCGCCACCGGCGAGCCGTACAAGCCGCGCGTGTGGTTCGACATGTCGGGCAACAAGCTGGCCATGCTGGGCAACGCGAAGTCGTGGTACGACGTGTTCCCCGAGGTCGACTACATCATCGGCCAGTACCCGATGCTCACCTCCTTCCACATCGAGGCCGCCGACCTCGTGTTCCCCGTGCGCGAGTGGCTGGAAGAGCCCATGGTGAACATGACCCAGCTCAACACCCAGTGGCTGCAGAACGAGTGCGTGCACATCGGCGAGACGGTGTCGCACTCCATCCCAGCCGCGCAGGTGGTGGCGAAATGCGCGGAGAAGATGGGCGGCGAGCTTCCCGGCCTCAAGCCCGGATACCTGGGCAGCGCCACCGAGGAGGAGGTCAAGGCCTCCGTCGCCGAAACGCTGCACGCGCCCAGCTGGGACGAGCTGGTGAAGAACGCCGACAAGTACGTGCCCTACGTCACGCCGGCCAGCGAGTACTTCCATTACGGCCAACATGAAACCGTGGTGGACGATGGCCTGCCTGCCGGCTTCGGCACCGAGTCCCGCAAGATCGAGGTGTACTGCCAGATCCTGCTCAAGCTGGCGCGCACGGGATATCCGTTCTGCTATCCGGAGCCGCAGGAGCCCTGCGAGGACTACAGCCCCATCTGCTCGTACATCGAGCCGGCGGAGAGCCCGCTGTCCGACGAGGAATACCCCTTCGTGCTCACGTCGGGCCGCGTGCCGTACTTCCACCATGGCACCATGCGCCACGCCGCGCTGTCGCGCGAGCTGTTCCCCACGGCCGAGATCCGCATCAATCCGGCGAGCGCCAAGGAGCTGGGCATCGAGCATATGGATTGGGTGAAGGTGACCAGCCGCCGCGGCGAGGTGCACGCGCGCGCCTACCTCACCGAGGGCGTGCATCCGAAAACCGTGTGGATGGAGCGCTTCTGGAACCCGGAGTGCTACGACGAGTCCCAGACGAACCCGACGGCCGGCTGGCGCGAGTGCAACGTGAACGTGCTCACGAAGAACGACGCCCCGTTCAACGAAGTGTACGGCTCCTACACGAACCGCGGTTTCACGGTGAAGATCGAGAAGTCCCAGAAACCCGCGAACGTATGGGTGGAGCCCGAGGAGTTCGCGCCGTTCCTGCCGACTGAGGAAATGCTGTCCGAAGCTCAGACGAAGGATGTGTTCTGATGAGAAACTGCCTGGTTATCGATCTCGACCGCTGCAGCGGATGCGACGGCTGCGTTGCGGCCTGCAAGCTTGAGAACAACGTCGATTTGGGCGTGTACTACAACCGCGTGCACGCCGTGGGACCCACGGGCACCTTCCCGGACATCGAGCAGTACTGGATTCCCCTGCAATGCCAGCAGTGCGAGAACCCCGGCTGCATCGAAGTGTGCCCGACGGGCGCATCGTACCGCGACGAAGCCACGGGCGTGGTGCTGGTCAATGCCGAGGAGTGCATCGGGTGCGAATCGTGCCTGAAGGGCTGCCCGTACAATGTGCGCACGCTCAATCCGAACACGAATGTGGTGGAGAAGTGCACGTTGTGCTTCCAGCGACATGAGGAGGAGGACTGGGTGCCGGCCTGCGTGCACAACTGCTGCTGCGGCGCGCGCTACTTCGGCGACCTGGACGATCCCGACAGCTCCGCTGCGAAGGCCGTTGCGGCGGCCGGTGCGGAGAACTGCCACCAGCTTGACGATCCGCACGGGCTCAAACCGGCGACGGTCTACATCTTGTCTGCCGCAACGGCGACATGGCAGGGCGATCCTGTGACGACGGACCGCGTGTCCGCATCGTAAGCCCGCGCGCTGCAACCCGTCCCGGCAGGCCGAACCCCTCCCAAGGCCTGCCGGGACGCGGCGGCGCGCCCAAGCCAGGGGTCGAGAAGCAACGAGAAAGGGGAGTCACGATGATGGAGACGCAGACCTGCGCGGACATCGCCTCGGCGCTCGAAGGCCGCGCGGCCTTCTACGACGTGGTGGCGGCGCTGTACTACAAACCGCTCGCCCAAGAGCAGATCGACCGCATCGCCGAGGGAGGCCTTGCGGCATTCGCCGGCGCGGGAGAACTCATGGCGGAGGGCCTGCACGACATGGAGCGTGCGCTGTCGAAGCGGCACTCCGGCACGCGCCAGGAGCTGGCAGTGGACTTCACGGGCGCCTTCGCCGGGACGTCGTCGTGGAAAGGCCGCTACGCCACGCCCTACGAGTCGGTGTTCACGAGCGAGGAAGGCCTGCTGTTCCAGGACTCCTACCACGAGGTGTACCGCCTGTACCGCCAGAACAGCGTGCGGAAAAGCCCCGGCTACGACTTCCCCGACGACCACCTGTCGTACCTCTGCGAGTTCCAGGCTCTCCTGGCGAGGCGGGCCGTGCGCTCGCTCGAAGCGAACGATGCGGAATGCGCGCTCGAGCAAGTGCGCCTTTCGCAGCACGTGCTGCACGACCATATCCTGTCGTGGTTCGACGACTTCGAGGAGCTGGCGCTGCACTTGGTGAAAACGCGTTTCTACCGCGGCGTGCTGAAGATGAGCAAGGGCTTCTTCCTGTTCGACGCCGAGGTGCTGGCCGATATGGCGGAGGAGTTGGAGAGGCTATGACGTTCGCGCTGGTGCTCGCATGCACGGTTGCCGCCTGCTTTGCGCTGCGCAACCCCCTCAAAGCCTGCCCGATGGCGTTCTACGCGGCGGCCCTGCTCGTGGACGTCGCCTTCGTGGCGGGGACGTTCTGGGGCATGCCCCGCGACGCATGGAGCGTGTTCTTCGTTCTTATCCAGAAATGCCTGCTGCCGCTTGCCCTGTTCGTCGTGGTCATGTACATCGGCGTGCTGGATCGCGGCTCGCGCGCCTGCATGTGGCTCAAGCCCGTGCGCGCCGAGCTGTCCATCGTCGCCTGGCTCCTGTCGCTCGGCCACGTGGCCGTGTACGGGGCCACGTACCTGCCGCGCATCGCGTCGGGCGGGGCGACGAACGGCAACGTGGCCGCCTCGTTCGCGGTGGCGGTCGTGCTGCTGGCGCTGCTGGCCGTGCTGGGCGTCACGTCGTTCAACCTGGTGAAGAGGCGCATGCGCACCGAAACTTGGAAGAAGGTGCAGAAGCTCGCCTATCCGTTCTTCCTGCTCACGTACGTGCACCTACTGCTGATGCTGGCCCCTTCGGCGCTGCATGGCGGCGTTGCGGCGACGACAAGCGTTGCGGTATACTCGACCGTGTTCGCGGCATACGTCGTTTTACGGCTCGTCCGCGCGGCGAAGGAACGCCGTATCCGCGAAGCCGTCTGACGCTCGAGGGGAAGCGCGCGGTTCGGGCTGTCGTCCGTTTCGGGAGGGGGAGTCGACGGCTTCATGAAGGGATTTTTCGAAAAGCTCGTCAAGGCGTGCCCGTCGCTGCCGTTTTTGGCGTTGGGCGTCTGGCTGGCATGGGCCTACATCGCCTACAGCGGCACGGCATGGCTCTCCGACACGGAGATGAACGGCGCCAACATATCAACGATGTACATCGTGTCCACGCTGACGTTCGGCATCGTGCTCTTGGCGTCCACCTTTCGGGCGGCTCGCATACGGCAGCTGCTCGACCGCCCCGCCGTGGTGATCGCCGGCGGCGCGTTCGCTTCGCTCGGCTGCCTCGTCATCGTCCTCATCGGGCCGTACTACCTCACGAAGGTGCTTCCGTACGACCTGATCACCGCTCTTTTCTACATCGCCAGCGCCTGCACGGGGCTGGGCACGGCCGTCGTCGGCTTGAAGTGCGGGCAGCTCTACGGCGCCATCGCGCCGCGCAAGGCCATCCTGTACACGGCGCTGTCGCACGTGGCGATCGCAGTCATCTACTTCACCGTCATCGGATCGCCCTCATGGCAGCCCGTGCCCGGCGGGCCGTCGCTCGCGGGCATCCTCGCCTTCGTGGGCATGCCGCTTGCGGCAGCCGGAGCCGCCGCGCTGTCGTTCATCGCGCCGTCGGGCGAGAAGGCGGAGCGCGGCGAGAGCCGCTCCCGCTTCCCGCGCTCGTTCTGGAAGCTGGCAGCCGTCACGTTCGCGTTCTCGTTCGTCGTGGTTGCCCTGCGCTCGATGCTCGTCGAGGTGTCGCCGATCGATGTCACGTTGGACAACACGCGCCTGGTCATGCTGCTGCGCATGGCGATGGCGCTCGTCTTCGCAGCGGCCGCCATCGGCGTGGAGGGCGAACGGTTCGATTTCGGAAAGATCTACTCCGTCATCATGGCCGCCGTCGTGGCGCTCATCGCGTTCTGTCCCATCGTTGGCGTCACGCACCTTGGATGGAGCGCGCTCGTCACGTTCCTCTCGGCGGTCTTCGAATTCGTGCTGTGGTGCATCCTCGCGTTCGTGGTGTACCAACGCCACATCTCGGCCGTACTCGTGTTCGGCTTCGGTTATGGAGCGTTCATGGCGGGGTCGGGAGCAGGATGGCTGGCGGGCGTGCACGTGTTTCCGCAGATAGCAGCCACGGGCAACTCGATCGTGCTGTACCTCGTGCTGGCGTTCGCAGTGCTGGCCTGCGCGTTCGTGCTGTTCTCGGAGAAGGAGTTCGATCGTCTGTTCAAGCCCGAAGGGGAGGGGGAGGCCTCGCTCGACGACCTGCTGGGCGACGAGCTGCCCGGTATGCGCCCCGACGACGCTGACGCGCATACGAACAAGAAGGGGCGCTTCGGGCTGGCCATCGATGCGCTAGCCGATCAGGCGGGGCTGTCGCGACGCGAGAAGGACGTGCTGCGCTGCCTTGCCATGGGCTACGATGCCGGCGCCGCAGCCAAGCGCCTTCAGGTGTCGTGGAATACCGTGCGAACCCACACCCGCAACGTGTACGCGAAGCTGGATATCCATTCGCGCCAAGAGCTCATCGACCTCGTCGACCGCGCCACCGAACGTACGCAGGAGCGCTGATCAGACGAACAGAATCGAGAGCGCGGTCATAACGGCGCAGGCTCCCAGCAGCAAGACGAGCAGGCGCGCGCCGTCCTTCTTGAAGCGATCCCGATAGTTCTGCTCGTCGCGACCCGCGAACAGCGTCCAAAGCAGGCTCAGGCAGAACGCCACCAGCGCTATGTTGTTGAGGATGGAGGAGGTTTGCGCGAACGCCGGCACGCCGGTCATCTTGCTCATCTCGTAGGCCATGAGCGTGGCCGTCACGGCGAAGCAGGCGACCATCACCCATGCCGCGCGCTTTCCCGTATTAGCGGTTCCTTCGGGGAAGAACGTGCCCTTCTTCGTCTTCTCGGGCTTGGCGATGAGGAACAGCCAGCGCCCGTTGTACAGCTGCACCGTCAGCAGCGCGAACGCGACCAGCAGCAACACGCCTAGAACCAAACGAGCGATCTCCATCCGCATTCTCCTTTGTTCCTCGCAAGCGGCGTCCGTCGCCGTTGCCGCATCGTAGCCGCAGCCCCGGGCGGCGTCTCCCGCCTCGTCGTTTTCACGTCCTTGGAAGTATACGGCATGCACGGCCCTTCCGACCACCACGTGACGCGAGATGTCCCGAAAGCGGAAGGGTCTCTCGCACGGTGCGTCGTGCGAGCACGATGTTTCGGGGGCTCGCGTCGGAGGCGCCTTCCCGCCGAGCATCTCGAGTCCTCCCCTCGGTGCATCCGAAAGCGCCTCCGTTGGCGAAAAATCATCGGATTCGGAAGTTTTCAAACGGATAGCAGACGTGTTGGCGTGCTCGCTTCCGCATACGGCCTGTTCAATGGAAAGATCCGTTCTTGTCATCGAATTCGCTTTCTTGCAGGGTACGCGATTTCTTCCGAATTCGATGTGTTCTCGCCTTTTCGAGGACGGCGGGCTGCTCGGAAGGGCACAAGCGGAAAGAAGCGGCTTGCCCTCGCGATCCGAGAAATCGCCGCAGTCCCGTCGAGGGAGCTCGCGTCGTCGTGCTTCGAGCGAGGCAGATCGGCCCGAGTCGCTACAGCCCCGCCGCGACGGTCGCTTCCATGAGATCCCGTTCCTTCCGCTAGAGCGCGACCGCGATGCCGCTTGCCAGGATGGCCGCCGCGTAGAACGCGCCCAATGCGATGTTCGCGCTACACACCTGCGCCATGGCGCCGATGCGGGCCTGCGGCGCCAACGGGTTGCCCAGCAGCGCCTTGAGCAGGGGATAGCTTGCCAGCAGCATGAACGGCATCACCAGAAGCCCGTTCGTGAAGAACGCAGCCACGAGCACGACGATGGCGGCCATCCAGGCGTACACGACGCCGTGATACAGCTTGCGCGCCCGCTCGCGTCCCAGCAGCACCGACAGCGTGCGGCGTCCCGATTCCACGTCCTTCTCAACGTCGCACGTGTTGTTCGTGAACATGATGAGCCCCACGCCCAGGATGGTGGGCACGGCCCACAAGAGCGCACGGAGGTCGAACGTGCCGGAAAGCGCCTGGTAGCACGCCAGCGGAATGAGCCCGCCCATCACGAACCCGCTGACCAGCTCGCCGATGGGCAGGTACGAGATGGGCGTCTTGCCCGCCGAGTACAGCACCACGACGACGGCGCCCGCCGCGCCGATGGCGAGCGGGATCCATCCGGCGATCCAGATCACGTACGCCCCCAGCAGAAACGCCGCCGCGAGGAACCCGACGGCCAGAGCCAGCGCCGCGCGCGGGTTCACGTTGTTGTACACCAGCACCGCGTCGGTCGGGTCGACGTTGTCGTCGGCCGAGTCGGCGCCCTTCACGTAATCGTAGTAGTCGTTGAACGTGTTCACCGCCGACTGCATGAGCACGCAGATGACTAGCAGCACGCATACCATGGTCGCCGAGATGCTGAAGGAGGTAACGGCCGCCGCCGCGGCGGCGACGAGCACGGGCAGGATGGCGGCCGGCCAGGTATGCGGCGCGGCCAGCTGCCAGGCCATGCGGGGGGTCAGTCGTCCGTACGCGCTAGCGGTCATGCTTCGGTTCCTTTCTCGGGGTCGTACGTTTCGCGGCGTCGGGGAAGCCAGGTAGGCGGGGCGGGCTTGAAGCGCTTGACGGTCTCGTCCTTGAGTATGCCTCCGAGCGAGCCCAGCGTCTGCCAGATGAAGCTCTTCGTCTCCGCGTCCAGCTTCGAGCGCGCGCCTAAAAGCTGCCTCGTGTTCGCGAACAGCTTGGTTTGGAACTCGCTCCAGGTTCCGGCCTCGGTGGAGGCGAACAGCTCGTAGATGGTGTCGATGAAGCGCTCGCGCTCGTCGGGGGCTTTGCTGCGCAGCCACGCGTCAAGCGCCTCGTCGAAAAACACGGCAGAGGGGTTGAGCGCCTCCTGGTACACGAAGTCGTCGTCTTCGGTCAACCAGGTGAAAGGCTCGTGCTGGAACACCGACATAGCCGAGGATCGCACAACGCGGTAGTCGGCGCGGCGCTCGAGGATCATGCCGAACGCCGACGACTCGGGCACGGTCTTGTGCAGCAGGGCATGGAACCGATCGTCGTCGATGCGCGGTGACGGATCGTCCAGAAACGACGGCCCGTCGTGGTTGAACACGCCGCGCAAGCGCTCGAAGGCGCTCTCGTCGGCTACGAGCGCAGCATACTCGGCGAGGTTGCCGCCCTTGGAGTGCCCGCCGACGATGAGCGGGCAGGCGAGCGCCGACGCCACGCCCGACAGGTACGCCGCCGCCGTGCATTGGGAAGGGATCACTTCCTTGAAGCAGAGGTTGAAGTCTTCCTTCCAGCCGGCGAAACTGCCGTCGGTGCCGCGATACGCGAGGTAGGCGACCTCGCCGTCGGCGGCGGGGAACGTCAGCGTGACGGCGGAGAATTGCTTTTCCACGATCTCCGATCGCTCGTTGGCATAGAACGAGGCGCGCACGTCGCGCATGCGGCGGCTTGCCGACAGGACGTGCAGAAACGCCTCGGTGTCCTTCGCGTCCTCCATCCAGCTGTGCGCGGTGAGCGCTTCCCAATCGGACAGCATCACCACGTCGTGCAGCAGGACGCCGTCGGGGGAAGCGAGGTCGACGCCGGGCGCCACCTCGTAGTTGAAGTACGCGAGCGTCGCGAACACAAGCGAGTCGACGGGGTTAAACGGTGATTCCGCGAAGGTGCGCTGCTCTTCGGCCATATACGTTACGATATTCCTCATGCGAACATTGTAGCCGATTGCAAAGGACGGACAGCGAAGCCATGCGGGTTTGCACGCCAATCACCATACGCTATGCGGAGACCGACATGATGGGCATCGTCTACCATGCCAACTATCTGCTGTACTTCGAGGATGCGCGCACGCGGTTCCTCGAGGCTATCGGGTTTCCGTACGACCATATCGAGCAGGCGGGCTACCTGTCGCCCGTCACGCATTTCGAATGCGACTACGGCGCGCCTTTGCGTTACGGCGACACGGCCGTCGTGCGCACGCGCGTAGTGTCCTCGCGCCCGACGAAGACCGTATACGCCTACGAGGTGTTCCGGGAAGGCCAGGATCTCGACGTCGAGAAGCCCTGCTGCACGGGACGGAGCACCCATTGCCTCGTTGATGCTGAAACGTTCAAGCCGGTCAGCCTGAAGCGCGCCGTGCCCGAGCTGTACGAACGCTACCTCGAAGTCCTCGAACCCGAGGAGGGGGAGAGCCGATGAGCGCGCCGCATCGCATCCTATTCGTGTGCCACGGCAACATATGCCGCTCAACCATGGCTGAGTTCGTGATGAAGGATCTCGTCTCGCGCCGAGGCATGGCCGACGCCTTCGTCATCGGGTCGGCAGCCACGCACGACGACGAGATCGGCAGCCCCGTGCATCACGGCACCCGCGCCGTGCTGGAAGCGCAGGGCATCGATTGCTCCGGCAAGACCGCCCGTCGCCTGCGCCGCGCCGATGCTGACGAATGGGACCTGTTCGTAGGCATGGACGAGGCGAACATGCGCGACATGCGTCGCCAGCTGGGACGGGCTGCGGAGGGCCGCTGCTTCAAGCTGCTCGAGTTCGCCGATTCCGCGCGTGACGTGGCCGATCCTTGGTACACAGGCGATTTCGACGTCACGTACGACGACGTGCTGGCCGGTTGCGCGGGGCTTCTCGCGTGGTTGGATTCCGGCGCGCCCCGCTCGTAGGAGCCTCGCGTGGACATCGCCGTTCTCGACGCCATCCAGCAGCATCTGCGCACGCCGCTGCTCGACCAGATCATGCTGCTGGCCACGCATCTGGGAGACCTCGCCCTCGTGTGGCTCGTCGCCGGCGCCGTGCTCGTCGCGCAGCCGAGGTACCGCAGGTGGGGCGTAGCCGTGCTCCTGGCCGTCGTCGCGACCGCGATCCTCGGCATGTTCGTGCTGAAGCCGCTGTTCGGGCGCGCACGGCCGTTCGTCGCCTACGAGTTCGCCGGTCTGCTCATCCCGCCGCCGTCGGGCGATTCGTTCCCCTCGAACCACTCCATGGTGTCGTTCGCCGCTGCCGCGGCGCTGTGCTGCCTGCCGGGGAAGGGCAGAGGCGTGCTGGCGCTCAAGGTCTCGGCCGTGGCCGTCGCATGCCTCATCGCCTTCTCGCGCCTCTACCTGTACGTGCACTATCCCTCCGATATCCTGGCGGGCGCCGTCATCGGCATCGCGGTCGGCATCGGTTCGGTTTGGCTCGTGGAGAAGACCTGGCCCGAATCGTCGTCAGACTGAAAGCGTTGCCGAAGAGGCCTCTCCCGTCGCGAGCCTCTAGGCCGACGCCCGCTTGCGCGCGGGTTTCTTCGCCGGAGCGGGCTTCTTCGGCACGCCGTCCTTGCCGTCGCGCGCCTTGAGGCTGGCCGACAGGGCGTCCATGAGATTGATGATGTTCGACGGCTGGGCTTCTTGGCTTTCGGCCACGATCTGCTTGCCGGCTATCTTGTCCTGGATGAGCTGCATGAGCTTCTCCTGGTACGTGTTGCGGAAGCGGCTCGGATCGAACGGCGCGGTCATGCTCTCCACCAGCTGCTTCGCCATGGACAGCTCCTCGTCGGCCACGTCGGGGTGCTGGAGCGTCTTGGGGACGTCCTTAACCTCGCTCTGATAGTGCAGCGTCATCATGACCAGGTCATCGTCGTGGGGGATGAGCGCGATGGGCGTTTCCGAATTGCCCAGCACCGTCGTGCCGATGGCGATCTTGCCTTCGTCCACCATGGCTCGTCGAAGCAGTTCGAGCGCCTTCTCGCCGCCGGGCTGGGCTACCACCTGGTAGGGCTTCTCGAAGTAGAGAGGCGGC
The DNA here is from genome assembly GCF_009875595.1 of Eggerthella sp. BIOML-A1. Classification (NCBI taxonomy): domain Bacteria; kingdom Bacillati; phylum Actinomycetota; class Coriobacteriia; order Eggerthellales; family Eggerthellaceae; genus Eggerthella; species Eggerthella sp. BIOML-A1. The sequence continues at coordinate 434,672 of NZ_WWRZ01000006.1, read as the reverse complement.
ACCTCGTCGATGTCGGAGAACTGCACGATCTTCATAGCACGATCGGCATCGGTCTTGATGGCGTCCAGCTCCTCGTCGTCCACCACTACGTACTTGCCCTTCTCGTACTGGTAGCCTTTCACGATGTCTTCCGGTTTCAGCTCTCGTTTACAGTCAGGGCACGTCTTCACGTATCGCACGCGCTTCATGCTATCTTTGGCAAGTTGGTTGAACCGTACGGCGTCATCCTGCGTCGCCGTGAACAGCTCCACCGGGATGTACACGAGACCGAACGCGATTGCGCCTTTCCTACCGGCCATGACCTGCTCCTTCCTCGCGGATGCTTCTCGGCATCGTAGCGCGGGCTTGCCGTCTGCCTCGCTTCGGAGATCGACCGAGGACGAACTGCAACGATGGCGTTTTCACGCGGGCAAGCTGGCAGATGAGCTGAGGCGAGGAAAGGAGGCGGAAGCGGGCATGGACGAGCAGGTCGTCTATTGGATCGGCTTCTTCGTTGCGCTCGCGTTCATCGTGTTCGGCGCGGACGACGTGCTGTGGGACGTGTTCGCGCTGTTTCGCGGCACGGGCAAGAAGCGCGTGAAGCTGTCGCTCATCAACGAGAAGCCGCCGAAGATGCTGGCCGTGGTCATCGCCGCCTGGCACGAGGACGCCGTGTTGGGCGAAGTGGTGGACAACCTCGTGGCCTCCGCGCAGTACCCGCGCTCGCTGTACCGGGTGTTTTTGGGCGTCTACCCCAACGATGCGGCTACCGTGGCCGTGGCTCGCGCGCTCGAGGCGCGCCATGGAGGCACCGTGGTGTGCGTGGTGGGAGACGATCCCGGACCCACGTCGAAGGCCGCCAACATCAACCATACCGTGCGGGCCATCCGGGAATACGAGGCCGAGCGCGACGTGCGCTTCGCGAGCGTCACCATCCATGACGCGGAGGACGTGGTGCACCCCAACGAGTTCAAGATGACGAACTACCTGATCGACGACTACGACGCCCTCCAGTTCCCCGTGTTCCCGCTGCAGCGCATGCCGCGGCTGCGGCTGTTCTTCAAGACGCTGACCTCGTCCACCTACGCCGACGAGTTCGCCGAGCACCACTTCCGCACCATGGTCATGCGCGACGAGCTGGGCTTCGTTCCTTCGGCGGGCACGGGCTTCGCCATCGGCCGGCGCGTCCTCGACGCGTTTCGCGACGAGGAACTGCTGCCGCGCAACAGCCTGACCGAGGATTACAAGCTGTCGCTCACCTTGCGCATGCGCGGCTTCCGCGTGCACTACGTGCTTGAGAAGGTGCCGCGCGTCGACGCGCGCGGGCGCACCGTGTGGGACTACATCGCCACGCGCTCGCTGTTCCCGTCGACGTTCAAGGCGGCGGTGCGGCAGAAGGCGCGATGGGTGTACGGCATCACGATGCAGAGCGCGAGCATGGCCGATGTGTTCGGCAAAAGCGAGCTTACGTTCGCCGAGCGCACGTTTCTGTACAAGGACCTCAAGGCGAAGTTCGCGAACTTCGTGCTGCTGCCGGGCTACGCCGTGCTCGCGTACTTCCTCGTGCAGACGTTCGCGCCGCAGCTGGAGCTGCCCGTCATGTACCCCTTGCACAGCCCTTCGTGGTGGATGTGCGTGTTTCTGCTGTTCATGATGGTGGAACGGCAGGTGCTTCGCGGACGCGCGCTAGCGAACGTGTACGGCTGGAAGACGATGGCGTTCTCCATCCTGCTGCCGCCGCTGTTTCCGCTCAGGCTTCTATGGGGCAACCTCATCAACATGTGCGCGACGTTTCGCGCATGGCGGCAGAAGATCGCCTACGTGCTGCTGCGCGGACGAGAGGCCAAGGCGGCCGCCGCGCCGGTCGTCGAGCATCGGGGCAACGCGGCAGAGGAGGAGGGCGAAGGAAAGCCTGCAACGGACGGAGACGACGCGCAAACCTCGAATGCGACGTCTGCGCAGGAAGGTCCCGCATGGAACAAGACCGACCACGAATTTCTCCCCGCTTCGGTGCTCGAACGCTATCGGCGCCTTCTGGGCGACGAGCTGCTGGAGAGGGGTTTCGTGGAGCCAGGGCATCTGGAAGACGCCGTGGGATCGGCGCGTGCGCGCGGCGTGCGGTTGGGGCAGGAGCTGCTGAGGCAGGGATTGGTCGAAGAGAGGCACCTCACGCAGGCTTACGCCTTGCAGCAGCAGTCGATGTACGTGCGCGCACAGCCCGACCTCGTGCTTCTGGAGCTGATGGATCGCATGCCGTTCGCCGCGGCGGATCGGTTCGCCGCGCTGCCGCTGGTCGAGAGCGAAAAAGGATGGATCGTCGCCGTGGACGACGACCTTTCGTGCGCGGAGCGAGACGAACTGGCGTTTCTGCTGGGCGAACCGACGTTCTTCCTGTTCTCCAGCACAGCCGACCTGCTCGAAGCGTTCGAAGGCGCTCTCGCGTTCGACAACGCGGCGGAAGCTCCGCAACCTGCCGGGGCGGCGACGCTTCTGGAGGAGACGAGCGTAGAGCTGCCACAGGCGGGCATGGCGCTGGCTTACGCGCTGCATCTCGGCCGCTCGGTCGACGACATCGCTTGCGAGATGGGCCTCGCCGTGTCGCGTTTCTCCTAGTCGAGGGCGTCATGGAGTGCGCTGCATATGCGCTCGGCCGCATGTCCGTCTCCGTAGGGGTCGGGAGCGACCGCCATGCGCGCGTACAGCGCCGCATCGCCCAACAGCGCCTCGCACGATGCGCGCACGCCTTCGTACGTCGTGCCGACCAGGGCGGCGCAGCCCGCTTCAAGCGCTTCGGGACGCTCGGTATCGTCGCGCAGCACGAGCACGGGCACGTCGAGGGCCGGTGCTTCCTCCTGCACGCCGCCCGAATCCGTCAGCATGAAGGCGCATCGTGCCATGAAGTTGGAGAAATCGGCGTATCCGAGCGGTTCGACGAGGGTGATGCGCGGATGCCCGCCCAGCGCCCTCTCGGCTATCGCGCGCACGGCGGGGTTCTTGTGCACGGGGTACACCACGCGCACGTCAGCGTGGGCGTCTGCCGTGTCGCGTACTGCAGCGAACATGCGCTCCATCGGTTCGCCCAGGTTCTCGCGCCGATGGCACGTCAACCCTAAGACGCGCAATCCGTCGAAATCGACCGCTTCGAGAGCCGGCTCCTCGAAGCGGTAGGAAGAGCTTACCGTTTCAAGGAGCGCGTCGATGACGGTGTTGCCCGTTACCCGGATGCTATCCGGATCGACGCCTTGCGCGAGGAGGTTTGCTCGGTTGCCTTCGGTGGGGGCGTAGTGCCAGGTGGAGAGGCTTGAGATAAGACGACGGTTCATCTCCTCGGGAAAGGGGGAGTACCGGTTTCCCGATCGCAGGCCCGCCTCCACGTGCCCCACGGGGATCTGTCGGTAGAACGACGCGAGCGCCAGCGCGAGAGCAGTGGTGGTGTCGCCGTGCACGAGCACTGCGTCGGGCGCCGCGAGCTCCAGCACGGGGGTCGCGGAGGTCAGAATGCGCGCCGTGAGCCCGTCGAGCGTCTGACGGTCGCGCATGAGGTTCAGGTCATGATCGATGCGCAAGTCGAACGCAGCCGCCGTCTGGTCGAGCATCTCGCGGTGCTGAGCCGTCGAGAGCGCCTCGACCTCGAACGCCTTGTCGGCTTCGAGCGCGTTCAAAACCGGCGCTATCTTAACCGCTTCCGGGCGCGTGCCGAACGCGATGAGCACGCTCTTCCTGCGCTTCATGCAAGCCTCCGTTTCCTTGCGGCTCCAAGACGGAGGAAGGGCCGGCATATGCCGGCCCTTCTCGTTCGTATCCCGTTATGCAAGGCGTCGGACGAGCGAAACGCATCCCAACACGCCTAGGAAGCACAGCAGGGAAACCACGTACCCCATGATTCCTCCTTGCAAAGAGCCTACGGTATCCATGGAGCACACGATACCATTCCGCAGACCGAACGCACCAAAGCGTTCATATCGGTTACCGTGCAGTATCCTAAACGTAACCGCCGCAGATGACGCGGACTCTAGCCTGAGAACAGCGCGGTAGACAGCGCCTGCTCGGCTCCGCTCGCCGGCCCCCATGCGTTGTCCGTGCGCGCGAACGGCAATTCCACCGGGTTGGATTCAGTCGGTTCCACCGAGCCGAGCGCTTCGAGCACCAGCTGGCCGACCTTCTCGTTGATCTGGTCGGCATCGAGCTCGGCCGTCTGCCCATCTTCTGCCAGCGCCGTCGTAGCCTCCGTAAGCGCTTGGGCGAACGCGTCGAACTTCTTGCAGGTAAGCACCACGGTCGCCGTGGCGTTGTCGCCGTCCACCTTCACCTCGTCGATGCGGTAGTCGAATCCGTCGAGATAAGCGGCTATGAACGACTTGGCGTCGATGCCGTAGGTTGCCAGCTGGTCCACCCCGCTGTCGGCCGCCAGCTCGTCGAGCAGCGCCTCGTCGTGGGTCTTCAGGCGCTCCAGCTCGTCGGCCACCCCCTGTCGCACCACTTCCTCCGCGCTCGGGCCGCAGGCGCCGAGCGATAGGGCTCCGACGCTCAGCGCGACCGCGGCAAGGCAAGCCGCCACGATCGTTTTAATGGGTTTCATCGTTTTCCCCTTCCTGGTATGCGTCGTTCCAGCATAAGGCCTTGCGAGCCTCGCGTCCATCCCGGTTTGTCGGCTTGCTGATCGGCGACGGCATAATGCGAGCGACCGTCTTAGAGTTGCTCTAAGACGGTCGCATCGACCGCTGCAGAAGGAGGGGGAGGCTAACCGTTCAGCAACGGCTCGGTGAACCAGTCGCGACGTTCCCAGTTCTGCCGTTCCATGATGCGCGCGAACGTTGAGGAGCAGAACCGACGAACCGCGGCCTGGGGATCGTCGTAACGCAACGCATCCTTCAGCCGCAGAAAGTACTCGGAGCTCTCGGCATCGAAGAACGCCTCGTCGACATTCGCATCGCTCGACGACCCTTTCTCAACAAACGGATAGGCCAGTACGAAGAAGGAAGGATCGTTCGTAGCATCGTCGCCCGGCCAGAACCCGAATTCCACGAACTGCTCGTCGAAGGCGACGCGCTCTACTATGGAAGCCGTGCGTTCGAAGGGACAGGGCTTTCCGGAGAACAGCACGGTCGTCATGTCGAAGGTGCCCCAGAACAGCGAAGGCGGGATCTTCTTCCCGCGAAACGGCGCTGCGAACCCGCTCAAAGCCCCGCGCGCGAACAGGAACTGACGGAAGCAGCGCCGTGCAGCCGCGGCATCGAACTCGCGCGCGATGTTCTGCCGATCGAACGGAACCTCAGTGTGCATTTCCTGCGGGACGGTGTTGATGGCTATCGGATGCCCGATGTTTTCGAGCATCGCCGTGAAACGGCCGTACAGCTCGCTCACCGAGACGCACTCTTCGATAGGGAAACGCGCGCAGTCGCCTGCCGCGGTCATCGCGGCCATCTCGGCATCCGCGATGTTCAGTTTAATCTCGAAGCCGTCCGCGCCGAACGGGATCAGTCCGGTGGTGAAGCCGTTCGCATCGGCATCGAGCACCACTTGCTTCCATTCAGGTTGCGGATCCATCGATTGCAGCTTCGCTTTTCCCATCATCTGCAGCAGCATATGCACGGTGTCGCACGTGTCGCGCCACTCGCCGTACGTCAATACGTTCATATCTATCACCTCGCAGCCATCCTACGAGCGGACGAAGCCGGAACCGCCAGCCGCGGACGGTTCGTCAGACGTTCGTTGGCAAATCGGGATGCCGCCGTACTGCTTGCCCGGCTTATTCCGACGTCGCAGTTGAGCCTTCGCCCATGCGCGAAAGGACGATCACCGACAAAACAGGTACGTTCGGTAGCTGAAGAAGCATCGGCGTGCTCGGCTGCCCGCAAGCCGGTATCATTGCTCAAAATTTACCACTTTAGTAGGAATTAATCGAAAGGAGTTGCGAGCATGGGGGAGATGAAGAAGGAAGAGCGGGGCTCGTGGGCTGATCCGAGCGCTCTAGGGTTGTTCGGGCTGGCGATAGTCACGCTCGTGGCCTGTTCTCAAAAACTCGGCATCACCGACGGGACGGCGGCTGTCATGGGGTGGGCCATTTTCCTCGGGGGATGCGCTCAGCTTATCGCCGGATTGATCGATTTGAGGAAGAACAACGCATTCGGCGGCACCGCGTTTATCGCTTACGGGTTGTTTTGGCTTGCCATGGCATTCGGCTGGGCGACGACCAACGGCATGTTCGGCTCTTATGCGGCCGAAACGTTCGATCCGCGCCAAACAGGAGCCGCTTTCGTGGCGTACCTCATCTTGACTGCGTTTATGACCATAGGAGCGCTGCGTACCACGAAAGTGCTGTTCTTCATATTCCTCGCCATTGATTTTCTGTTCGTCGGCTTGGCTCTAAGCGCGTTCGGGGTTGCTCGGGAAGCGACGCATATGCTCGCCGCGATCAGCGAGCTTGTTATTTCGCTCCTCAGCTTCTACTGCGCGGGCGCCAATATCTTGAACAACCACTTCGGGGAGCAATTCCTATCGCTCGGCAACCCCTTCTGGTCGAAAAAATCCTGAGTATCAGTATAACTTTACATAAGACATATTATCAATAAAATAGGTAATTGAGGAGCGGTCGGGGGAGTTTGGGCTGGCGAGCATTCGGAAGCAAAAAGCAAAGCGCTGCGGGTTCCGTGCATAACCTGCAGCGCTTTATGCGGTTTCGACAGCGGATAAGATTATCCCCAGGTCGAGGTCGATCCTGCAGCGCCGATCCCGGCATCCGTCACAGCTCCCGCGTAATCGCCGCTTTCCATCATCTCGAGTACTACGGGCATCATCAGATAGAACGAAATCGCATTGAGCGTGAGCGCCACGCCGCACACGGCAACGCCGACGATCGCCGAGCGCTTGAGACGCTGCGCAAGCGCGGATACGTCCGTGCGCTTCTCGATGAGCTTGTTCAGCTTGCGGAGCGCGATGATGGCGCAGGCCAGTCCCACGCCGCTGAGAAGCACGCCGCCGATGAACAGCGACACGGGTCCGGCCACGCTCGCCACCATGACCATCGTCTGAGCCTTTTTCAGCTCGCGAAGGTCGTTCATGTTCGACGACGGAACCGGGACGCCGTTAAGCGTCGTCTGCCGGCTGCGATCGTCAGGCTCGCGCCCGGGATCGCGCCCTTGAGGCGGCTCAGGCGGCCTATGTTCGTTGTCAGTCATGCGCTCTTTCCCTATTTCTCAAAATTTCATAGCCATTGACCTGGGGTTTTGCAAACGAGGCTCTGAGAGCCGTTCTAAGGCCCTATTTCGCCTTCGGACGAGCCCTAGGTCATGGAAATCGCGGTTCTTCAAACCGGATTCGGCGAGTACTATACCACGAAGGTCATCGAGACTTTCTATCCGTCGACAATTCCACACCTGCGGCGCTCAACCGCTTCAAGCTCTCGTCGAGCTCGGCTCGCTGGTACTCGAGCACCGTCTCCTGAGCCCGCACGATGGCCAGCCGCTCGTCGCGCGTCGCCGCGCCGCGGCGCTGCAACTTCACGTAATACTGGATGCCCTCGATCGACAGGCCGCTTTTCCGAAGCGCATCGACGAAGTACAGCTGAGCCACATCCGATTGCGAGAACGTGCGGACGCCGCGCGCATCGCGCGCCAGTTCGGGAAAGAACCCGCATTTGTCGTAGTAGCGAATCGTGAACGCGGAGATGCCCGCCATGTCGGCGACTTCGCTGATGCCGAAGCATGGCAGCGTGTTGTCGGCTTGAGCTCCGTGCTCGCTCGCGTCCATCGATGCCCCTTTCGCTCTTGCTTAGAGTAACTCTAAGTGGGTGGAAGGATCAGGTTCAAAGACTCACGCCGCTGCTGCCGAACCCGCCCGCGCCGCGCTCCGTATCCGGCAGCTCCGCGCACACGTCGAACGCGGCGTCGGGCACGCGCATGACGACGAGCTGCGCTATGCGGTCGCCCCGCTTGATCGCGAACTCGCTCTGCGGATCGAGGTTGACCAGGATGGCCTGGATCTCACCTCGATAGTTGCTGTCGATCAGGCCGGGTGCGTTGACCAGCGATACGCCGTGCTTGATAGCCAGCCCGCTGCGCGGCAGCACGAACCCGGCGTACCCGCTCGGAATGGCCACGGCGATGCCGCATGGGACGAGCTTGCGTTCGAAGGGCTTCAAGATGTCGTCGCAGGTGGCGCGCAGATCTACGCCGGCATCGCCGACGTAGGCGTACGCAGGTACGGGCAGGTCGGGGTCGATCTGCTGCAAAGGAATCGAAACGCGCTCTATCAACGCAATCCCTCCAATGCGGCAGCGAACTCCTCGACGTTGCGGAAGTCCTTGTACACGCTCGCGAAGCGCACGTAGGCGACGTCGTCGAGCTTGGCGAGGCGCACGAGCACCATATCGCCCAGATCCTTCGAACCGATCTCGTTACGGGAGGCGTTGCGCAGCTCCGCTTCGATGCTGTCGATGAGCGAGGCGATCTGCTCGGGCCCGATGGGCCGCTTCGCCGCGGCGTTGAGCAGGCCGCGCATGAGCTTCTGACGGTCGTAGGCCTCCGACGATCCGTCAGCCTTGATGACGATGAGCGGATTGTCGCCCAGGCGTTCGTAGGTGGTGAAACGACGTCCGCATTCGAGGCATTCGCGGCGCCGGCGAATGGCCGTGCCGTCTTCGGAAGGCCTCGAGTCGACCACTTTCGACTCTGGATTGCCGCAGGAAGGACAACGCATACTTGCTCCTTTGCCGATTTTGGGTTCAGCCTAACATACAATATATAGTGGTTCAATCAACATGTCGGATTCGCGCAAAAAACCTGCACGAGAAGCGCTCCTTCCTATCGGACAACGCGCACGTGAGTATCGCCCAGCCCAACCTCCCCTTTCTCCTGCTCGACCTCGAACACCCAGCGCTCGTCCACGAGCGCGTCGAGGAACTGCTCGTCGTGCGACACGAGCACGAGAGCGCAGGCGCAATCGTCGAGCACGTCCTGCAATGCCTCGATCGAGCGTATGTCCAGGTGGTTCGTCGGCTCGTCCATGACGATGAGATGGGGCGACGAGAGCAGGCTGCGCGCGATCATGAGCTTGCGCACCTCTCCCGGGCTCAGCTCCTCGCCGTCGATCACGCGAGCCGGCGGCGATTCGAGTCGCGCCACGATGGAGAGCACGCGCCCGCGCTCGGCCGACGAGAGCGCCTGCAGCTCGCCGAACAGCGCGCGCACCTCGGCAGCGAGCACCTCCTGCGGAAGGTACGCCACCCCCTCCTCCAGCGTTACCTGGCGAAGCAAGGCGTTGAGCAGGGTGGACTTTCCCGCTCCGTTCCTGCCGACGAGCCCAATGCGATCCTCGTTGCCCAGGTACAGCTCGGGGTGGTGCAGCACGCGCCCCGAACCAAGCGACATGCCGCCCTCAGGAAGACGGGCGAGCACCTTGCGCGCTGCAGGCCCGGTATCCAGCTCCAAGGAGCCGCGACGCTCCTTTTTCGCATCGAGACCCTCGAGACGCTTCTCTGCAGCTTCGATGCGCTTGTCCATCTGGGACGAAAGCTTGCCCGCCTTGCCGTCCTGTCCCGTATAGACGGCGAGCTTGATCTTCTCCCGCCCGTCGCGGTCGTGCCGGTCGAGATGACGCGCCGAGCGCCGGGCGGCCGATCGAGCGGCCACGGCGGCGCGACGATCTCGCTCGGCCTTGATGCGCGCCAGCTCGCCGCGCGCCTGCCGGCGCTCGGTTCGCACGGTATCTTGGCGCAGCTCGAGCTCCCGGCGCGCCTGGGTGTACGTCCCCGGAATAGCGAGCGCTCGGCCGGCCTCGACGAACACGCACGACCGCACAAGCTTGTCGAGCAGCGCGCGATCGTGCGATACGAGCAGGCCGACGCCCTTGAAGGAGGAGAGCGCCTGCGCGACGAGGGCGCGCGTGGGAGCATCGAGGTGGTTCGTCGGCTCGTCGAGCGCCAGCACCTGCGGTTCTGCGGCAAGCGCGCACGCGATCTGGATGCGCTTGCGCTCGCCATGGGACAGCATAGCGTAGCTCCAGAGCTGCTCGTCCTCGATTTCCAATAGCGAGCGCAGCTTCACCGCCGTCGAACCGTAGTCGCAGGCGAACTCCTCGAGCGTCTCCGGAGGCGTCGCGGTCGATTGCCGGCACACCGCGCCGCGCACGCGGGGCGTCACGGCGCCTTGATCGGGTGCCAGGGTGCCGCAGATGCAGTGCACGAGCGTGCTCTTGCCAGCGCCGTTCGGCCCGACGATGCCCGTCCAGCCGCTCGCGAACGCGAGCGAGACGTCGTCGAGCGCAGGCTGGTCGGCGCCTTCGTAGGTATGGGAAAGATGATGGGCGGTAACGAACATGGCGACCTCCGTCTAAGAGGCGCACGGGTGGCTCTGCTCAGCGTTCGGCGATGCCGATGAAGGAAGGCCGCACGGATCGGAAGAGGAAGAAACGCGAGGCGAAGTAGAGAACGATGACGAAAGCGCACCCGATGCGGCTGATGAATGAATGCAAGGGGTGAAAAAGGGCTTTCGTTATCGCTTCATGTTCCGTTTCTCCTTCGCGAAGCGCCCGTCCGCATGACGATGCGTCGGCGCGGCATGATTGGCTGCTCGACCGAGTCTAGCACGCCGCATGCGGCGCGTAAACCCCCGAACGGACGCGCCTCCGGGGTGGCGGAGGCGCTACGCAGCCGCAGAAACGCAGCATCTGCGGGTTATGGAACGGCCGCGCGGGGCCGGGAAAGGGCCCGTCTAGAACCCTGCGAACAGGCTGGCGAGTGCGAGCGCCGCGAACACGCATCCGCCGACGACCGCCTGCCAGCGCTGCACGCGGCCGAACGCCACGCCTTGCGCCGAACCCGTGCGCACGGCCGAAACGATGGAGGCGCCGTCGCGGACGGCACGCACGTCGCGGTCGGGCAGAACCGCATGCTGAGGGAACGCTATGATGCGGGCGCGTCGAGCAGGTGCCGAATCGAGCTTCGGTTGAAGGGCCGACGTTCCCTCGACGGGGCAGTTCATCTCAAAATTCTTCATTTTGTGGCCTCCTGCTCTTGCGTAGAACCTTTGTTCGCGTATATAATAGGTCGAACAAAGGTTCATGTCAATAGAAATTTCATACATTTGTTCGATAGGCGTAGAGGCGACGAAAGGATTACCTATGGCCGAGAAAGTGACGAAGCGCCAGCAAGCGGTGCTCGACTGCATCGAGGAGTGCATTCGGGAGAAGGGATACGGCCCGACCGTGCGCGAGGTCTGCCAGAGCCTCGGCCTCTCCTCCCCCTCCACCGTGCACGTGCACTTGAAGGCGCTCGAGGAAAAGGGCCTCATCAAGCGCGATCCGCTCAAGTCGCGCTCCATCGCCCTCACCTACCAGCTCGAGGACGCCGCGCTGGCCACCAACGTGGTGCAGCCCAGCTTCAGCAACATCGTGAACGTGCCCCTCGTGGGCAACGTGGCCGCCGGCTCCCCCATCCTCGCCGAGGAGAACATCACCGACACCCTGTCGCTTCCCACCGAGATCGTGGGCGACGCCCCGTCGTTCTTGCTCTCCGTGCGCGGCGAGAGCATGATCGAGGCGGGCATCAACGACGGCGATTACGTCGTGGTCAAGGAGCAGCCCGTGGCGAACAACGGCGACATCGTCGTGGCCATCATCGACGACGGGGCCACGGTGAAGCGCTTCTTCAAGGAAAGCGACCATATCCGCTTGCAGCCGGAGAACTCCACGATGGATCCCATCATTACCACCGACTGCGCCATCGCCGGCAAGGTGGTCGCGGTCTTCCGCCGCCTGTAGCGGCGTACCGCACGCTGGTCGTCAGCTTGGTCGAACCGCGAAGCCCTGTCGCAATCCGACCGCTTCGGCAGGGCTTCTCCGTCTTTTCCGAACGTGCCGCTGCGCCGGTTCCCGCTTTCGCCGTCCGATAAGGCGCCGCCGCAGACCGACCGCAAGAACGAAGCGCCTACCCTGCGACGAAGCGAGCCGCCCCGGGTCGATGCCCGGGGCGGCTCGCTTACCTTAGAGTTACTCTAACCGACCGTGTAAGGACGGAACATGCTCGCGAACGATGAAGCCGCCAGCATGACGATGCGCGTGCCCTGCTCCTCATGGGTTTCCGACAGGATGTGGCAACGTTCGTGCGCCACCGACACGAGGTCGCCGCGGTTGTAGGGAATCAGCACGTCGAGATGCTCGTCTTGCGCCGAGGCGACGCGGGCAACGTGCTCCACGAGCTCGCCTACGCCCTCCCCCATCGCCGCCGATACGAACTGAGCCTGCGGATGGCGCGCTTTAAGGGCGCCGAGGCGCTCCTCGCCGAGCAGGTCGCACTTGTTGAACACGAGCACGCGCGACAGGTCCTGCGCGTGTATCTGCCCGAGCACGTCCTCGACGGCCGCGATCTGCGCCTCGTACTCGTCCGACGAGGCATCCACCACGTGCAGCACGAGGTCGGCGCCCGTGATTTCGTCGAGCGTCGATTTGAACGCCTCGATGAGCGTGGTCGGAAGCTTCTGGATGAACCCGACCGTGTCGGTGACGGTGATCTCGCGGCCCTCGGGAAGCTCGAACTTGCGCGTGGTGGAGTCGAGCGTGGCGAACAGCTTGTCGTACGCCAGCACGTCCGCATTCGTCAGCCGGTTGAGCAGGCTCGACTTGCCGGCGTTCGTGTAGCCGGCCAGCGCCACCTTGAACATGCCGCTTTCGTAGCGGCTCTCGCGCTGGACGGCGCGCACCTCGGCCAGATGCTTGAGCTCGCGCTTGATGGACGTGATGCGCTTGCGCACCATGCGGCGGTCGACCTCGAGCTGGCTCTCGCCTTCGCCGAAGCGCGATCCCACGCCGCCGCCCATGCGGTTGGAGGCCAGGTGGGCCCACATGCCGCGCAGGCGCGGCAGCAGGTACTCGTTCTGGGCGAGCCGCACCTGCAGCCGGCCCTCCTTGCTGGTGGCGTGCAGGGCGAAGATGTCGAGGATGAGCGCCGTACGGTCGATGACCTTCACGTCGCGACCCATCGCCTTCTCGAGGTTCGCCTGCTGGGAGGGCGTCAGCTCGTCGTCGAACACGACGAGGTCGGCCGCGTGGGCGCGCGCAAGCTCGGCCACTTCTTCGGCCTTGCCCGTGCCCACGAACGTACGCGGATTGGGCGCGTCGAGCTTCTGCGTGGTGGTGGCCACCGCGTCGGCGCCTGCCGTATCCACGAGGCGCTCGAGCTCGGCGAGCGACGATGCCAGCGGCCACGTGGAGCCGGGGCGATCCACACCGACGAGCACGGCGCGCTCGCGGCGCTCTTCGGAGATCGGGGTCATGCCCCGCGTGATGACTGATTCGAATTCCGCCATGGATCCAACCTTTCGATGCAGAGACGAGCACGCCGGCATCGGCGTGCGAAGACAGTCGGGAGCGGCGGCGAGCCGCTAGAGAAAGGCGTGCGCTGTCTGCATGATAGGTGCTCCGATCTTGAACGGTTCGACGGCAGGAGTGTGCCCGTGGCTTCGTATCATATCACAAGCGTTCCTTCGTCTGGAGAAACCGTCAGGCAACGCCGTCATCAAGCAGCTCGAGCGCTTCTTCGACGAGCGACGGAATATCGCGCGACGTCGCATCGAGCCACCGGATACGCGCGTCCTTGCGAAACCAGGTGCGCTGCCGCTTCGCGTAGCGGCGCGTGGCCAGCTTGATCCGCTCCGCAGCCTCGTCAAGAGAGATGAACCCGTCGAGAGCCTCCACGATCTCCTTGTACCCGATAGCCTGCGGCGCCGTCACGCCTTCGCGAAAGCCCCTGTCGAGCAGCCCTTCCACTTCCGCCACGAGACCCGTCTCCACCATGGCGTCCACCCGCGCGTCGATGCGCGCGCGCAGCACGTCGGGATCCACCGCCATGCCGAAGAAGACGGCCGGAACCAACTGCGGGATGTGAGCGAGCTTGGCGCGCTGTTCGGCGTAGGTCGTGCCCTCCTCTAGCAGCTCGAAGGCGCGCACGACGCGCTTGACGTCGGCGGGCGGGATGACGGAGGCGCTGGCCTCGTCGCGCGCCGCCAGCAGCTTCCACAGCGCCTCGGCGCCCTGCTCGCGCGCCAGGGCCTGGTAGCGTTCGCGAACGGGGTTTCCCACCTGCTCGCCTGCGGGAAAGTCGTAGTCGTCGACGGCTGCGCGCACGTAGAAACCGGTACCGCCGGCCAGCACGCAGCGGTTGCCGCGCGCGTCGATGGCACGGAAGCGATCGCGCGCATAGTTCTGGAACAGCGCCGCGGAGAAGGGCTCGCCCGGGTCGACGAGGTCGAACCCGTGATGCGGCACGAGGCGCTCGGACGCGGGAAGCTTGCCCGTGCCGATGTCCATGCCGCGGTAGATCTGCATGGAGTCGGCGCTGATCACCTCTCCGTCCAGCTCGAGAGCCAGCGCTTGGGCGAGGTCGGTCTTGCCGGATGCCGTGGGCCCGACGACGCAGACCGCCGGAGCCTTCAGCGGATACGGTGCTCCCCCGCCCGTCGGATCAGCGCCCGTCCGCAGCATCGGGCCCGTCCACGATCTCGCCGGCGAGATACCACGTCTTCGCCTCATCCACGCGCACGCGCACGGTGCTGCCCGCAAGGTCCTCCGCGCGCACGCCTGCCGGCGCCGGCGCGTGGACGGTCTGGTTCTTCGGACTCTTGCCTGCCAGCAGGCGCTCGTCGCGCTTCGACGCGCCTTCCACCAGCACGTCGACCGTGCTTCCCAAATCGCGCTGGTTCGCCTCGAACGCGCGCTGTTGCACGAGATCCACCAAGCGGTCGAAACGCTGCTGGATCACCTCGCGCGGTGTGTCGTCGTCCATGGACGCAGCCGGCGTGCCCTCGCGCTTCGAATAGATGAACGTGAACACCTGGTGGTAGCCCACCTCGTCCACGAGGCGGTACGTGTCCTCGAAGTCCTTGGCGGTCTCGCCGGGGAATCCGACGATGATGTCGGTGGACAGCGCGATGTCGGGTACGGCGTCACGCAGCTTCGCGACAAGCGCGCGGTAATGATCGCGCGTGTAGCGGCGGTTCATGGCCGCAAGCACCGCATCCGAGCCCGACTGCACGGGAAGGTGCAGCGCCGGCATGAGCGAGCGCAGCGTGGCGAACCTGCCGACGACCTCGTCGTTGAGGTCCTTCGGGTGGCTGGTGGCGAACCGCAGGCGCTCGATGCCCGTCTGGTCGAGCGCGTCCAGCACCTGGGCGAAGCGCGGCGAGCCGTACAGGTCGCGCCCGTAGGAGTTCACGTTCTGCCCCAGCAGCGTGATCTCCTTCACGCCGGCGGCCACATAGCGCTCGGCCTCGGCCACGATGTCCTCCAACGGCCGCGACTTCTCGCGTCCGCGCACATACGGAACGATGCAGTACGAGCAGAAGTTGTTGCAGCCGATGGTGATGGGCAGCCATGCCGCCCATTCGTGCTCGCGCGCCGTAGGCAGCTCGGTGGGGAACGATGACGCGGCATCGAGCACCTCCACCTGATGGCCGCCCTCTTCGAGCGCCGCTTCCAGCAAACGCGGCAGCGACCCCAGGTTATGGGTGCCGAAGACCACGTCGAGGTGCTTCAGCTCGTCGACCAGCTTCTCGCCATCGCGCTGGCCGATGCATCCGCCCACAGCGACGATGCGCTTCGACAGCGGCGTGCCGGCGCGCAAGGGGACGTTCTTGAGCGAGGCCACCTGGCCGTACAGCCGCGTGTCGGCGGCTTCGCGCACGCAGCAGGTCATGAACGCCACGATGTCGGCATCCTCGATGGCGTCCACCTGCAGCGCTCCCATGCCCTCGAGCATGCCGGCGATGCGCTCTGAGTCGTGCTTGTTCATCTGGCACCCGAACGTGCGGATGCAGAACGTCAAGTTCGTAAATGGTGTATGCATGGGCTCGTTTTCAGCGAATCTCGGGGACGGGACGGTGGGCATCGTCGCCTAGAGACTGCGCGACGCCGCGCGTATAGCGCGGATCCACCGTGAAGCGTATGGCAGTGCGGTACTCGCCGTCGATGACGATGTCGGCGAACGACGGTACGCAGGCGATCTCGATGCCGATCGGAGACAGGAAGCCGCGGGAGATGGCGATGGCCTTGACCGCCTGGTTCACCGCACCGGCGCCGACGGCCTGGATCTCGACGCTTACGCCGTCTTTCACCATGCCGGCAATCGCTCCGGCAACGGAGGCGGGCGACGACTTCGATGATACCTTCAAGCAGCCAACGTCTGGCTTTTGTTCGGAAGTGGACATGCCTATCCTTTGTCGTTGGTAGTCCGTGTGGTTCGTCTTGTATGCTGCGTTAGGATTCCGTTGTGCTATAGATAGGTTACTCTTACGCCCTTGCTATTCTACCTATTCGCGGTATGGTGCGCAACCTGCGGGTATGCTGTTATCGAGCAGGTTCGTCATCGTAGCTTTTCAACCGGGATGCGGATGTGCACGCCATCCTTGCCTACGCGCACGTCCGGCTTCACCGCCGATTCCAGGTAGTAATCGCGCGCCAAATCCGAGAACGCGCATGCTACGCGTTGCGAGAACGATTCGAGGTCTTCGGGCGCGATTCTGAGACCGCGCGCATCTCCCGCCGGCGCCTTCGCCGGCCGCGCGGCCGGGCGCGCGTCGGCCTCCCCTTCGATGCGGACGCGGTTGATCAGCGGCTCGACCGGCGCGATCTCGCCGTCCAGGATGCGGCGTGCGGAGCGCTCCGAGATGACCAGGCCCAGCGCCTCGGCCTCGTCCGCGAAGCTCGCCGGATCCACGGCCACCGACAAGCGCTTGGCCACCGGCAGCTCGGAGGCATCGGCGCAGAACGCGCGCATAGCCGAGGTGAGCGACGACAGTCCGAATGCGTACAGCGTCGCCGCGATGTCGGTGAGCGAACCGAGGTACACGGTGCAATCGTGGCGGCATTCTATGGCGAACTCGCAGGCGGTGCGCAGGATGTTCTTGGGGCCGCGCACCGCGATGCTGCCCGATTCGGTGCGCTCGAACACGGGGAAGCTCGACTGATCGGTCTTCTCGCCGAGCTTGTCGAGGTTCGTCTCCACGAAAAGCGCGGCGCCCTTGCCCGCGTCAGAGGCGACGACGCGGGCCGTCTCGGCGTTGACCGCGATGGAGTACAGCGCCATGCCGCGGCCGTGGATGCCCCACTTGTCCATGTGCATGCTGTCGAGCTTCGACGTGACGCGCGGCTCGAAGATGCGCTCGTGCATGGCTGCCGGCACGCCGTCGCCATCGTCGATCATGACGAGGCGGCGGCGCTGTCCTTCGCGCGACACGGCCAGGAAGATGCTCTTGGCGTGCGCATCGCGGGCGTTGCGCAGCATCTCGATGACGATATCCTCGGTGGAGCGGATGTCGTGCGCGGCCTGCCTGCGCTCGGCTTCGGCGCTCCTCAAACGGACGAAGCCATCCCCGAGGTCGGCCTCGACCCGGAGATGGCTGTCGCCGCATACGTTCTCTATGAAGGCTTCCAGCGCTTCGTCGGCCATGCCGCGTGCGCCCTACTTCGCGACGCCGACCGCGCGGCTCTCGCGGATGACCACGACCTTCACCTGGCCGGGATACTGCATCTCGTTCTCGATGCGCTGCGCGATGTCGTGCGCAAGCACCGTGGTGGCGGCTTCGTCCACCGTGTCGGGCTCCACCATCACGCGCACCTCGCGACCCGCCTGAATGGCGTACGTGCGCTCCACGCCCTTGTACGAGCTGGCGATCTCCTCCAGCTTCTCGAGGCGCTTCACGTAGGCGTCGAGCGTCTCCTTGCGGGCGCCGGGACGCGCCGCGGACACGGCATCGGCCGCCTGAACGAGCACGGCCAGCACGCTGGACGGCTCCACGTCGTTGTGGTGCGCCTCGATGGCGTGCACGATCTCGGGTCGCTCGCCGAAGCGGCGGGCCAGGTCGGCGCCGATGACGGCGTGGCTGCCCTCCACCTCGTGGTCGACCGCCTTGCCCAGGTCGTGCAGCAGGCCGGCGCGCTTCGCCGGGATGGGGTCCAGACCCAGCTCGGAGGCCATGACGCCGGAGAGGTAGGCCACCTCCAGCGAGTGGTTCAGCACGTTCTGGCCGTACGAGGTGCGGTAGCGCAGGCGGCCCAACGTGCGCACGAGCTCGGGGTGCAGGTCGTGGATGCCGGTGTCGAACGTGGCCTGCTCGCCCGCTTCCTGGACGCGCTGGTTCACGAACGCCTCGGCCTTGCCGAACATCTCCTCGATGCGCGCCGGATGGATGCGGCCGTCGGCCACGAGGTTCTCCATCGTCACGCGGCCGATCTCGCGGCGAACCGGATCGAAGCACGAGATGGTCACGCACTCCGGGGTGTCGTCGATGATGAGGTTCGTGCCGGTCAGCTGCTCGAACGAGCGGATGTTGCGGCCCTCGCGGCCGATGATGCGGCCCTTGAGGTCGTCGGAGGGGATATGGATGGTGGACACGGTGGTTTCGGCCGAGTGGTCGGCCGCCACGCGCTGGATGGCGAGGCTGAGGATGGAGCGGGCCTTCTTGTCGGCCTCCGCCTTCGCGCGCGCCTCGGCATCGCGGATGATGGCCGCGGACTCGTGCGTCACCTCGTCCTTGAGGGTGTCGAGCAGCTCCGCCTTCGCCTCGTCCGGCGTCATGCCGGCCACGCGCTCGAGGCGGTAGTTCACCTCCCGCGTAGCCTCTTCGAGATCGCGTTCGCGGCGCTCGAGCTGGCCCTGCATGGATGAGATCTGATGCTCGCGCGCGTCGAGCGATTCGACGCGGCGGTCGAGCGATTCCTCGCGCTGCGAGATGCGGTTCTCAGCGGAACGCACTTCGCGCAGACGCTCCTTGCTCTCGGCTTGCGCATCCTGCTTCAGCTTGAGAGCTTCGTCCTTCGCTTCGATGATGGCCTCGCGGCGCAGCGTTTCGGCTTGTCGTTTCGCGTCGTTCACCACGGATTCGGCCTCTTGCGCCGCTCGCTTCGTGGATGCGTTGACCAGGTAGCGGGTGACGACGAAGCCGAGGGCGATGCCGACGACGGCTCCGATGATCAGCCAGATGAATTCGGGCATACGCTCCCCCTTTCGTTTCAGTTTCCGATAGAGCGTTACATTCAAAAGAACATAGGCATAAAAAATCCCGGAAAAACCGGGCATGAACGAACGCACGCGATACGGGCAGCATCGTATGAATTTGTCTATAGGAAGTACCCTCATCAGGTACGATCATTCAAGCTATACCATATGATAAAGGTTGTGCCCGAATTGTAAAAGCCCTGACAAGAAATAATCTGAAATGCAGGGCCGCGCCCCCGCCGCAGGCGCGGCCGACGGCGCGGATGCGCTCATCCTTCGACGGGGTTCGCCTCGCACCAGAGGCGGGCGGCGGTGGATGACACCGAGGCGCTGAAGCCTTTCTGGGCGAGGCGGCGGTAGGCGGCGTCGCGGCGGTTCTTCGCGCGCGGCGGCTTGCGGTCGAGCAGCGCGAGCGCACGGTCGACCTCCCCCGCGTCGTCGTCGGCAGCGGCCAGCGCCTCGACGCCGTCCGCGTCGATGCCGAGGTTCTCGAGCTCGGCGGCGATGCCGCGTCTGCCGCGCCCTTGGGCAAGGCGACTGCGCACGAGCACGTCGGCGAAGCGCCCGTCGTCGACGAGGCCGCAGGCGAGCGCGCGATCGAGCGCCGCTTCGACGGCCTCGGCCTCGAAGCCCTCGCGCGCAAGACGCTGGCGCAGCTGCTCGGAAGCCCGCTCGCGCACGAGGCAGAGCCGCTCGATCTTGCGGAAAGCGGCGTCGGGATCGGAGAGCCGCACATCCTCGTCGACTTCGCCGGCGTCATGGCGGGAAGGCTGTCCGCCGGCCGCACTGGCAGACAGGGAGCGCGAAGCGCGGCTCGGCCGTCGATCCTCCCGCTCCTCGCGAACGTGGGGAAGGTCGGGCGCCCTGGAAGGCTTCGGGACGCCCTTCTCGATCGCGGCGATCTCCGCGCGCAGGCGCGCGCGGAGCTGTTCGGGCGATTCGGGCATGCTACTTCTTCTTCGCGGGCTTTGCCACTGGCGTGAGTGCGTCGGCTTCCTCGGTCGAGCGCGTGATGATGGGGATCTCAAAGGATTCGCGCACCTTCGTCTCGAGTTCCTCGCGCAAGTCCGGGTTCTCCTTGAGCGTCTGCTTCGCCGCCTCGCGCCCTTGGCCGAGACGCTCCTCGCCGTAGGTGTACCAGGCGCCGCTCTTCTTGGCGACCCCCGCCTCGACGGCCATGTCCACGATGCAGCCCTCACGCGAGATGCCCTCGCCGTACATGAGGTCGAACTCGGCCTGGCGGAACGGCGGAGCCACCTTGTTCTTGACCACCTTGGCGCGCACGCGGTTGCCCACGATCTCGCCGTCCTTCTTGATGGAGTCGATGCGGCGGATGTCGATGCGCACGCTGGAAAAGAACTTGAGGGCGCGGCCGCCCGTCGTGGTCTCCGGGTTGCCGAACATCACGCCGATCTTCTCGCGCAGCTGGTTGATGAAGATGCACGTGGTGTTCGACTTCGACAGAGAGCCCGCCAGCTTGCGCAGCGCCTGCGACATGAGGCGCGCCTGTAGGCCCACCGTGGTGTCGCCGATCTCGCCTTCGATCTCGGCGCGGGGCACGAGCGCGGCCACCGAGTCGACGACCACGGCGTCGATGGCGCCCGAGCGCACCAGCATGTCGCAGATCTCCAGCGCCTGCTCGCCGGTGTCGGGCTGCGAGATGAGCACTTCGTCGATATCGACGCCCAGGCGCGCGGCATAGACGGGATCGAGCGCGTGCTCGGCGTCGATGAAGGCCACGATGCCGCCCATGGCCTGAGCCTCCGCGATGATCTGCAGCGCGAGCGTGGTCTTGCCGCTCGATTCAGGGCCGTACACCTCCACGATGCGGCCGCGCGGCACGCCGCCTATGCCGAGCGCCGCGTCGAGCGGCAGCGCGCCGGTCGGGATGACCCCGATGTTGAGGTCGTGACCGCCCTCGCCGAACTTCATGATGGAGCCCTTGCCGAACTTGGTCTCGATCTGATCGGTGGTCAGCTTGAGCATCTTCGATTTTTCTTCGTTCATGCGGTTCCTTCTCTTCCTGCCGCGAGCGCCAAAGACGCTGAGCGTTTGCCGCTTACCATTATACGAACATATGTTTGTTGGTCAAGCATTTTCGCGAAAGAAGCTTGCAACCCCAGTATAGCGCGGCCGGCTCACGTCCCGATGGCGCGCATCCAGCGCGCAGCACCTCCCGATCCAGCGCGTTTCCCACGCCGAAGACACGCGAATTCCACGTTTCCCGCCACCCGATCCGACGCGCCTTCTACGTCGTTCTAGCGCGTTTCCAGCGCCTCGAGCGCGAACTCGAGCGCCGCGCGCACGGCGAGCAGGCGCACTTCTTCGCGCGTGCCGGGAAAATGGCAGCAGCGGGCGCAGGTGAGCGACGCGTCCGCGCGCCCGATCCACACGGTGCCCACCGGCTTGCCCGGCTCGGCCCCGCCCGGGCCGGCGATGCCGGTCGCCGACACCGCCACGTCGCAGCCGAGCGCGGCGCGGGCGCCTTCGGCCATGGCACATGCCGTCTCCTCGCTGACCGCCCCGATCAAGGCGAGCGTCTCGCGGCTCACGCCCAACACGTCGCGCTTCACGTCGGAGGAGTAGCTGACGACGCCACCGCGCACGACGTCCGAGCTGCCCGGCAGGTCGGTGAGCGTCGCGGCGACGAGGCCGCCCGTGAGGCTCTCGGCCGTGCCGACGGTCGCGCCGGCGGCACGTGCCGCCTCGAGCACGCGCCCGGCCAGCTCGTCGAGCGCCTCGGGCGAGATTCTCGCGGCCTCCTGGGCGCTGAGCGCGCGCCCTCCCGCTTCGTCCTCTCCCGCATCGGCAGCCGCGGCCTCTCCGGCACCCGCACGGCGCTTCGCGCGCTTGCCCGACGGCGCGAACCCGAGGATCTCCTTGGCCTTCACGAAATAGTCGAGCATCGAGATCACGGTGAGCGCCAGCGCGATCAGCATGGCCAGCCACGACACGAGGTACAAGGGGTTGTGCAGCACGCCCTGCGGATCGGTGATCACCACGCTGTCCTTGACGATGAACAGCACGATGGCGACGATCTGCGCGACGGTCTTCGCCTTGCCGTACCAGCTGGCGGCGATGACCACGCCTTGGCTGGCGGCCACCATGCGGATGCCCGACACGATGAACTCGCGCGTGAGGATGACGAGCGCTACCCACGAGGGCAGCACGCCCAGCTCGATGAGCGCGAGCAGGGCGGCGGCCACGAGGATCTTGTCGGCCAAGGGGTCGATGAACTTGCCGAAGTTCGTCACCTCGCCGCGGCTGCGCGCCAGGTACCCGTCGAGGCCGTCGGTGGCGGCCAGCAGGATGAAGATGCCGGCGGCGATCCAGGGCTTCGACGCCTCGGCGTCCGCCCAGAACGGGAAGTACTCCGGCCAAGGGCTGATGATGGCCACTACGAACACGGGAACGAGGCAGATGCGCAGCAGCGTCACCACGTTCGCCGGGGTCCACAGCTTCTCGTGCACGGCACCTTGCGCCATCGGGCTCACTCCCCTTCCATCTCGTAGAGCAGAGCGTCGACGATGCGCACGCGGCGGATCTCGCCCGGCTCGCCGGCGTCGAGGTACGTGACGCCGTCGACCTCGGGCGCCTGGCACATGGCCCGCCCGAACAGCTGGCCGTCCTCTTCGACGCCCTCCACCAGCACGTCCATCTCGCGTCCGACGCGCGCGGCGATGCGCGGGCAGCACACGGCGTCGGCCAGGTCGCGCAGGCGCTGGGCACGGTCGTTCTTCTCGTCCTCGTCCAGCTGGCCGGGCAGGTCGAACGCGCGCGTTCCCTCCTCGCGCGAGTACGGGAACACGCCCACGTAGTCGAACAGCCCCTCCTCGACGAAGGAGCACAGGTCCTCGAACTGCTCCTCGGTCTCGCCCGGGAAGCCCGCGATGAGCGTCGTGCGCAGCGTGGCGCCCGGCACGTGCGCGAGCACGCGGTCGACGAGCGCCAGGAACTCCTCGCGCGAGCCGGTGCGGTTCATGGCGCGCAGGATGCCCGCGTCCACGTGCTGCAGCGGGATGTCGAAGTAGTCGCATACGTTGTCGTGCGCGGCCACGGCATCCAGCAGCTCGTCGGAAAGGCCTTCGGGCTGGATGTACATGATGCGGAACCAGGTTTGCGGGAACTCCTCGGCCAACGCGGCCACGAGCGCCGCCAAAGACGACGGCTCGTCGAAGTCGGCGCCCCAGCGCCCCGTGTCCTGGGCGATGAGCACGATCTCGCGGGCGCCGGCAGCCACCTGGGCGGCGACGTCTGCGCGCACGTCGTCGAGCGGGAAGCTGCGATAGCGCCCGCGGATGTACGGGATGGTGCAGTACGTGCAGAACCGGTCGCAACCGTCGGAAATCTTCACGTAGGCGAACGGCGCGGCCGGGAGGGCGGCAAGCGCCGCACGGGATCCTTCGACTTCGGCGGCTCCGCCGCTTGCGCTCAGGGTCACGGAGGCGGCGGCTCCCCCGCCCGGGGCGTCGACGCCAAGCGCGTCGGCTACGATAGCGGCGATATCGTCCTCGCGGCTGCATGGCACGAACGCACGCGCTTCCACAAGCTCGTCCGCAAGATCCTCGCCGTAGCGGGCGGGCATGCAGCCGGCCACGATGAGCGGCGCGCCCGCCGCGACGTTGGGCATCCCGGCCGCATCGAAAACGGCTTCGATGCTCTCCTCGGTGGCGCTTTGGATGAACGAGCAGGTGTTCACCACCACGGCGTCCGCTTCGGCAGGGTCGACCTCTATCAGAAACCCGGCCTCCGCCAACCGCACGCGCATGCGCGCCGTGTCAGCCTCGTTCTTCGCGCATCCCAGCGTGACGAAAGCGACGCAGGGCGCAACGAGCGCCGCGTCAGATGAGCGTTCCATATGGCGAGACCGTCCTAGCGGTAGTTGACGAACTGGAGCGGCTGGCCGTAGTCCTTCCCCTTGAGGAAGGCGATGACCTCCTGCAGCGCATCGCGCGAGGGAGAGCTGACGCGCAGCTTGTCACCCTCGATCTGGACCTTCACCTTGAACTTCTCGGCCTTGATATCCTTGTTGATCTTGCTGGCAACGTCCTTTTCGATGCCTTCGACGATGGTGGCCTTCTGACGAACGCTCTGGCCGGCGGCCGCTTCGGGATCGGCCCACTGCACAGCGGCAAGATCGATGCCGCGGCGAACGAGCTTCGAGCCGATCACGTCGATGACCTGCTTGGCCACGAAATCGGCGGGTGCCGCCACCGTCATGGACTTGCCCGCCTTGTCGAGGGTGATCTCGGCGCCCGAGTCTTTCAGGTCGTAGCGCTGCGCGAGCTCCTTCTTCGCCTGCTGGAAGGCGTTGTCGATCTCTTGCATGTCGACCGTGGACACGATGTCGAAGCTGGATTCCTTGGCCATGGAACGTTCCTTTCCGCGCGACGCGGCCCGCACTGGCGGGCCGCTCGAATTTTCGTTTGCGCACAGCATAGCGCATTTTCGCGCCCAAGCCGGCAATTTCAGAGGCGCTCCATGACGAACGGGTTCTCCGACCGGCGGAAACCCCTAAGCGGCGGATGTTCCATCCCCGGTTTTCGCGCCATCCTCGGCTGCTTTGTCGGCGGCGTCCGCGTCGGCCGACCCCTTCTTCTTGGCATCCGGATGATCCTCGTACCACTTCTCCAGGTAGGCGTCGAAATCGACCGTGGCCATGGGCATGCCGGTAGCCGGATCGGAGCCGTCGAACTTGACCGCCTCGCCGTCCACCTTGATCGTCACGCCGTCGCTCGCCCAAGCGGCGAACGTCCACACGTCGCCCTCGGCCAGCTCAACGGTGTCCTCCTCGCCGCCCGAGAACATCTGGTCTTCGGACGTCCCGTCCTTCGTGATAACCGCGTACACCGGGGTGTCCTTGGCGATCGTGTAGGTCACCTTGATGCTGGTCGGAGCAGTTTCAACAGGCTTGGCCTGCGGTTGCGCGGGGGTTTCGCCGCCTTCCGTGCCGCTGCCGTCCTGCGTCGGGTCGGCGAGCCCCGTCACCGGCAGCTTCGTCACATCCTCGTTCGAGCTCCCGCCGTTGTTGCCGAACACGAGCACCAGCACCACGATGAGCAGCACGAGGATCACGCCGCCCGCGATGACGAAAGGCAGCTTCGACTGCACGACGCTCGAGGCCTTCGGCCCTGCGTAGAAGTTCGTGTACTCGGCGTTCGGCAGCGCCGCATGGCGGCTGGGATGCGTGCGTCCCTCGGAATAGAGGCGCTCCGAACCCCCGCGCGCGCCGTAATCGCGACCGTAGTCGCGCCGGTCGTCGTACATCGTACGCCCGAACGCATTCTGCCGCGGCGGGCGCTCGTCGACTTGCTGCGAGGGGCGAGCGCCCTGCCGCGAGGTCGAGCGTCCCGTGCGCGAAGATCCTCCTCGATCGAAACCCGAGGGCTGCGCGCCGTTGCGCGCGCGTCCCACCTGGTAGGCGTAGGCCTCGTCCAGGTACATGCGCGTCATCTCGGTGGGGTTGAGCCCCACGAGGCGCGCGTAGGCGTTCACCATGTTGCGCGCGTAGCCGCGCGGCGGCATGCGGGAGAAATCGTCTTCCTCGATAGCGCGCAGGATGTCGGGTCGGATGCGCAGCCGTCGCGCAGCCGTCGCGAGATCGTAGCCCTTGCGCTCGCGCGCCTCTCTCAATATGGTTCCGAATGTCACCTGGCCACCTCGTTATTCCTCAGGGTTCGCCGCGTCGTGCGCCTCGAAGGCCTTCAACGTCTCGAGCTCCATGGCGTCTACGAGCACTTCGCGGGGCTTGCTGCCGTTCGGCGGCCCCACGACGCCCTTTTCCTCCAGCATGTCCATTATACGCCCAGCGCGCGAATAGCCCACCTTCAGGCGGCGCTGGATGTTCGAGGTTGATCCGAGGCCGCTCGACACCACGATGTCCGCCGCTTCCCAGATGAGCGGATCGTCGTCGGAGACGCCGCCGCCCGAACCGTCGGGTTGCGACGCGCCCAGCGTGATGAGGTTCGTCTGCAGGATCTCGGAATGGTACTCCGGCTCGCCCTGGTCTTTGAGCATGGCCACCACGGCGTTGATCTCGTCTTCCGATACGTAGCATCCCTGGATTCGCTGGGGACGGGCGAACTCGGGCTTCGACAGCAAGAGATCGCCCAGGCCGATGAGGTTCTCGGCGCCCGGCGTGTCCAAGATGACGCGGCTGTCGATGCCGCTGGCCACGTTGAACGAGATGCGGTTCGTGATGTTCGCCTTGATAAGGCCCGTGACCACGTTCGTGGAAGGGCGCTGCGTGGCCACGATGAGATGGATGCCGGCCGCGCGCGCGAGCTGCGCGATGCGGCTGATGGAGAACTCCACCTCCTTGCCCACGTTCATCATGAGGTCGGCCAGCTCGTCGATGATGATGACGAGGTAGGGCAGCTCGGCCCCCAGCTCGCCGGCCGGCGGCTCTTCGCCGGCTTCGATCGCTTTCTGCTGCGCGGCCAGCTCGGCCTGCACCTTCGCGTTGTACTGGCCGATGTTGCGAGCACCCACCTTCGAGAACACTTTCAGGCGGCGCTCCATCTCGGCCACGCCCCACGAAAGCGCGCTGGCCGCCTCGCGCGGCTCGGTGACTACGGGCACGTACAGGTGCGGGATGCCGTTGTAGGGCGTGAACTCCACGCGTTTCGGGTCGATCATGATGAAGCGCACCTCGGAAGGCGTGGCGCGCATGAGGATGGACATGATCATGGCGTTGATTGACACCGACTTGCCCGAACCGGTAGTGCCGCCGATGAGCAAGTGGGGCATCTTCGCGAGGTCGGAGACGATGGAGCGGCCCTCGACGTCCTTGCCGATGACGATCTGCAGCGGGCCCTCGTCCGCATCTTTGATGACGTCGCCCAAGAGCACGCTCTGGCGCGTGCGGTTGGGCACCTCGATCCCGACGTAGTTCGTGCCGGGGATGGGCGCGAAGATGCGCACGCCCGGCGCTGCCAACGCAAGCGCGATGTCCTGCTCGAGCGCCGTGATGCGGCTGACGCGCACGCCTGCGGGCAGATCGACTTTGAACAGCGTCACCGTAGGTCCGGCGACCCAGCCAACGACCTCGGCCATGATAGCGAAGCTTTCGAGCGTCTCCTGGAGACAGGCCGCGGTGTCGGCCAGCTCGGCGTCGGAAGCGCGGTCCTTCTTGGAGTTCTTCGACACGGCCAGCAGATCCGCGGGCGGTAGCACGAAACCGTCCGCCGGACGAGGAGAGGCCAGGGGCGTGGAGCTCGCGGACGGCTTGGGAGCCGCAGGGGAGCTATCGGATTTGTCGTGCTTGCGGCCGAGCTTGCGCGTGAGCGTTTGCGGGGCCTCGCCTCCCCCTTCCTCGGTAGAAGCCGCACGGTTGCCGATCGCTTGAGTGACCAGCGACTGCGACGCGCGACGGGGCTTGCTCGGTCGACCCTTTGCATCCTTGGCGCGCGGTAGGACGTTCGTTGCACCCGCCTCCACAACCTCGCCGGTCGTGGGCACCACGGGAACCTTCGCGCCCGTCGAGCGCTTCATGCGGGCGTAGGGCGGAGCCGCCAGCACGTCGTCGTCCGCATCGTCGGCGACAAGCGCCCGACGGGCGTCCTGTACGCGTTCGACCAGCTTCGACACCGAGAACCCGATGATCACGAGCCCGGCCAGGACTATCCCGATCATGATGATGCACGTCACCGCTTGCCCGAACAGGCTGATTCCAACCCATGCGATGCCGGCGCCCAGATAGCCGCCTCGCGCGGCGAGCTCGTCCGACAGGAACAGCCGGTCGACGGAATCGGGCGCGGATTCGGGCGTGAAGAGGGCCAGCAGGGAGAGCGCGGCGACGAAGATCATCACAAGGCCCACAGCCACGCGCACCGGTACGCGTTCGCGGTCGAAACGCGCGAGGAAGCTGGCTCCGATGATCAGCAAGAGGAACGGCAAAAGATAGGCGCCTAGACCCAGCGAGAGGTGCAGCGCCGTGGAAACGAACGAGGTGACCACGGCGTTCGTAGGCAGCACCGCCGCCACGAACAGGACGACCGCGAGCACGGCGAAAGCCACGCCGGTGATATCGCGACGCGTGCGCTCGTCAAGCAGACGGGGCTCCTCCGTCGCCTGCGGGCGCGCGCCCTTGGCCTGCTTCGCCCTTTTTTCGGCGGGCGAGGCCGCCTTGCCCTTCGATTTCGTCGCCGAAGACGCTTTCGGCTTCGCGGTGCTGGATGACTGTCGGGCCACGCCCTACTCCTTTATGCTGCGTTTGATCTGCGTTTCATGGGTTTGTTTCAGCCTATGCTGCGGCCGCACGCCCCCGCGAGGGCGCATGCGGCCATTATAGCTTAAACCTCGAGCAAGTTCACAATCACCATGGGACGGGTTTTCGTGCGTTCCCACAGGAGGGACAGCAAGGCGTCGCGTCCGGCCTTCTTCCACTCCTTCTGGCCGCCGCCCTTTCCCATAGCGCGCCCGAGCGCGTTCTTCACGGTGCCCTGCGCCTCGCGCACGAGGAAATCGTCGTCGCCGCCCGTGATGCCGTGCATTTCGATCTGCACGTTGCCCACCACGTTCTTTCCCTTCGGCGACACCGCGGCGGCGATGGCCGCAAACCCCTGCGAACCCAAAGCGTTGCGCTCGTCGAGCACGCCCTGCGAGGTGTCGCCCACCGACAGGCCGTCCACGAACACGATGCCGCTTTGCACGGTCTCGCCGCGAACGACGCCCTGCGACGTCAGCTCAAGGCTTTCGCCGTTTTCGCAGATGAAAACATTGTCGGTCGGCACGCCCGTCGCCTCGGCCAGACGAGCATGCGCGCGCAGGTGGGTGGCCTCGCCGTGCACCGGCATGAACGCCTTGGGCTGCACGATGGAGAGCACGAGCTTGAGCTCCTCGGCGCCGGCGTGACCCGACACGTGCACGCGTGCGCGGTTCTTGTCGTACACGTCCGCGCCGATCTTCGCCAGGCCGTTGATGACGCGCGTGACCGCCTTCTCGTTGCCTGGAACCGGCGTGGCCGACACGATGACCGTGTCGCCTTCGTCCATCTGGATGGTGCGATGCTCGCCGTTGGCGATGCGCGCCAGCGCCGAGAGCGGCTCGCCCTGGCTGCCCGTGCACATGATGACCACCTGCTCGGGCGGAATGCCCTTGAGGTCGTATGCGTCGATGAGGTCCGTGTCGCTGATGCTGAGATAGCCCAGGCGGCGCGCGATATCGGTGTTTTGGATCATCGAGCGGCCCGTCACCACCACCTTGCGGCCGTTGGCTACGGCGGCGTCGCAGATCTGCTGCATGCGGTGGATATGGCTGGCGAACGACGCGATGATGACGCGACCCTTCGCCTGCGATATGATCTTCGCCAGCTCCTTGCCGACTTCGGCCTCCGACGGCGTGAAGTTGGGGTTCTGGGCGTTGGTGGAGTCGCTCATCATGAGGTCGACGCCGATTTCGCTGAACTTCGACAGCGCGCCGAAGTCGGTGGTCACGCCGTCGATGGGGGTCTGATCGAGCTTGAAGTCGCCCGTGTGCAGCACGTTTCCGGCCGGGCTCTGGAAGAACACGCCCACGGCGCCCGGGATGGAGTGGTTCACGGCGAAGAACTCGGCCGTGAAGCAACCCAGCTTGATCTGGTCGCCCGGTTTGATCTCGACGAGCTTGGCGTTCTTGATCTTATGCTCGGCGAACTTGCCCTCGATGAGGCCCAGCGTCATCTTCGTGCCGTAGATGGGCACGTTGCGATCGAGGTCCTTCATGAGGTACGGGAGGGTTCCTGTGTGGTCCTCGTGGCCGTGCGTGATGACGATGCCGCGCAGCTTGTCGGCGTTCTCCAGCACGTAGGTGTAGTCGGGCAGGATGAGATCGACGCCCGGATGGTTGTCGTCGGGAAACATCAGGCCGGCGTCGTCGAGGATCATGTCGCCTTTGCACTCGAACACCGTCATGTTCTTGCCGATGGCGTCGAGACCGCCCAGCGGGATGATCTTGAGCGTGGCGTTCGGATCCTTCTTCGGCGAGGCGAAGTTGCGTCGCGCGCTCTGGTCGCCGCGGTTGGACGCAGCGCGCTGACCGCCCTCCCCCGCCTTCGACAGCTGCGGGCGCTTGTGCTCGAGCTGCACGTGCTTGTACGTGCGGGTCTTCTTGTTGCCCTGGCCGTTCTCGTTTCCGTTCGCGCGGGGCGCTTTCTCTCCCCTGCGCGGGCTCCCGCCGGAGCGGTTCTCCGTGCGTGCGCGATCGCTTCCGCGCTGGACGCGCGGGTTCTTCTCTTCCATATCGTTCCTTTTTTCTCAGGCGACGGGGGCGCATGCACGAGGAGCCGGGTATCCCGGCTGGTCTCGCAGCAGGCTGAAATTCGTTCGAGCCTGCAAGCCCGCACGTCGCGGTTATATCATGCGCCGCGATGCGCGGCGCTTCGGTCCTTCTTCATGTCGTCATCCTGAGCAGAGCGCCGTTGGTGCGGAGTCGAAGGATTCCGCTCGGCGCCAGCCGGGGTACTTCCTGCTATCGTCGCACGGGACCCTTCGACTCCGCGCTACGCGCTCCGCTCAGGATGGCAAACGGCTACAGCACGCCCACCTCGCGCATGGTGGCGGCCAGGCGCTCGGACTGCTCGGGCGTGGCATCCACGAGCGGCAGGCGCACGCCGCCCACGGGGAAGCCCAGCAGCTTGAGCGCTTCCTTGACGAGAATGGGGTTCGACGTTTCGAACAGTCCCGTCATGAGCGGCATCAAGCGCTCGTTGGCCGCCTCGGCGGCCTCCCAGTCGCCTGCAGCCGCCAGCTCGACGATCTCCTTCATGCGAGCGGGAGACACGTTGCCGATGGTGGAGATGACTCCGGCGCCGCCTCGCTTCATGACGTCGAGCGTGGCGGAGTCGTCGCCGGAGTACACGACGAAGCCGTCCGGAGCGCCTGCGACGATGGCCTCGACCTGATCCATCTTGCCCGACGCCTCCTTCACGGCCACGACGTTGTCGCAGTCGTGGGCGAGGCGCAGCGTGGTCTCGGCTTCCATGTTCACCACGCAGCGGCCCGGAATGTTGTACAGGATGATGGGCAGCTCCACCGCGTCGGCGATGGTGCGGAAGTGACGGTACATGCCCTCTTGGGGAGGCTTGTTGTAGTAGGGCACCACGCACATAAAGCCGTCGACGCCTAACTCGGCCACGTCGCGGGCGAAGCCCACCGTGTCGGCCGTGCAGTTGTCGCCCACGTTCGCGATGACGGGGACGCGGTCGCCCACGGCCTCCACCACGGCGCGGAACAGCTCCATCTTCTGCGGGTAGAACACGGTCGGGCTCTCCCCCGTCGTGCCGTTGATGATGAGGGAGTCGCTGCCGCCGTCGACGAGGCGCGCGGCAAGCGCCTGAGCCTTGTCAAGATCGAGCTCGCGATTCTCATCGAAGGGCGTGACCATGGCCGGGATCATCCGGCCGAACCGAGGCTGCGACATGCTCTGACTCCTCACCTTCCATGCGCGCGACCCGTGCCGCTTGCGCATCCAACATACAAAAACAAGTGCCTGAACGGCTATTATCCCACGAGATGAGCCCTCAGGCCATGAAGTTCTCCAAACCTACAACCAGCCCGTCGCACGAGCCCACGCTACGAATGCCCAACAGCACGCCCGGCATGTACGACGTACGGTCCCATGAGTCATGGCGGATGGACAGCGTCTGGCCGAGCGATCCGAAGATCACTTCCTGGCTGGCGACGTAGCCCATCGAGCGCACGGAATGCACCGGCACGCCGTCCACGAGCGCGCCGCGCGCGCCCTCGGCGCCTTCGATCTCGGTCTCCTTGCCGGGAGCCTCGCTCGCGCGCCCGCCACGCGCTTCAGCGATGATCTGCGCCGTGCGCACCGCGGTGCCCGAAGGAGCGTCCTTCTTGTTGCAGTGGTGAAACTCGATGACCTCGGCCTCCGGGAAGTACGGCGCGGCGGCCTTGGCGAACTCCATCATGAGCACCGCGCCCGTCGTGAAGTTCGGCGCGTAGAACAGACAGGTGCCGTCGGGCGCGAGCGCGGCCAGCTCCTGCAACGTCTCGTTCGACAGGCCGGTAGTGCCCACCACGCAGTCGACTCCCGCGGGAAGCGCCTCGCGCAGGTTGTCGGCCACGACGGAAGGCTGGGTGAAGTCGACGAGCACATCGGCCGTCCAAGACTCGAGCGCGGCCGCCACCGTCGGGTACACGGGGAAGTCGACCTCGGGCCTGTGCGGGTCGATGCCGCACACCAGTTCCATATCGTTCGCCGCGCGCACCGCGTCGCATACGGTCCTGCCCATACGGCCCGCGCATCCCGCAACTGCCACCTTGATCATCGCTGCCTGCCTTTCGCTTCATGTACCCGAACATCCTACCACGCGGATATACGCCGCTTGCGCCGCCGTTACCCGGCCGGCACGATTCGTCGGCCATCCGCCCTCCCGCAACGACGAAGGGGCCGCGTTCGGCCCCTTCGCTCGAATCAAAACCGCTTACGCGTCGTGACGGCGGCGCGGCGTGCGGTTGCCGCCTCCGTTGCCCTCGCGTCCGCTGCGACCCGGACGATTGTCTCGGCCGCCGTTGCGATCGCCGCGCTCGCGACGCTCGCCGTTGGAAGCGCTGCTTTCGGGGGCGTCCGGCTTGTCGAGGCGGTCGAGCGATATCTTGCCCGTCTTCGGGTCCACCTCGAGCACCTCGACTTTGATGATGTCGCCGAGGTTCAGCACGTCCTCGACCTTGCCGACGCGGCCGTTGGCAACGCGGGAGATGTGCAGCAGGCCGTCCTTGCCCGGCGTCAGCTTGACGAACGCGCCGAAGTCCTTGATGCCAACGACCTCGCCGTCGAACGTCTCGCCCACCTCGGGCTCCTTGACGATGCCGAGGATCATGGCCTTCGCGGCCTCGCCGGCCGGGCCCTCGATGGCGGCGATGTGGATGGTGCCGTCCTCCTCGATGTTGATGCTGGCGCCCGTCTCCTCCTGGATGCCGCGGACGACCTTGCCGCCCGAGCCGATGACGTCGCGGATCTTGTCCACCGGGATGTGGATGGTCTCGATGCGCGGTGCGAACTCGGAGAGCTCCTCGCGCGGCGCGGCGATGGTCTCCAGCATGGCGTCTAGGATGTAGGCGCGACCTTCGCTGGCCTGCTTGAGCGCACGAGCGAGGATGTCGACCGACAGGCCGCGGGCCTTGTTGTCCATCTGCAGGGCGGTGATGCCCTTCGCCGTGCCGCACACCTTGAAGTCCATGTCGCCGAGGAAGTCCTCGATGCCCTGGATGTCGGAGAGGATGACCACGTCGTCGCCCTCCTTGATGAGGCCCATGGCGATGCCCGAAACAGGCGCCTTGATAGGCACGCCCGCGTCCATGAGAGCCAGCGTCGAACCGCAGGTGGAGGCCATGGACGACGAGCCGTTCGACTCGAGGACCTCGGACACCACGCGGATGGCATAGGGGAACTCGTCTTCGCTGGGAAGCACCGGGATCAGCGCGCGCTCGGCCAGCGCGCCGTGGCCGATCTCGCGGCGCTTCGGAGCGCCCATGCGGCCGGTCTCGCCCGTGCAGTACGGCGGGAAGTTGTACTGGTGCATGTAGCGCTTGCCCTCGGCGGGGTCGATGGTGTCGAGGCGCTGCCATTCGTTCAGCATGCCGAGCGTGCAGACGGAGAGCGCCTGCGTCTGGCCGCGCTGGAACAGGCCCGAGCCGTGCACGCGGGGCAGGTAGCCCGGCACGATGTACAGCGGGCGGATGTCCTCGGGACGACGGCCGTCGGCGCGCTCGCCCGTCTCGATGACCATCGCGCGCATGGCCTTCTTCTCGAGCTTCTTGAGCTCGGCGGCGATGTCGCCCTTCCATGCGGCGCGCTCCTCATCGGAGAACTGCTCCTCCTTAATGCGGGCCTTGAGCTCTTCCACCTTGCCCATGCGCGAAAGCTTGTCGGCATCGCGCAACGCGGCGGACATCTCGGCCATGAACGGCGCGACGCGCTCGGCGATGGCCGGGTCGGCGACGTGGACGGGCCACTCGACCGGCTCGATGTTCGCACGGTCGAGGAAGCGCTGCTGGGCTTCGCAGAACGCGGCGATGGCCTCCTGGCCGAACGTCATGGCGGCCAGCATGTCCTCTTCGGAGATCTCGTCGGCGCCGGCCTCCACCATGGAGATGTAGTCGGCCGTGCCGGCGATGGTCAGCTCGAGATCCGAGTTCTCGGATTCCTCGAACGTGGGGTTCACGATGAACTCGCCCGTCTCCACGTCGCGGCCGATGCGCACGCAAGCGGCGGGGCCGTCGAAGGGAGCCGCGCCCAGCATGAGGGCAGCGCTGGCGCCCATGACGCAGATGGTGTCGGGCGGGTTGATGCTGTCGACGACGAGCGTCGTGCACACGACGTGCACCTCGCGCTTGAAGCCGTCGGCGAAGCCGGGACGGATGGGACGGTCCACCATGCGGGCCGTCAGCGTGCCCTTGTCGGAAGGACGCGCCTCGCGCTTGAGGTAGCCTCCCGGGATGCGGCCGACCGCGTACATCTTCTCGATGAAGTCGACCGTGAGGGGGAAGAAGTCGTAGTCCTTCTCCTCCTTCGAGATGACGGCCGTAACGAGCACCGTCGTGTCGCCCTGCGTGACGACGACCGAGCCGGTCGCCTGCTTGGCGAGCTCGCCTGTCTCCAAACGGTACTGCTTCCCGTACAGTTCGAAGGATTCGACGATTTTTTCCATATGCTGCTTTCTTTCTCTTCACCTGAACGGCCCTAGTGCCGCCCAGCTTCTTCGGCGCGGGGTACTTACCGTTCCCCCGCCGCCGCGAGCGGATGCGCCCTTGCGCTTCCGACCGCCTCTATGTAAAAGCCCGCCAAGGCGGGCTTTCATACGCTAGATGGTGTCGCGGATGCCGAGCTGCTTGATGAGCGTACGGTACTCCTCGATGTTGCGGTTCTTGATGTACTTCAGAAGACCGCGACGCTTACCGAGGAGCATCATGAGGCCTCGACGAGTGTGGTTGTCCTTCTTGTGCACCTTGAGATGCTCGGTGAGGTTGCGGATGCGCTCGGTGAGGATCGCCACCTGCACTTCGGGACTGCCCGAATCGCCTTCGCCCTTGCCGAATTCCTTGACGAGCTCGGCAGTGCGCTCTTTGCTGATGCTGAGTTTGCTGGCCATGTGCTATTCCACCTTTCGTTCGCAGCGCCCTCGTCGGACGCCGCCTCCTGCGCGCCTGCCCGGCCCGGGCCTGCACGCGTCGTATGCGCGTCCCTCTGGGTAGGCATGCGGTGAACATGCGGACCAAGCGGAACGTGCCTGCGTTTTCGCAGCCCGCCTATTGTAACGGCAAGCACGGTGCGCGGCAAGCGGGACGCGGGGCGCCCACAGGTTCCGCACAAAGCGCCGACGCTTCGAAGCCGCGCCCCCATCAGGACAGACGCATGCTGCAGAAGGCCTCCGTCAGGAGCGCGCCACGCTGGGTCCCTGGGGGACCCAGACGGTGAACGACGTGAGGCCCGCGTCGCTCGAAGCGTAGATGTCGCCGCCGTGGGCGCGGGCGATCTCACGGGAGATGGCCCGCGCCAGCCCTGCGCCGCCCGCTGCCGACCCGCGCGACTCGTCGGCGCGGTAGAACTTCTCGAAGATGCGTTCGAGGTGCTGCGGCGACAGCTCGCGTCCCTGGTCGCTCACCGTGAGCTCCCACCACACGAAGCCGTCGACGGCCGTCACGAGCCCCGTGCGCACCCTCACGTCCGTGCCCGGGTCGGCGTAGGCCACCGCGTTCTTGATGACGTTGTTCAGCACGCGGGCCACGC
This sequence comes from Eggerthella sp. BIOML-A1, assembly GCF_009875595.1. Taxonomy (NCBI): domain Bacteria; kingdom Bacillati; phylum Actinomycetota; class Coriobacteriia; order Eggerthellales; family Eggerthellaceae; genus Eggerthella; species Eggerthella sp. BIOML-A1. Next base: position 398,980 of record NZ_WWRZ01000006.1, on the reverse strand, counting down.
GCCCCGCGTCGGCGAACACGGACAGCTCGGCGGGGCCCTCGTACACGAGGTTCAGGCGCCGCCCCTCGGCCAGGGGGAAGAACTCGTCCACCACCTGGTTCACGAACAGCGCGGCGTCGAAGCGCGAACGCTCGATGGGGATGGCCTGCAGGTTGTAGCGCGTGATCTCGAAGAACTCGTCGAGCAGCTCCTCGAGCCGGTAGGCCTTGTCCAACGTGATGCCCGTGTAGCGCTCACGCACCTCGAGCGGCAGGTCCGGAGACTCCTCGAGCCGCGTAAGATAGCCGATGATGGAGGTGAGCGGCGTCTTGATATCATGCGCCAGATACACCACCAGCTCGTTCTTGCGATCCTCGGCGGCCTTCGCAGCGCGTTCGTTCTGCTCGGACGTCGCCTTGATGGTGTTGAGCGCCATAGCGGTGGGCGCAAGCTCGCCGGGCAGCATGACCGGGCCGTCGCTTTTGGCCAGGATGTCGGACACCGAATCGAGCAAGAGGTCGAAGTAGCGCAGCGCCCGGTTGATGCCCGAGCGCACCACGAGCACGATACCCGCGACGAAGCCGATAGCCGTCAAGACCAGGAACAGGTTCGACGCAAGGGTGTGCAGCGCGTAGTCGTAGCCGAGCAGCTCGTAGACGAAGTTCGACACGGCCGATCCGAGCGTGGTCATGAAGCCGGCGAACAGCACGAGGTACACGACGATGAACAGCACGACGTTCACCACCGTGCGACGCAGGATGGCGTTCGAGAGCCGCTTCGTCTGGTCGAGCCGCGCCTGCGAGCGTACGGGTTCCTCCATGTCTTCCTCCTTTTAGCCCAGCTTGTAACCGACGCCCCAGACGGTCTCGACGAACTCCTGGGACGAGTCGACGGCAGCCAGCTTCTTGCGCAGATGCCGGATGTGCACCATCACCGTGTTGTTGCTCTGGGCGTTGGCGATCTCGCCCCAGACGGACTCGAACAGATCGCGCGAGGCCACAGGCCGGCCCTGGTCGCGCATGAGACAGGCGAGGATGGCGAACTCCTTCGGGGTGAGGCTCAACGCCTCGCCGTGCAGCGTGGCCGTGTAGGCGCTCTCGTCGAGAGCGATGCCGCAGCATTCGAGCATACCCGGCCCATCCTCCCTTGCGACGTCGTTCGAGATAGCGCGGCGCAGGCGCGCGCGGACGCGGGCCACGAGCTCGCGCGGCTTGAAGGGCTTCACCACGTAGTCGTCGGCACCCAGCTCGAAGCCCACCACCTTGTCGACCTCCTCGTCCTTCGCCGTGAGGAAGATTATGGGAACCGAGCTCGTGCGCCGAAGCTCGCGACAGCACGCGAACCCGTCCATACCGGGCATCATGATGTCGAGGATGACAAGGTCGAACGGATCGTCCGCCTGACAGGCCAGCAGATCGGGAGCTGCGTAGAACACCGTCGGGGCGAACCCGGCCTCGACAAGCAGCTGCCCCACCAAATCGGCGATGGCCTGCTCGTCGTCGCATACGGCGATGCGCATCTTCGATTCCACGCGTTCCTCCTCGCACTCCGCGGCCCATCGGGCCGTCCGCGCCCGCTCGGGCGCGCCGTCTCTCCCATTGTATAAGCCCCCGTGCGCGATCACGCCCCTGACGAGGCAAGATTAAGGAAAACTTAAGCAATCGGTTGACGTTTCTTCTGGGACGGGAGGGGCGCGCCCGAGGGATACTTGACGGCGAGGACGGCGCGCCGCGAGCGCTGCCGGAGGTCGTCCGGGGCGCAGTCCCGGACGACGCCTCGCTATCCCCGTATCCAACGCTTTCGAGGAGGCTCCCCGTGCCGTACACCAATTCCTTCGATGCAAGGCTTCGCCCGAACCGCTCCGTTTATCGCGCTCGGCCCATACGCCGCGCTTGCGCTCCCGAAAGCCGCACGCACGCCGCATCCGACGTGCGGCGCATCCCTTCGCGATCGCTGCCGCAGCTCGCCGTCGTTCTGGCGCTGCTGATCGCCCTCGGAGGCGCCTGTTGGTACGCGGTGAGCACCCTGACGGGCCTCGTCGACGGCGCGCAGGCCAGCGGATCGCCCTCCGCAGGCCCGCAGTCGACGCCGAAAAGCGCTTGGCAGGCCGGCGAGGTGCCCGCGCTGTACCAGCGCGATCCCGCATGGGCTGACGGAACCTACGCAGAAGACGACTTCGGAACCACCGGTTGCGGGCCTACGTGCATGGCCATGGCGTACGTGGCGCTGACCGGCCGCACCGACATGACACCGGCCGACATGGGCGCGTTCTCCGAGCGCCTCGGATGCGCGACCCCCGACGGCACCGCCTGGACGTTCATGACCGAAGGCGCGGCCGAGCTTGGCCTCGTCGCCGAAGAAGTGCCCGCAGACGAGCAGAGCGTTCGCCGCGCTCTCCTGTCCGGCTCCCCCGTCATTTGCAGCGTGGGACCGGGCGATTTCACCAGCACGGGCCACTTCATCGTGCTCGCAGGCATCGACGAACAGGGCCGCCTGCTCGTGCGCGACCCCAACAGCCCCGAACGCACGGGAAAGGCTTGGGACTTCGCCACCGTGCTCGGCCAATGCCGAGCGATCTGGGCCTACACGGCCGCTTGACGCGCCTCGCGCAGCCCTTTCACCAGCTGGTCGGCGCACGAAGTTGCGCGTCGACCGCACGTGTTGCCCTCAAGCGCCGCGGCGACGTCCTCCACCGTCATGCCCTCGATGAGCCTCGACACCGCCTTCAAATTGCCGTCGCAGCCGCCGACGAACTCGACACGCGCCACCTTGTCGCCGTCGAGGTCGATATCGATCGCGCGCGAGCATACGCCGCGCGGGGTGTAACGGTACATGCCTCTCTCCTCCTCTTCGCGGGTCCCGCCCGCGTCTTTCAGAACAATCCGCATGTGAACAGGAAGTTCAACGATTTCAAGTTCGCCCCGACGTGCTCGCTCACCCATTGCTGGCAGAAACGCAGCACGGAAAACGCGGCGGAAGGATCCGCCTCGAGAATCTCGATCTCGGCGAACGTGGAGCTCAGCAGAGCCCGGCACCACGCGACCGTAGAGGCAGGGACGAGCACCGTCTCCACGCTCGACCGGCATGCGGCGCATACCGCCCCGCCCTCCTGGTACGAGAGCGCCATGAGTCCGCTTTCGGGAACCGCCTCCACGTCGCGCCCGCAGGAGACGCACGCATCGAGGCTGGGGCGCAACCCCGCGAACGCAAGCGTCTTGAGCAAGTGCGCCGCGCACACGGCCGGCACCTGCGCGGGATCGACCCGACCCAGGCTGGACAGCGCCGTGCGCGTGAGCGCGAACAACCGCGGGTTCTCCAGTCCCATCTGCGTGACGCGGTCGAGCAGTTCGGCCATGGGCGCTGCCCCGGCAGCGTGCTCGATGTCGCGGCGAAGACGCTCGTTGCTCTCGACGAGCCGCGCCTCCTTCACGATGTCGAGGCTGCGCCCGCGCGCGACGAGCAAGTCGACGACCGAGTACAGCTCGAGGCGCGCCGCGAACGAGCTGGCGGGTTTGCGCGCGCCCTTCGCTACGGCCCGCATCTGCGAGCCGTCCTCGGCGAGCAGCGTCAGGATGAGGTCGCTCTCGCCGAGCTTCGTCTTGCGCAGCACGATGGCGCGCGCGTCGTAGGTAGGCTGGGACACGCGCGCTACGAGATGCTGGCGATGGCGTTGTCGCTCGTCCAAACGATGGCACCGCTCTTCTGCTTGGAGGAGCCGTACACGGTCTCGCCGTCGAGCGAGGTCACCGCCTTGCCCGTGATGGTGAACGACGTGGTCTCGCCCCCCTCGTACTTCACGGCGTCCACCGACTCCACCAGATAGGCCGTGCCGCCGACCGTGACGGTCGAGCCCGAATCGCGCAAACCGCCGAGATACGACAGCGCCGCCTGCTCCAACTCGGCGCCGCGCGACAAGGCGACCGACACGGTGACCGTAGAGCCGGAGTCGGCCTTCGCGTCGGCTTCGGGCGTCGTACCGAGCACGGTACCGGCAGGCACGCTGTCGTCGTAGACGTAGCTCGCCACCGGTTCGTACCCTTCGTCGGTCAGCATCTTGGAAGCCTCGTCCCACGTCTTGCCCTTCACGTCGGGCACGGTGAAGGGGACGGCAACGGTAACGGTGATCTCAGTGCCGGCAGCGGCCTTCGACCCCGCTTCGGGGGCTATCCCCAGCACGAGGCCTTCACGCTCGTTCGACTTCTCGGTCACGAAGGAAACCTTCTCGAACCCGTCCTTCTCGAGCAGAGCCGCCGCTTCGTCGCGCTGTTTGCCCGCGACGTCGGGGATCGTGCGCGCCTCCGAAACATGGATGGTGACTTCGGAGCCCTCCTCCTCGCGAGAGCCGGCGACGGGATCCATCAGCAGCACGACGCCCTCGGTGTCGTCGGACTTGATCTTTTCCTCGTGCACGGCGAAGCCCTTGGACTCCAAAACGTAGACGGCGTCGGACTGGGTCATGCCCACGACGTCGGGCAGCATCTTGCCGCCCCATAGCTCCAGATAGTACGTGACGCCCGCGGCCGCCCCGCCGACGGCCAGCAGACATACGAGCACGATGGCCACGATCTTGCCCTTGCCGCCCTTCTTCTGGTTGGCATCAGGTGCGCGGAACTCCTTTTGCTTGGGCGCGGCCTGGCCCTCGATACGCGGCATCTCCATGGTATCGCCCGGCCCCCACGACTTCTTCGGGGGCACGTAGCCCGCATCGACGAGGCATTCGTCGAAGCCCGAGAAATCGGAGCGACCGGAGATCGGCTCTTCGTCGGGGCGACGGGGCACGAACGGCGTGAGATCGTCGGCAGCGCGCGCGGCCTCGTCGTCTCCGATGGAGCCGAAGTCGAACGCGTTGCCGTTCTCGTCGACGTTCACGCCCGCCACGTCGATGGCGGGGATGCTCGAACGATCGAGCGAGCCCGAAGCGTCGGGTTCCCCGGCGGACTCGGGTTCGACGGCGGATGCCGTGCCCTCGAAGTCGGGATCGGAATCGCCGGCCTGCGCATCCTCGGGGCCGTCGTCAGCCGCGATCGAGCGCAGCGTCGCATCGCTCGTGGACGCCGCGGCGACGGCCGCCATACGGCCGGTCAGGGGAAATCCGCAATCGTTGCAGAATTTCGCGCCGTCTTTGTTCTCAGATTGACAGTTCGGACAGATCATGCTGGCTTACTCCCTCGCGCAAATGGCACATACGACGATTGTAGCCGAAAACGGGCCGAGCGCAGCCGGACAACGCCCCGTTTGCACGCTTCGTGACAATACCTGCAGAAAAAAGGCGAGCTTCCAGGTTGGCGCAGCCGATCGGCGATAAGCGCCGAGCCGTTCCGGCCGCCGGCGGCCGGGCAGACAAAGCCCTTAAGCCCCTTCGCCGTAGCCGAAACGGCGGATCTGGTTCGCGTCGCGGCGCCAGTTCTTCTTCACCTTCACCGACAGGTCCAAGAACACGCGGCAGCCCAGCAGCTGCTCGAGGTCCTGGCGCGCCTCGGTGCCGATCTGCTTGATGGCCGCGCCCTTCTTCCCGATGATGATGCCCTTCTGGCTGTCGCGCTCCACGTACACGATGGCGAAGATGCGGTAGAGATCCTTCTTGCGATCGTACTCCATCTCCTCCACGCGCACGCCGATGGCATGGGGCACCTCGTCGTGGAACGAACGCAGGATCTTCTCGCGGATGAACTCGGCCACCACCACCTCGATGGGCTGGTCGGTCTCCATATCGGTCGGGAACCACGCCGGACCCGGCGGCAGCAGCGCCACCACCTCGTCGACGAAATCCTGCACATGCTCGCCCGTCTGGCTCGACAATTCCACCACGGCGTCCCAATCGCCCAGCTGGGCTGCGGCGAAGCGCTGGCGGTCCAGCTGCTCGCCGTCCACGAGGTCGATCTTCGACAGCACGAGGATCTTCTTCGAGCGCGCGCGCTTGAGCTGAGCGGCCACCCACTCGTCGCCCGTGCCGACCGGCTTCGACGCGTCCACGAGGAAGGCGACCACGTCCACGTCCTCGAGCGCCTTGAGCGCCGACGTGTTCAGCTCCTCGCCGAGGGCGTCGTGCGGCTTGTGCAGGCCCGGCGTGTCCACGAGGATGAGCTGGAAGCCCTCGCGCGTGAGCACCGCGCGAAAGCGATGGCGCGTAGTCTGCGCCGTGTTCGACGTGATGGCGATCTTCTTGCCCATAATGGCGTTGATCAGCGTGGACTTGCCCGCGTTCGGGCGCCCGACCAGCGTGACGAACCCCGACTTGAACGAATCGCCGACTGCGGGATAGATGTTGTCCATGAAAAGCCTTCCAATGTTTCCGATGCGTTAGACGAACAGCGCCGCAAGGCGCGGGACGAACACGGCGGCGGCTACCGCCACCGCGCCCAGCGCGCACACGAGCACTGCGCCGGCAGCGCAGTCTTTCGCGTGCTTGGCGAGCTCGGCGTAGTCGGGCGACACGAGGTCGACCACCGATTCGACGGCCGTGTTCAGGCATTCGGCGGCCAGCACGAGCACGATGCAGATGACGATGGCCGCCCACGACGCCGCGTCGATGCCGAGCGCGGCGCCGAGCAGCACTGCCGCGGCGCCCACCGCGAAATGTATCTTCATGTTGCGCTGCGTGCGCGCAGTGTAGACGACGCCCTCCCATGCGCACGAGAACGCGCGTCCGAGCGAGAACCGGGCGCGCGAATCCTTGTCAGCACGGTTGCGGACGAACCTCACGCCGTCCGCCGCACCGTCCTCCGGCGACGGATTCCCCTCTTTGCGATCGCCTTCGCCCATGGCGTCAGTCGCGTTCATGCAATCCAGCCCTCCCCCGATCTCAGCGCTTGGACCAGGCTTCGAGGATCTCGGCCTCGCGCTTCTCCATGACCTCGGCTTCGTCATCTTCGATGTGATCGTAGCCGCACAGGTGCAGAAGGCCATGGACGAGCAGCAAGCTGATCTCCTCCTCGAACGTGGTGCCGAACTCGCGCGTCTGGCGGCTGGCCACGTCGGGGGCGATCACCACGTCGCCCAGTTCGTAGACGGGATCCTCCGCCAGCGTCATGGCCGACAGGTCGTCGTCCACGCCGTCGCACTCGAAGGAGAGCACGTCGGTGGGGCCCTCCTTGTGGCGGTAGCGCTCGTTGAGCTCGGCGATAGCCTCGTCGGTGACGAAGCTGATGGACACCTCGGTGTTGAAGGGCTTGTCCTCGCGCGCCAGCACGAACTGGGTCAGCTCGTGCAGCGGCAGCTTCTCGAGGTCTTCTTTGCGGTAGTCGTAGTTGATCTGGATATCCATGATACCTCAAGCCTTTCTGCTTGCCTGATCGTAGGCCGAGACGATGGCGGCCACCAGGGAATGCCGAACCACGTCCTTGCCGGTGAAATCGCAGAACGCGATATCGTCGATGTCCTCGAGGATGGCCCGCACGCCTTTGAGGCCCGAGACGCCGCGCGGCAGGTCGAGCTGGGTCACGTCGCCCGTGACCACCATCTTCGAGCCGAAGCCCAGGCGCGTGAGGAACATCTTCATCTGCTCAGGCGTGGTGTTCTGCGCCTCGTCGAGGATGATGAAGCTGTCGTTCAGGGTGCGCCCGCGCATGAACGCGAGCGGGGCGATCTCGATGACGCCGCTCTCGACGAGCTGCGTGGCGCGCTCCATGTCGGTCATGTCGAACAGCGCGTCGTAAAGCGGGCGGATGTAGGGATCCACCTTCTCGGTGAGGGTTCCGGGCAGAAAGCCCAGGCTCTCCCCCGCTTCCACCACGGGGCGCGTGAGGATGATGCGGCCAACCTCCTTGCGCTTGAGCGCAGCCACGGCCATGGCCATGGCGAGGTACGTCTTGCCGGTGCCCGCGGGCCCGATGCCGAACGTGATGGTATGCTCGCGGATGGCGTCGACGTAGCGCTTCTGGCCCGCCGTCTTCGGACGGATGGCCCGGCCGCGGTACGTGAGCAGGATGTCCTCGCGCAGCGCCTGCGGGCTGAACTCGGCCGTGCGCAACAGGTCGATGGCGTGCCGCACGTACTCGAGCGTAGGCTCGCCGCCGCCTTCCACGAGCTTGATGAGATCCGAGAACAGCGCCGTGAGCGACTGCACCTCCAGCGGATCGCCGACGAGCTCGACCGTGTCGCCGCGAACCGTGATCCGCGAGGCGAACGCATCCTGCACGACATGGAGGATCTCGTCCGCAGGGCCGACGATGAGCGCCATGTTCACGCTTCGGGGGGCCGTGAGGGTGATTTGGGTTTGGTCAGTCATGGGGGCATTGTACCACGCACGGCCGGCGCGCGCTTCGATGTCATCGAACCGACAAGGGAATATAGTGCAGGTGATCAAGATCTGCCGGGAACGGCGAGGCGGTTCGAGGCCGCGCCGCTCCCGCCTCGCATCTTCGCCCCGAAAACACGCCTCAGGGTCGTTTTCCGTGTTTTACGGGCGAAGACGCATTGCCCGCACGCGCACCCGCGTCCTCAGGCCAGCCGGTAGGCCCACAGCGCCTTCGTCTGGCCGAGCACCGTGTCCACGTCCCAGGCTCTGTTCGAGCGCTCGGCCGAGTACGGATCGTTGATGCGCAGGTTCCCGTCGCCGTCGATGCCGGTGACGACGAAGAAGTGGCCGTTGTCGGTGAAGTCTCCAGGGCCGACGTTGCAGACGAGCACGGCGCCGCCTTCGAGCGCCGCGCGCACGCTGCCCGCATCGACCGAGAGCGCCTCGCAGGAAAGGCCGAGCGAGGCTGCCTCGCTCACGAGGAACGAGGAGTCGGTGCCGTCGAACGCCGTCTCAAAGCCGCCGTCGCTCGCGCGTTTCCCCATATCGTAAGGCGACAGATCGCCCTTGCCGGTGAGGCCCTGGTACACCATGGAAAGCGACGTGGGGCAGCATCCCGTCAGCGCGAACGTCGTGGAGCTGTACACGGTGGAGCCCCAGCGCTGATCCCACTGGTAGAGACGCGGCACCTCGCCGGAGGCGGGATCGTCCGTGCCAAGGGCGCTCTCGGCCGGATAGGCGTCGGGGAACGTGCGCACGAAGGGCACGGCCTCGGGCTCGACGGCGGCCAGCTTGAGCAGCTTGTACTGCACCGCGTCGCCGTCCATGGCGTAGGCGTCCGGATGGGCGGCGATCCACGCCGCGTCGTCGCTCGCCGAAGCCGCTTGGACGAGCTGGGCGGCCAAATCGTCGCCGAGCACGGCCTTGAGCTTGGCCTCGTCGACGGGGTCGCGCTGCGGCTGCTGCTGGACGGGAGCCCGGTCAGCCTCGTCCGGCGCCTGCGTCGCAGCGCCGGCGGCCATGCAGCCGCGAACGCCCGCGACGAGCGCGACGACCAGCACGATCGCGGCGGCCGCGATCGCGAGGCGCTTGAGACCGACGGCGCGCACGAGGTTCGTCGCAGCCTCGGAGAAGGCGAACAGGAGCTCCGAGCCGTGCGCCTCCCACGAGTGCCGATTGCCCGTTCCGGGACGGCTCGAACGGAGACGACCCGAGCTTATCGGCTCGCGCGCGTCATGCACGCCGTGCGTATCGCGGCCGGTGGGCGCTTCCCCGCGCATGCGCGCCTTGCGCTCCTCGAGCCTCCTGCGCGCCCGCTCGCGCGCCTCGTCGTCGCCCATTCGCGCCTCCCGTTTTAAATCGCTATTCTGACTAGTATACAGCCTATCGGAAAACAGAGGCATTTCGAATCGCCTCATTCAAGAAAGGGCCAGCAGCCGCAGGGGTTCAGAAAACAAGAGAGGCTGCCATCATGGCAGATACGAAAACCCGAACATCGACGCGCTCTCCGAAATTGCCCGAGGACTCGGGGTGAGCATACGCGACCTGTTCCAATACGCGCTCTCCGTGAAGAGCTTCCCGTGCCGGAAAACGACTGCCCCGCCGTTAAACCAAGATTGACGCAGCCCGTTCTGAGCATCGCGCGCCCATGGCGATCCTTCGCGCAAACAGGCCGCTCGCCCGCTCTTGGCGCGCCGGTTCGGGGGCGATGCGCGACCGACTACAGCGTCACCTCGACCAGCGCGCCCGGGGCGGCGCCGGCGGGGGCGGGCACCTCGAAGTAGCTCTCCGTCATGGCGACGCCGCCCTCCTCCACCAAGGCGAGCTCGACGGTTCCGGCGCGGCGGGCGCGCTCGGATGCGCGCAGCTCGTCGCCCAGCGCGCGCAGCATGGCGGCGCGGGCTTCCTTGAAGGCGGGCGGCACTTGGTCGGCGCGCTCGGCGGCGGGCGTCCCGATGCGCGGCGAGTACGGGAACGCGTGGATCTTCGCGAAGCGGCAGGCGCGCGCCACGTCGAGCGTCTCCTGGAACTCGGCATCGGTCTCGCCGGGGAAGCCGGCGATGATGTCGGTGGACAGCGCCAGCTGCGGGATCCGGCGGTAGAGCCGCTCCACGAGCGCGACGAAACGCTCCGCGTCGTAGGGGCGCGCCATCTCGCGCAGCACCTTCGAGCTTCCCGCCTGCAACGGCAGGTGCAGATGACGGCAGACGCGGCCGTCCGCCGAAGCCAGAAGGTCGATGAGCGCATCGTCCACATCGCGCGGCTCGATACTGGACACGCGGAAGCGCGCCGGGGCCTCGCCGGGCGCGTGCAGGTCGGCCGTCTCGTCGAGCAGGCGTCGCAGCAGAGCGGCCAGCCTGATCGCGGAGGGGTCGCGCCGTCCTCCGTCGCAGTACGACCCCAGGTTTATACCCGTGAGCACGATCTCCCGCGCGCCGGCGCGGGCATAGGACGCGCACTCGCGCACGACGTCGTCGGCCGGACGGCTGGTCGCGCGCCCGCGCGCCACGTGCACGATGCAGTACGTGCACGCGTTGTCGCAGCCGTCCTGCACCTTCACGCCCACGCGCGTGCGGAAGCCGGATCCGATATGGAGGGGCGCGTCCTCGCCGGGAGAAAAGGGCGCCTCGTCGAACAGGACATCGATGGCCTGCGCCAGCTGGGCCTTCCCCACCACGCTCACGCGCTCGTCGAGCGCCTCGTAGAACGCGGCGTCGATGGCGGCGGCGCAGCCGGTGACCAGCACGCGGGCATGGTCGTTCGCGCGCAGGGCGCGGCGCACGGCCTTGCGGGTCTTCTTCTCGGCCTCCCCCGTGACCGTGCACGTGTTCACCACGATGAGGTCGGCGGACGCTTCGGACGTCTCGACACCGCGCAGGGCGAGGCGCGCCGCCGCATCGTCCGACTCCACGCGGTTCACCTTGCATCCCAGGTTGACGACGGCGAAATTCACGATTGCCCGCCTGCCTCGCACGCGTCCCCGGCTTCCTCGCGACGGCTTTCGACATGGGCGGACGTGCGTTCCTGCGCTTCGCGCGCGTCGTGCATCATGCGGCCCAGCTCGTGCAGGACGAGCGCAGGAGCCACGATGCCGGCCGTCTCGGTTCGCAGGATGGACGAGCCCAGCGACACGAGCGACGCACGCGGGTTGCAGGCCAGAAGCGCGTCCGCCTCGCTTCGCGAAAGGCCCCCTTCGGGGCCCACCACCACGGCGATGCGCGCGTTCTCGGGAAGCGCGCGGTCGAGCCGGAGGCCGCGCTCGAGCGCCTTCTCGATGCGCGCGTCCAGCGGCGCCTCCTCCCAGCACACCAGCACGGCGGTGGCGTGCGCCAAGAAGGCGCACACATCCGCCAGCGCCATCGGCTCGCCCACCTCGGGACACGCGCGCTGGCCGGACTGCATGGCCGCGCTCTTCGCGATGGCGCGCCATCGCTGCGTCCTCGCCGCGGCCTTCTTCGCATCGAGCCTCACGATGGAGCGCTCGCACGACATCGGAACGAACGCCGAAACGCCCAGCTCGGTGGCGTGTCGGATCACCGTCTCCATCTTGTCGCCCTTGGCCAGGCCCTGCACGAGCATCACGAGGGGGCGCTCCTCGTCGTCGAGGCGCTGCGCGATGCGCACCACCGGGACCGCATCGTCGAAAGCGGTGATCTCGCACTCGAAGTAGTCCTGCGCGGCGTCCACCACCGCGATATGCTCGCCCGGCGCAAGCCGCAGCACGCGAGCGTGCTTCGCGTCGTCCGGCGACAAACGCAGCGGGAAAGACGGCGCCCCCTCGTCGGCAAGCACCTGGTCGTGCAGGTAGAAATGCTGCAGGGACATGGCGACCCGCTAGTTGAACGCGTCGCGGAGCTTCTGAAGCGGGGTGCGCTCGTCGGCCACGTCCTCGCCCAGCTCCTCGGCCAGCTTCTCCAGCAGCTCGCGCTGCTTCTTCGTCACCTTCTTGGGCACCACGACGTTCACGTGCACGTACATGTCGCCGCGCGACTCGCTGCGGAACTTCGGCATGCCGAAGCCCTTCACGCGAACCACCTGCTCGTTCTGGCAGCCTTCGGGAATGCGCACCTGCACCTTCTCGTCCTCGAAGATGCCGTCGATCTCGATCTCGGCGCCGAGGGTGGCCTGTACGATGGAAACGTTCGCGCGCGCATGCAGGTTGTCGCCGTCGCGCTCGAAGAACTCGTGCGGCTGGATGCGGCACGTAACGATGAGGTCGCCCGGGCGGGCGCCGTGCATGCCGGCCTCGCCGAAACCGGACAGGCGCAGCTGCTGGGCGTCGCGAATGCCCACGGGCACCTCGACGGTAACGCGCTGGCGGTCGGGCACGCGGCCCTGCCCCTCGCACTCGGGGCACGGGTTCTCGATGGTGTGGCCGGTGCCGCCGCAGGTCTTGCACGTGGTGGCCGTCTGCATGTCGCCGAGGAAGGTGTGCTGGATGGTGACCACGCGGCCTTGGCCGTGGCAATCGGGGCAGGTGATCTCGCGGCCGTCGGGGCCGAGGCCCGACCCTTCGCAGTCGGGGCACGGCGCCAGGCGATCGTACACGATCTCCTTCTTGGCGCCCGCGGCCACTTCCTCCAGCGTCAGGCGCAGGCCCACGCCCATGTCACGACCTTCCTTGCGCATAGGCGCGCGGCCGGCGGCCTGCCCGCCGAAGAAGGAGCTGAAGATGTCGCCCATGCCGAATCCGCCGCCGAACAGGTCCTCGAAGTCGACGTAGCCGCCGCCTCCGTAGGGGCTGCCGCCGCCGGCCGCGCCGGGAACCGTGCCGAAGCGATCGTATGCGCTGCGCTTCTGCGCGTCGGACAGCACGTCGTAGGCCTCGTTCAGCTCTTTGAACTGGTCCTCGGCATCGGGCGCCTTGTTCACGTCCGGGTGAAGCTCGCGCGCGCGCCGACGGAACGCCTTCTTGATCTCGTCTTCGGTCGCCTCGCGGGACACGCCCAGAACTTCGTACAGATCCTTCGCCATTGTACGCTCGTTACCTTTCCTCATAGACGGCGCAGGACGCGCCGCCTCCCATGTCGTTTACACGTCCTCCAGCGCCGCGCTTGCGATGCGCACCGCCTGTATAACCTTGGAATAATCCATGCGCGTGGGACCCACCACGGCGACGACCCCCGCCGACGCGCCTCGCCCGTAGCGGCTGGCCACCACCGACACGCCCGCCAGCGCGGCCGCGTCGTTCTCGCGCCCGATGCGCACGCTGGGCGCGCCCGAGCCCTGCCGGGCGGCGTCGTCGAGGATCTGCAGCAGCACCGTGTCGTCCTCGAGCACCTGCATGACGGGCAGCAGCGCCTGGGACTGGCTGAACTCGGGCTTCGTCAGAAGCGAGCTCACGCCGAGGCGATGCGTGCGCGACGCGTCGCCTTCCTGCAAGCACGACAGCACCTCGTCCAACGCCATGCGCACGAGCGGGTCGCGGAACGCCTCCGCCATGCCCTCGCCCAGGCCGTCCTCGATCTCCTGCAGCGACTTGCCGCCCATCACCTCGGCGAGGAAGCGCTGCACGCGCGCCAGCTCGTCGGGCGACACCTCCTCGGCGAAGTCCATCTGGCGGTTGAACACCTGGCCGTCCTCGGTGACCAACACCACGAGGGCGCGGTACGGCGACAGCGAGATGAGGGACAGCTGCTTGATGTGCAGGTTCAGCACCGACGGAGCCAGCACGATGGACAGGCAGTCGGTAAGGCGCGTGAGAGCCGACGACGTCTGCTCCAGAAGCGCGTCCAGCTCGCTTGCGCTGCGGCGCAGCTGGTCCACCACAGGCCGGTAGCGCTCGTCGTCGCCGGCAAGATCGGACGCCAGCAGGTTGTCGACGAACGCACGGTAGCCGAAGTCGGTCGGAATGCGCCCGGCGGACGTGTGCGGCTGCGTGATGTAGCCGCCGTCCTCGAGGACGGACAGCTCGTTGCGCACCGTGGCCGGGCTGACGCCCAACTGGTAGCGCTCCGTCAACGTGCGCGACCCCACGGGTAGGGCGCGCGCGACGTATTCTTCGATGAGGGCGCTCAGCACCCGTTGCCTTCGATCCGAAAGCACGCTCCTCCACCTACCTCTCTCGCCAGTCGGCTTACCTGAACCATAGTAACGCATCATATTAGCAGCCGAAAGCCGAGAGTGCTAACAACAGGCGGAAATTATGGAGAAACTCGACGGGAGACGCACAAGGAGCGCGCGTGTCAGTCGGCCAGATCGAACAGGGCGCCGTACAGCTCGTTGCCGCAGAGCCAACCGCGCTCGGTGGGCCGCCAGCGGCCGCCTTCGTGCTCGACGAGCCCCTGCCGCTCCAAGTCGGCCAGCACCGTCGTCGCCTCGGGCAGCAACTCCGCGGCGCGGGCGGCGTGCTCGTCGGACACGCCCGCGGTCATGCGCATGCCCAGCATGAGGTCCTCGGCGACCATCTGGCGCGAGTCGAGGTCGTCGGTCACCTGGCCGTCCTTCACCCGCATGCGACGCTGCGCGTTCTGCGTCATCGTGGCGGCCGAACGGCCGAGACCCAGGTAGGGCACGCCCGTCCAGTACGCGATGTTGTGGCGGCATGCAAAGCCGGGGCGGGCGTAGCTGGCCACCTCGTAGCGCTCGAAGCCCTCCGAATCCAGCACGCGCGCGGCGATCTGCATGTGCGCGGCCTCCACGTCGTCGTCGGGCTCCTCCAGCTCGCCCGCCAGCACCGCGGCGTCGAAGGGCGTGTGCGGCTCGACGGTGAGCGGGTACACGCTCACGTGCGTCGCGCCGAGGCGCACGGCCTCGCGCGCGCTCGCCTCGAAGCTCTCCGCGCTCTGGCCGGGGATGCCGCACATGAGATCGACGCTCACGTTCTCGAACCGGGTGCGCGCCGCCTCGATGGCGCGGCGGGCGTCATCGGAGGAATGCGCGCGGCCGAGCGTGCGCAGAACGTCGTCGTCGAAGCTCTGCACGCCGATGGACAGACGGTTCACGCCGAGCGCCCAGATGTCGCGCACCATACGCTCGGTGAGGCTCTCGGGATTCGCCTCCATCGTGCATTCTACCTCGTCGGTGAGGTGCATCGACAGCGACAGCGTGTACAGCAGCATCGACAGGCCCGCCAGCCCCACATGGCTGGGCGTGCCGCCGCCGAGGTACACCGTCTCGACCGCCCCCAGCTCGCCCTCCTTAGCCTTGCGGCGGATCTGAAGGCTGAGATCCTCCACGTACGCTTCGATTTCGGGCGCGCCGGCGGGCACGGCCGCCGTGGCGAAGTCGCAGTAGGCGCACCGCTTCACGCAGAACGGAAGATGCAGGTACAGCGCCTTGTACGGATCGTGCGGCATGGGCGTCCCTCCCCTCACTCGTGGGCGGCGGCATGCTCGCGCGCGCACGCCAGCAGCTCGTCGAACACTTCGTCGAAATCCTCCACGGACACGCAGCCGTTGATCTTGCCGCGCGCGGCGGCGGCGCCGGGAAGGCCCGCCAGGTACCACATGGCGTGCTTGCGCATGCGCACGATGTTCCTGCCTTCACGCGCGCTGAGCAGCCGCGCGTGGCGGCGCGCGAGCGCGATGCGCTCTTCCACGGTTGGCCCGTCAGGCTCCGGCTCACCCGCAAGCGCAGCCTTGGCCTGGGCGAACAGCCAAGGGTTTCCCTCGGCGGCACGCGCGATCATCACGGCGTCGCAGCCGGTGCGCTCCGTGATGGCCACGGCGTCGGCGCCGCTTCTCACGTCGCCGTTGCCCACGACGGGCACGCTCACGGCCTCCTTCACCCGCGCGATAGCGCCCCACTCGGCGCGCCCGCGGTACAGCTGCTCGGCATAGCGCCCGTGCACGGCTATGGCGCAGGCGCCCGCGTCCTCCATCCTCCGAGCGAACTCGGGGGCGGTTTCGTCGCCCTCGGCCCACCCTCGACGGAACTTCACCGTGACGGGGCGGCTCACCGCTGCGCGCACCGCGCGCACGATGGAGGCGGCCAGCGCCGGATCCTTCATGAGCGCCGAGCCGTCGCCCTTCGACACGATCTTTCTGGCCGGACAGCCCATGTTGATGTCGAGGTAGGCCAGCGACTGCCCCATCTCGCGCTCGATCCACGCAGCTTGGGCGGCCATCGTGTCGGGCTCGTGGCCGAACAGCTGCACGGCCACCTGGTCCTCCCCCGGCGCGAGGCGCAGCAGATGCCGCGTCTTCTCGTTCGCGTAGGAAAGACCCTTGGCCGACACCATCTCGGTGTAGGTGAGGTCGGCGCCCTGCTCGCGGCAGAGCGTGCGGAACGCCTCGTCGCTCACGCCCGCCATGGGGGCGAGCAGCAGACGGCGGCTCCGGAAGAACGCGTGCATATCCTCCATGGCGCTACGAAGCCATGATCTCGGCCATGTTGACCAAGACGAACCCCAGCAGCACGACGATGCCCACGACGGCGATCAAACAGCCGCAGCCCAGCGCGAGCTTGGTGCCGCCCGACGTGGCGGCGCGCATCTCGTCCTTCGCGGCCTTCTTCTCGTCGAACGGGTCGTCCAGCCAATCGAAATCGTCTTTGCGTGCCATGCTCTCAACCTATCTGCATCAGTCGTCCACCTTCAGGATGGCCATGAACGCCTCCTGCGGAACTTCCACGTTGCCGATGTTCTTCATGCGCTTCTTGCCGGCCTTCTGCTTTTCCAGCAGCTTGCGCTTGCGGCTGATGTCGCCGCCGTAGCACTTCGCCAGCACGTCCTTGCGCTTCGCCTTCACCGTCTCGCGCGCCAGCACGCGCCCGCCGATGGCTGCCTGGATGGGCACCTCGAACATCTGGCGCGGAATGATCTCCTTGAGTTTCTCCGTCAGCACGCGTCCGCGATCGTACGCCTTGTCCTTGTGCACGATGAACGACAGCGCGTCGATGGGCTTGCCCGAAAGCAGTATGTCCAGCTTCACCAGCTTCGAGGGCTTGTAGTCGTCGAAGTCGTAGTCGAGCGAGGCGTAGCCCTTCGTGTTCGACTTAAGCTTATCGAAATAGTCCATGATAAGCTCCGACAACGGGATCTCCCACAGCATCTCCACCGTCGTGGGAGACAGATAGTTCATGGTGACGAAGGTGCCGCGCCGTGCCGTGGTCAGCTCCATGACCGCGCCCACGTAGTCGGGCGGAATGAGGATCTTCGCCTTGAGATAGGGTTCCTCGATGCGCTCGATCTCGCCGGGGTCGGGCATCTCCTGGGGCGAGTGCAGCGAGATCATCTCGCCGCCCTGGCGGTACACGTGGTACTCCACGCTGGGCGCCGTTGCCAGAAGGTCGAGGCCGAACTCGCGCTCGAGGCGTTCCTTGATGACTTCCATGTGCAGCAGGCCCAAGAAGCCCACGCGGAAGCCGAAGCCCAGCGCGTGCGACTTCTCCGGCTCCCAGGCCAGCGCCGGGTCGTTGAGCGACAGCTTCTCCAGCGCCTCCTTCAGAGGCTCGTACTGGTCGCCGTCGAGGGGGAACAGGCCCGTGTACACCATGGGCTTGGCGTCGCGGTATCCCGGCAGCGGCTCATCCACGCCGCCGCGCACGGCGGTGATGGTATCGCCCACCTTCACCTGGCGCACGTCCTTCAGGCCGGTGACCAGGTAGCCCACCTCGCCCACCGACAGCTCCGGTAGCGGCGTCTCGGCCGGGCGGCGCGCTCCCACCTCTTCCACCAGCACCTCGGTGCCGGTGGCCATCATGAGCACCCTGTCGCCCTTCTTCACGGCGCCGTCCACCACGCGCACGAGCGCCACCACGCCGCGGTACGGATCGAAGTACGAATCGAAGATGAGCGCGCGCAAGGGGGCGTCGGCGTCCCCGACGGGCGCGGGAATGTTGTACACCACGGCCTCCAGCAGATCGTGCACGCCCTCGCCCGTTTTGCCGGACGCGAGCACCGCATCGTCGGCGGGGATGGCCAGGCCCTCCTCGATCTCCTCGCGCACGCGGTCGGGCTCGGCCGCGGGAAGGTCTATCTTGTTGATGAGCGGGATGATGTCGAGGTTCGCGTTCATGGCCATCATGGCGTTGGCCACGGTCTGCGCCTCCACGCCCTGGGTGGCGTCCACCACGAGCACGGCGCCCTCGCACGCGGCGAGGCTTCGGCTCACCTCGTAGGTGAAGTCGACGTGGCCGGGCGTATCGATGAGGTTGAACTGGTAGGTCTGGCCGTCGTCGGCCGTGTAGTCCACGCGCACGGCCTGGCTTTTGATGGTGATGCCGCGCTCGCGCTCGATGTCCATGCTGTCGAGCAGCTGGGCCTGCATGTCGCGGCTGGCCACCGTGCCCGTGAGCTCGAGGACGCGGTCGGACAGCGTCGACTTGCCATGGTCGATGTGCGCGATGATGGAGAAGTTGCGGATGAAGTTCGGATCGGTGGTCATAGCCTGTCTTTCAAATGACGCGCGCTCGCACGCATGCGGGCGCTTCGGGAAAACGGAGCCTATTCTACCCTATTCGCGCGCTGCGGACAGGGTTCGCGCGCTACAGTTCCACGACAGCGGTCGCATCGCTCGCGGAATCGACGCGCACGAGCTTGGCGCGAGCCTTGTCGCCCTCGTCCAGGCACAGCGCCCAGAGGCCGTCCTCCAGCTCCACGACCGCCTCTCCCCCGTCCAAGGCGACGGACGAATCGATCACAGGCACGAAACCCGAGCCGTCCTCGGCAGTGAACACGGGTCGCGCGACAACGGCAACCGCGGCTCCCGATGTCTTGACCTGCACCCGCGACCCGCTCTCAACGGTTTCCGAGGGCACCGTCGCTCCTTCGTAGACGGGCTTCTCGTCGGAATGGCATGAGGAGCAGGCGACGTTCCGGTCGATCACCTGATGCTGGGACGCGCCGGAGCATCCTGCGAGGGTCGCAGCGCCCATGAGGGGCAGCGCGGCGGCGGCCAGTACGCGGACGGGCAAGCGAAAGTCGCAACGGTGCATGGCAGACTCCTTTTCCCAGGTTGATGGAGAAACGTGCGCGATTTTGCATTTGTGCGTGAAAAAGCGCTCAACGTTTGCTATTCTATCGCATTGTGTATCCGGCAAATACGTTCGCGCGATGGTTTCATCGCCGATCTGCAGACGTGGCTGCGCTTCAAGATTCGTACGTGCCGGTGACCGATTGGTCCGCGAAACAGAGAAATCCCGCCTGTTTCACCATGCATCGAGGCTGCCCGCCTGCGCGGGCGCGCCATGGTTCCCCCGAAGGGGATCGCATGCGAGGCTGTCGTCACCGTGCAGTTGCGACTCTCGAGATCGCCAAACGCTCCGCATCGCCGGAAACGCACGGTATCAGACAGGTTTTGCAAATTGGAGGAACATCACCCATGGCGAACATCAAAAGCCAGAAGAAGCGCATCATCACCAACGAGAAGTCCCGCATGCGCAACCGCGCGGTCAAAAGCGAGCTCAAGACCGCGACCCGTCGCGTGAAGGACGCCGTCGCCGCCGGCAACGGCGCCGAGGCCTACGCCGCCGCGTGCGCCGCGTGCCGCCTGATGGACAAGGCCGCCTCGAAGGGCGTCATCCACAAGAACCAGGCTGCGAACCGCAAGAGCGGCATCATGGCCCTGGCCAACACGGTTGCCACCGACGCCGATCGCGCCGCCTACGTGAAGCCGGCCAAGAAGGAGCAGAAGACCGGCTCCAAGAAGGCCGAGCGCAAGGCCGCCCGTCTCGCCGAGATGAAGGCCGCTTCCGAAGAGAAGGCCAAGCGCCGCGAGAAGCAGCTCAAGGAAGAGGCCGCCGCTCAGAAGCGCAAGGCCAAGGAAGCCGAAGAGGCCGCCAAGGCCGAGGCTGCCGAAGGCGCCGAGGAAGCTGCCGCCGAATAACGATCCATGCGCATACGGCACTCGCCCTGCGATCCGTCCGCATATCAAGAGCGAAGGAGCCCCGGAAATCCGGGGCTCCTTCGCGTTAGAGGGCTGTTATCCTGAGCGGAAACCGCGGATTGTCCCCGCTGTCATCCTGAGCTGGCGTTCTGCTTGCATTTTTGACGACAACCTGAAACGCTAGCGCCTCGCCGTCACCGCCAGCACCCAGTCCAGGAAGGCGCTCCTGGGATCGGCGCCGCTCTTCATCGCGCGCTCGGTGTCACGCGAAGAGATGATGGCGCGCCGCAGTTCGGCGGCAGTGAAGCCGCGGGCCCAGTTGACATGGTTCTTCACGCGCCAGTCGGGCGCTTTGAGCGCCGCGGCCACGCCGCGGGGATTGCCGCGATCGGCCATCGAGCGCGCGCAGACAAGCTCGCGCAGACGCGTCGTGCACATGGCCAGCAGCGCGTGGGGCGACACGGAATCCATACGACCCAGGTACAGCAGGCACTTGCGCACGTCTCGCGCCGCAAAGGCGTCGACGAACTCCCAAGGCTTCACCTCGGCGGTGCGGCTGACCATGTCGACGATCTCGTGCTCGTTCACCGCGTCGGTGCCGCGATGCGCGAGCGCGATCTTTTTGAGCTCGCTGTCGAGATGCACCGTGTCCTCGCCGACGAGGTCGACGAGCTTGACGGCTGCGCCCTCGGTGAGCGTGACGCCGTGGGTCACGGCCATCGAGCGCACCGTTCGGGGCAGCTCGTAGCGCTTGAGCGGTGCGCAATCGATAACCGCCGTCTTGCCGCAGGCGGCCACGGCCTTGTACAGGCGCGTGTTCTTCGCCAGCTTCTCGGCGACGAGCGCGAGCACCGTGGAGCCGTTCGGCGAACCGAGATAGCTCACGAGCTGTTCGGCATCGGCTTTCTTCAGCTTGTCGGCCGCGCGCACCTCCACGAGACGCACGGGGCTCGCGAACGGCACGGTGTTGCAGGCCGTGACGATGTCGCCGCCCTGCGCCGTCTCGCCGTCGAACTCGTCGGCGTTGAACGACAGATCGCCCATCGAGGACAGGCGCGCGCGTAGGCGCTTCATCACGGTGTCGCGCTTGAGCGCGTCCTCGCCCACGATAAGGTAGACGGGCAGCAGCGGAGCTTCTTGTTTCTTTTGAGTAGCCATGCCGTTCATTCTAACGCAGGGTCTCCACCTCGATCCGGTCGACGGTCAATTTGCACGAAACATCTCCCTGCTCGTCGGTGCGGAAGACGCGTGCGCCCGCGGCCTCGAGCCGATCGAGCGTGTCCTGCGCCGGATGGCCGTAGCGGTTGCGCGCCCCTGCGCTGACCAACGCGATGCGAGGAGAAAGGACGGCGGCCTCCTCGTCGTCGAGGGCGTTCTTGGATCCGTGATGGCCCACCTTGTAGAGGTCGACGGAGTCCACGAGCCCTTCGTCGATGAGCGCGCGCAGCTGGTCGCGCTCGGCGTCTCCCGTGAAAAGCGCACGCCAGTCGGATGCGCCGTCGCCGTCGATGTCCGCATCGGCGACAAGGCACAGGCTGTCGGCGTTGCCCCCTTCGTCGGAGAACCGCTCGGGCCACACTGCCTGCAAGTCGAAGGAGCCCACCTGAAGCGCATCTCCCTGCCGAAGCCCGACGACTCCCCCGTCGCCCGCGAGCTTGCGCGCGTCGGCGACGAGCGAGACGCACGCTTCGCAGCCGCACGAGAGCGCGTCCTGGGCGACGAGCACGCGTCGCACGTCCACGACGCCCGCAAGCGAGGCGAGCGATCCTTTATGGTCGTCGTCGCCGTGGGTGATCACCACCGCGTCGAGGCGGTACGCTCCATGCCGCGCGAGCGCCTCGCGCAGCATCCTGTCCTGGTTGCCGGTGTCGATCAGGACGGCCGTCCCCCGGCTCCGCACCAGGAACGCGTCGCCCTGCCCCACGTCCAGCATGACGATCTCGTCGCCCGAAAGGCGCGGGGCGACGACGACCGTCCCGATCATGACGCACGCCGCCGCCGCGACCAGACCGAACGCGCGACGACGGCTCGGACGCGGCCACGCCAGCCACAGCGCCGCCGCGCATGCCGCCGACGCCAGAAGCGCCCCGGCGAGGGGCACGCTCGCAGGCAGGCTCGCGTAGGGGACGATCGCGAGCGCGCGCACGACGGCAGTGAGGGCGCCTGCGCCCATCGACGCGAATCCGATCAACGCCGGCGCGACGGCAGGAACGGCCAAGGATGCCAGCACCGCCGCGAGCCCGCCGGCGCAGACTACGGGAAACAGCGGCGCGGCCGCTACGTTGGCCAGCGGCGCCACAACCGGCACCTGCGAGAACAGCGATGCGGCGAGCGGCGCGGCCGCAAGGCTCGAAGCGGCGGTAAGCGAGAGCGCCTCGCGCGTCAGACGCGGAGCGCGCTGGAAGCACTGCGCGATCCACGCCTGGAAAAGCCCTGCGAACAGTACGATGCCGAGCGTCGAGAGCGCCGACAGCGCGAACGAGACCGCCAGCGCCGTGCGCGGATCGAGCGCGATGCAGCCGATCATGCATACGGCCAGCGCGCTGAGCGCCGCCGGCCGCCGCCGCGCCGTGAACGCGAACATGCCGGCGAACGCCATGACGGCCGCGCGCACGGCCGACGGGGGCGCGGCCGCCAGCACGAGGAAGCCCAGCAGAAACGACGCCTGCAGAACGGCTCCGGCGCGCCGGGGAACGCGCAGCGCACGCAAGAGCGCGGCTGCGCAGCCGGCGACGATGGACAGGTGCGCCCCCGACACCGCCACGAGATGCGCGAGCCCGCTGGTCTGGTAGGCGGCGTACGCGTCGCCTACCTCGAGGGCGCCGCGCCATCCGCACACGAGCGCGGCGAGCACCGCGGCCCCGTCGTCGGTCCCCTCGTCGGCGATCAGGTCGATCGCGCGATTGCGAAGCCCTGTCAAGATACCGAGGGCGTCGGCACGCTCGCAGCTCACGACCCGGCGCGCCGTGCCTTCGAGCACCGCGCCCTGCCGCCAGCAGTATGCCGCCGACGACCCGCCCGGCGCGGAGAGCGTCGCTTCGGCCTCCAGCACGTCGCCGTAACGCGGAGGGTCCTCGCCTTCCTCGAACCTAAGCCGCACCGTAACGGCTCCGATGTCGGGAAGGTTCGCGCGCGCGAAGCACGTTGCGCCATAAGGGCCCTGCGAGCCGTCGGCTGCGACTTCGAATCGCCAGCGTCCCGAAAGGCCGTCGCCTTGCAGCTGCGCCTCGTGCTGCGCGGCCGCGCACCCGCCTGCGAGCGCGATGCCGAGCGCGGCTCCCAGCAGCGCTGCCCACGCGATCGGCGCCGGTAGCCGCCATAGCGCGAAAGCGCATGCGACGCTTGCGACGATGCCGGCCGTGCCGACGGCGAGGCATGCGCCGGCATCCCAGGATCCGGATGCGGCCAGCACCGCCGCGCACGATGCCCACAGCGAAAGCGCGCAGGCCAGCACAGGCGGCAGCGCCGGGCGCGGAGGAAGCGCGACCGGTTTGCCCCGCGCGGCGCGCCTCATCCCACGCATACGAGATCGGCCAGATCGGCGAACTTCTTGTCCCCGATGCCGGACACGCGCTTGAGATCCTCCACCGTGCGGAAGGGGCCGTTCGCCTCACGGTCGGCCACGATCTTCTCCGCCGTGGACGGCCCCACGCCCGGCAGCGCGTCGAGCTCGGCCGCCGTCGCCCGATTGAGGTCGATCTTGCCGCCCGTCGGCGAAGCAGCCGCCCCGGAACCCGCATCGCCGCCGTTCACGGCCGCGCCCGGCTCCGAGACGGCCTCCTCCTGCGACGGCACGACGATCTGCTCGCCGTCGGCGAGCACGCGTGCCAGGTTGAGCGCGTCGCGGGCGGCTCCGTCGGCGAACCCCCCGGCCGCGTCCACCGCGTCCTGCACCCGCGCGCCCTCCGCCAGCTCTCGCACTCCCGGTTCGACCACGGCGCCTCCCACGTGCACGAAGACGGTTCGCGCCTCCCCGGAAGCGGCGCCTTCCTCGTCGGCGCCGTCGGAGGTCGCCGCGCCCTCGTCGCGAGAGAGCGAGAAGCCGTCCGCCGTTCCGGCCTTGACCAGCGCTCCTCCCGCCGCGATGAGCACGATGGCCGCGAGCGCCGTCACGCCCACGAGCACCGGCAGGCGCACGCCGGTCAGGTGCGCCTTCGCCCGCCACGACTCCGCCTGCTCCGCAAACCCCATGCCGCCCCCTCGTCCGTCGCCGATTCCTCCCCTTCCATGATAGCAACCCCGACTCACGCGCCGATGGCGCAGATCCAGCGAAACGCGCCGCGTTTTCCAGCGCACCTTCCACGCGTTTCCAACGCCGATTCCACACGTCGTCGATGCCGATCCAACGCGGTTTCCACCTGCCGCGCCAACGAATCCCACGCGCATATCGCGCGCGAGGAGTACCCCGCTTCTCGTCAGCTCGAATACAAGCTGCGCTGGGCCCGTCATCCTGATCGGGGCACCGCAGGTCGTCATCCTGAGCGGAGCGCGCAGCGCGGAGTCGAAGGATCCCGTGCGGTGCCAGCCGCGGCGCTTCCAGCTGATGCCGCACGGGATCCTTCGCGTCCCCGCTTCGCGGGGCCTCCCTGCGCTCGCTTCGCGTGCTCGGGATGACAGGGCGAGAGCTGCGCTCGCTCGGGACGACGAAACGGGGCAAGAGAAAGCGGCGCCCCCGAGGTATCTCCCGGGGACGCCGCTTTTGCGAGCTTCTGCAACCGGCCGCGCTCAGGAAGCGCGTTTCTTCTTCGGCTTGTAGGCGGGGCAGGCGTAGTCGCGAACCTCTGCGGCGTCGGCGATCTCGGGCACCCAGCGCTCGATGGGCAGCGCGGCCTCGGCTTCCAACACCACGGGCAGCTTCGCATGCGTCTCCGGACTGCGCGGCATGAACAGCGTGCAGCAGTCGGGCGCATCCTGCGACGAGATCTCGAACGAGCCCAAACGCTCGGCTTCGGCGATGATCTCCAGCTTGTCGGTGCCGATGAGCGGACGAAAGACGGGCAGGTCAACCGCCGCGTCAGTGCAGCGGATGTTGTCGAGCGTCTGCGAGGCAACCTGACCCAGGCTCTCTCCCGTCACCAGCGCTCCCGCGCGCTCGCGGCGTGCGATCTCCTCAGCCACCTTGAACATGAGACGGCGGTACATGATGACGCGCAGCTCGGGCGGCACGGTCAGCGCGATCTCGCGCTGGTAGTCGCCGAACGGCACCGTGTACACGCGAGCGATGCAGCCCGTGCGCTCCAGCACCTGCGCGATGTCGTCCACGAGGTACTCGCTGGCATCGGATGTTTGAGGTCGTCCGGAGAAGTGCACGCCTATGCACACCGCGCCGCGCCGTGCGAGCTTCCACGTCGCCACCGGCGAGTCGATGCCCGACGACAGCAGGCTCACGACCAGGCCCGAACTGCCCACCGGCAGCCCTCCCACGCCCGGCAGCGAGCGCGCGTACACGTACGCCGCGTTCTGCACCACCTCGACACCCACCGTAACGTCGGGCTTCTTCATCTTAACGGACTTCTCGGGGTGCGCGGCGCACAGCGCCGAGCCGATGATCTGGTTCATGTCCATCGAACCCGTGGCGAAATCGGTGTGGTTGCGCCGCGCCGCCACCTTGAACGTGTCGAACTCGCCCGCCTCGGCCATCGCCGCGAGCGCCGCCTCCGTCATCTCGTCGAGGTCGCGCTCGCACTTGAAACCGCACGACACGCGCGCTACGCCCGGCACCTTGCCGATGACGTCGGCCGCCTCCTTCGCGGTGGTCCAATCGGTGCCCTCGCGCAAGAACACGCACAAACGGCCCGCGATGCGATGGATAACGACCACGGGGAAAGGCTTCAGCAGCGCTTCGAGGTTCTTGAGCAACCTCATCTCGAACGTCGATCGATTGTGCCCCTTGAGCCCGATCTCGTGGTAATGGACCAAGCAGATGCGTTGGAATTCAGTCATGGATATCCTTCGATGCAGAGAGATCGCGCGTAGCGCGAAACGAACACGCAGATTGGCGCAGCACGTCATCGAGAAGCCCCGAGGCGCCTTGCAATGCCGCGAAAGCCCGAGGAAGCGTACTTCCGTACGCGACGAGGGCTTGGAGCGGCAAGGCGAGGTGCCTCGGGGCTTCGCGGCGTCGAGCAGTTCCGTCGGCCTACGGCCGACGGAATCTCTTAGTGGTAGTTGACGTCGATGGAGTTAGGATCGTACGACACTTCGCCGCGGGCGATTTCGTTGAAAGCCAGCGACAGCGGCTTCTTGTCGGCCGCGCGCGCGATCTCGACCGCCGTCTGCAGCTGGATGGCGCGGTCGCGCTGGCCGCGCATCATGTCGTTGATGTCGTGCGCGCGCTTGGAAGCGAGCGCGCACAGCAGGAAACGATCGTTGTCGGTCTCGTTCAACAGGACGTCGATCTTCGGTTCGATAATGCTCATATGCGTGTTAACCTCGTATTTTCTCGGCTTGTTCGTTGACGTAGCCCGCTAATGCACGGACAGCTTCGTCCAAATCGTCGTTTACCAGCCGTATATCATACTCCATTTTACGGGAAAGCTCCACCCGCGCCGTCTCCATCCGCGTGGCGATGGCCTCCTCCGTCTCTGTTCCGCGGCCGCGAAGGCGCGCTTCCAGCACGTCAAGCGACGGCGGCTCGATGAAGACGAGATGCGCCGAAGGGAACTTGTCGCGCACCTGGAATCCTCCCTGAACGTCGATTTCCAGGATGACCTGATCGCCGCACGCGATGTGCTCCTCGACGGTAGCGCGGGGCGTGCCGTAGCAGTTGCCGCCGTACGTCGCCCATTCCAGCAGGCCGTCCTCGTCGACGAGCTCCTGGAATTCCTGAGGGGACGCGAAGCGGTAGTGGACGCCATCCACTTCTCCCTCGCGCGGCTTGCGCGTGGTAACCGACATGGACGCCCAAGCATCGGGGATCTCGCGCAAAAGACGGGCCACCAGCGTGCCCTTGCCAGCACCCGATGGCCCCGAGATGACGAACAGATTGCCGTGGCGCATAGGTGCGGTTAGCCCAAGCGCTCCAGCAGGGCGGTCTGCTGACGCTCGCCCAGACCGCGCAGACGGCGGCTCTCGGCAATCTGGAGCTCCTTCATGATCTTCTCAGCCTTGGCCTTGCCGTAGCCGGGAAGCGTCTCGATGAGGGTGGAAACCTTCATACGGCCCACGACCGGATCGTTCTTCATTTCAAGAACCTTCTCGAGCGTGAGCTTGCCGGACTTCAGGTCATCGCGAACCTCGGCGCGCTTGATGCGAGCCGCCTTCGCCTTTTCCAAAGCCGCCTGACGCTCTTCAGGGCTGAGTTGAGGAATAGCCATCGTGTTATCTCCTTCTGTTCCAAAACGATTCCGTGATACTATCACGCATTCGCCCACTTCACCTTGTCTTTTCCTACAAATCCTAAAAATTTCAGTGCGTGGTCACACATTCTAGAAGCAGTTGGCTCCTTTGTCGACCATTCGTCGCCCAACCGTCATTTTCCCAGACCGCACGCAAGTTCGACGGGGCGCCTACAGCTCGGCCGCGATGGACTCGAATGCAGCCGCCGGATCGGCCGCCTGCGTGATGGGACGCCCGATGACGATGTGCGACGCACCGTTGGCGAACGCCTGGGCAGGCGTGGCCACGCGGCTCTGATCGCCGCGGTCGCTGCCCGCAGGGCGCACGCCCGGCGTGACGATGTAGGCGTCCGGGCCCAGGATCTCGCGCAGACGCGCAGCCTCCTTCGGAGACGCCACCACGCCGGAGATGCCGGCGCGCTTGGCCTGCTCGGCCAGCACGACCACCTGGTCGGCCATGGCGCGGCTTACGCCCGTTTCGGCCAGAGCCGCATCGTTCATGCTGGTGAGAACCGTAATTCCCAGCGTCGCCGGCGCATCGTGACCGTACTCGGACGCTGCGCGCTCGG
Source organism: Eggerthella sp. BIOML-A1 (assembly GCF_009875595.1). NCBI lineage: Bacteria > Bacillati > Actinomycetota > Coriobacteriia > Eggerthellales > Eggerthellaceae > Eggerthella > Eggerthella sp. BIOML-A1. The sequence goes on along the minus strand of NZ_WWRZ01000006.1, from coordinate 371,091 downwards.
CGCCCTTCTGCGCCGCAGCCATCATGTCGACGCCGCCCACCGTGTGCATGGTCAGCATATCGGCCCCGCTGCCGGCCGCGGCGTACGCGGCGCCCTCCACCTGGTGCGGAATGTCGTGGAACTTGAGGTCGAGGAACACCTTGAAGCCGCGCTCCTTGAGCGCGTACACGATGGCCGGGCCGTTCGCGTAGAACAGCGTCATTCCCACCTTCATCCACGTCGCCTTGCCCTGCAGCTGGTCCGCGAGGTCGAAGGCCTCTTCGATGCCGCAGTCGAGCGCCACGATCACGCGATCGCGCGCGGGCACCTCTTCGAACGAACTCACCATTCCAAAGCTCCTATCAGTTGCTGCACGTCTTCGATGCCGTGCCTTTCGCAATACTGCGCCATTCCGTCGATGATTTCAACCGTGGCGTGCGGATTCACGAAATTCGCGGTGCCGACGGCCACCGCCGTGGCTCCGGCCAGCATGAACTCCACCGCGTCGATCGCGCACGAGATGCCGCCCATGCCGAGCAGCGGCACGTCGACGGCCTGGTGAACCTCCCACACCATGCGCAGCGCCACGGGCTTCACGGCCGGGCCCGACAGTCCGCCCACGCCGCGCGCGAGCTGCGGTCGGCGGCGCTCCGCGTCGATGGCCATGCCCAGAAGCGTGTTGATGAGCGACAGCGCGTCGGCGCCGGCGGACACGGCGGCGCGCGCGATCTCGGTCACGTCGGTTACGTTCGGGGTGAGCTTCACGATGAGCGGGCGCTTCGTGGCGGCGCGGCACCGGGATACGACCGCCTCGACGCTGTCCGTGCACGTGCCGATGGTCATGCCGCCCGCATCCACGTTCGGGCACGAGATGTTCACCTCGTACGCGTCCACCGGCGCGTCTTCCAACGCCTCGATCACCTGCACGTACTCGTCGAAACTGTGGCCTGACACGTTCACGATGACCGTCGCGCCGCGCTCGGCCAGCCACGGCAGATCGCATTCCTTCAAGTGCGCCACGCCGGGGTTCTGAAGCCCAATGGAGTTGAGCATGCCCGAAGGCGTCTCGGCGATGCGGGGACTGGCGTTGCCCGCCCACCCGTTCAGCGACACGCCCTTCGTCGTGACAGCGCCGAGGCCCGCCACATCCACGAAGTCCCCGTACTCGCGCCCGGCGGCGAACGTGCCCGACGCCACCGTCACGGGGTTCTTCATCTCCAACCCGCCCAAATCGACGCACATGTTTACCGAAGTAGGAACAGGCCGGCGAGGGGATCCCTCCACCAAGCGAGTTCCGCACGAGCCGGACAGCCCGGCGGGCTGTCCGTGCGAGCAGGACTGCCGAGCGACTGGAGGGATCCCCTCGCCGGCCGCACCCGCAGGATCAATTGCGTCGATTTTCATCTACCATACCACCTTCCGCGCATCGAACACGGGGCCGTCGACGCAGGCCCGCTGCTTGCCGTCCACCGTGTCCACCACGCACGACAGGCATGCTCCCACGCCGCAGGCCATGCGCTTCTCCATGGACACCTCGCAGGGCACGCCCGCCTCGGCGGCCATGCCGGCCACGATCTTCATAAGGGGCTCGGGGCCGCACACGGCCAGATAGTCGTACGGCTCCCCCGCTTCTGCAGCTTCCGCGAGCGCTTCGGCGACGAGCGAGGTGCAGAAGCCCTCGCGTCCGAAGCTGCCGTCGTCGGTGGCGCAGCGCGGCGGCTCGTCCAGCAGCGCCTCGTAGCGGCCGCGACACGTGAGCGCCGCCTCGGTCTGCGCGCCCAGCACCACGTCAGTGCGCACGCCGGCGCTAATCAGACTCTCGCACAGCATGAAAAGCGGCGCAGCACCCACGCCGCCGCCCACGAGGAGGGCGCGACGCGCGTTCGCGGGAGGCTGCCACCCGCGGCCCACCGGCCCGATGAGCTCGGCGCCGGAGAGGTGCTCGGCTCGCTCGGGCTCGATGCGCGTCATGTGGTCGGTGCCGAAGCCCACCGATTGGTAGAGCACCTCGAGCGTGCCGGCCGCCGCATCGCGCGCGTACACCGAGAACGGGCGGCGCAGGATGTGCGCCTCCATACTCGGCACCTTCATGTGCACGAACTGCCCCGGCTCGATGCTCGCCGCGATATGCGAGGCCGCGAGTTCCATGAGGTAGAGGTTCGGGCCGACTTCCTCGTTGGCGAGGATGCGGGCCCGCTCGTTGACGAGTGCCACATTCGTCCTTTCACTTTTCGCCGCCGCCCGTGCGAGCGCGGCGCGCGTTTTCGTCTCTCGGCCGACGATTGTATCATCTGCGCGCGCTTCATGCGGCTGACAAGCCAAAATGCAGGGAATGTGCACGCCGGGACGACGGAAGGAGCGAACGGCGGGGCCTACCGCCTGCGTCGCACGGGAGCACAGGCGTGGCGAGGCCGCGCGAATCGGCGCTCCCCGTACCGGCGGAACGCGAACGACACGAGCAGCTGCGCTGCGACGGCCGCGAGCGCGCCCACGAGAAGGCCGGCCAGCACGTCGGTGGGATAGTGCACCACGAGATAGCAGCGGGCAGCGCCCATGACCAGCATGACGAGCGAGCCGCCCAGCACTGTCTTCCAATTCCGATACGCCAGCATGAGCGCCGCCATCGCCGCCGAGGCCGCGGTCATGTGCCCGGAGGGGAACGAGAACCCGTCCTCGGGCGCGGCGCCGGCGAAGCGCCACCAGTCGAGGAAGAGCGCGGACGACTCGAACGGCCGCGGCCGCGCGACGAGGTCCTTGAGCACGATGTTCGTGGCGAGCGCGCCCAGGCAGATGGCGACGAACATGACCGTCCCGGCACGTCGCGTGCGTTTGAACACCATAAGCACGAAGGCCAGCGCGAAGAAGCATGCGCCCTTCTCGCCTACGAAGCTCACCGCCTCGAACAGGGGCGTGAGCGCGAAGCCCCCACATTCTGCGAGCGCATGCAGCGCCCCCAAGATCGTCGCATCGAACGCGGCGAACGTGTCGTTCAGCCACGCGGCCATCAGGGTTGTTTCCATCGAACCGTCCTTTCGCCTCACGGATGCTGCGGATCCCTTGCGGGTCCGAGCCTCCATGAAACGACGCGCGCCTCCCGGCGGCAAGCCACGATGCGTCGCACGGGCGACACGGTGCGTGACCTCCGCAGCCGACCAGGGGTTACGAGCGCAGAATACGGTAGCCGACGACGACCTTCGCCAGGAGCAGCACGAACATGAGCGTTGTGGCGTAGGGCTGCATGGTGGAGGCGAACAGGACGACGGCCAGCGCCTGCACCGCGAACCCGACGAGGGCGACGATGCGGGCCGCGCGGCGCGAGCCCGCAGCTGCCAGCACGATCTCCACCGCGCCCACGAACATGAGCGAGACGACGGCCGCCGCCATGACGGCGAACGACGCGCCGAAATCCACGGACGCGCCGTAGTCGGCCAGGTTCGCCATGCGCACGAACGAGCCGTCGTCCACGCCGTATAGCGGAATGAACGCGAACACGACGGCCAGCACGTCGAGCAGGCCGAACGACAGCATGCCGCTGCTGCGCGCCGTCGAGCGGCGCTCGTCGCGGGCGAGCACGATGAGGTCGTCGGTGGACAGGAGGTCGTCCACCGACACGTCGAACAGGCGCGCGACGGCCTGCAGCGAGTCGAGGTTGGGCGAGCCGCCGCCCGTCTCCCACTTCGACACGGCCGTGCGCGACACGTACAGCCTGGCGGCAAGCTGCTCCTGGGTCAGGCCGCGCTCGGTGCGCAGCGCTTTCAGCTTCTCTCCGAAATCCATGTGCATGCCTCCTTTCGGCCTTCAGAATGGCCGACCCGCGCCGTCGCGGCAAGACACGATCCGTGTCATCGCCCTTCCTTGCCGATCGCAGACTTGCGCGAAACCGCGCAGATCGTGAGGCTCGCGTCGTCGAAGGGCGCGCCCGCCGCGTCGCCGACCAGCTCCACCGCTTCGAAGCCGGCTTCTTCGAGCTCCGCCGAGAGCGTTGCGGGCGTGAAGTACGTGTTCCACAGATGGTAGGATGTCGCGCCCTCGGACGCGATCACCGCGATCTGCTCAAGCGACACGCATTCGGAGAAGCGGCGGCATCGCTGCACCTCGAAGTGCGGGCCCGCGTTCCAGAACCCTCCTGCGGGATGCTCCTCCCACGTCGTGCGCTCCTCGAAGGCCTCGAGCTTGCGCCGCGAGAACACGTCGAGCGCGAGCGCGCCGCCCGGCCGCAACCGCTCGCGAACGCGACGCAGCACGACGCGGCGCTCGTCGGACGAGAGCGCGCCGTAGTCGCAGTAGATCATGACGGCGATGTCGAAGGAGCCGTCCAGGTCGAGCTCGAGGTAGTTCCGGCACCGGTAGTCGATGGCGAGCCCCTGCTCGTTCGCGGAGCGCCGCGCATGGTCGAGCGAGCGCGGCGAGAGATCGACGCCCGTCACCGCATAGCCCGCGCGCGCGAAGCGCTCGGCGTACAATCCGGGACCGCAGCCCAGGTCGAGCAAACGCGGATGCGTCGCCGGAGGCGCGGTGGCGCATATCCAGTCGACCGAGCGGTCCATGAACGCGAAGCTTCGGCTGGCCCCCTCGAACTCGGGGTCGAGATGCGCCGCCAGCATGCCGCGCGATATGTGCTCGTCGTCCCAGAACGCCGCATCGGTGCGTTCGTACAGCGCGGGAGGTTTCATCAGGTCGTGCAGATCGCCGAACAGCGTCACGGGCGCTCCTTCTTCGACGGTTCGTCAGCATTCGCAGCGATCATTCTACCATCTGATATCATGCTGTTTCCGAACATGATGCCGCGACCGAAGGAGCACCGTGGAGAAGCTGCCGCCCATCGAGAAAGTGTACGAAGCATGGTCCGCCGTCGCCGACGGACGCGTCGCGCTGCACCCCGACGAGCGGCGCGCGGCGATCGCCTCCTCGAACGGCGCGAAGACCTACACCGTGGCTTGGAACGAAAACGGCTCGACGTACTCGTCGAACGACAACGCCACGTACTGGCAAGGCTATGCTGGCTACCCCGTCATCGCCGTGCTCATGCTGCAAGGCAGGCTTCCGCTCGACCGCGCTGCAGCCGACGGGTTCGCGCAGGTGGACTGGACCGATCTCAACGAGCGCTGCAAGCGCGACTACGCGGCCGCCGTGCGCGCCGTCGTCGACGAGCGCAGCCTCGATGCCGTTCGAGTCGAAGCGGCGGCGCGGAAAGCCTTCGACGCCCTGGGCGCGCTCGACATCGTCGTCAAACAGGGGTCGGCCAGACCGCCGAAGTCCCCGAAGGCGTGAGGAAGAATTCTGATCGAGCGAGGGCGCGTCAGCCGATGCGCCCTCGTTTCTATGTTTCAGTCCGTTGCTTTCCAAGCAGCATCAAGAGCCGTCATGCACGAGCTTGAGGCCGATGACGCAAGCGATGAGGCCGACGATGAGCAGCACCTTCGCCACCGAGACCGGCTCGGTTCCCGAGAACATGCCGTAGGCGACCGTGAGGGAGGCGCCGAGCCCACCCAGACGGCGCACGCGGTGCCTGCGGGCAGCGTTTTGACGGCGTAGGACAGGCCGACCATGCTCAACGCCAGCGCAACCAGGAACACGATCAAAGGCGCCAGCCTGGTGAACCCCTCCGCGCGCCCGAGCGCTGTGGCCCACACCGCTTCCAGAACGCCCGATGCGATAAGAACGACCCATGCCATGAGAAGACCCCCTTCGTAGGCTATGCGCCGTCTTTTCGATCCTGGTACGGCTGCCCTCGTCAGGGAATCATGGAGAATCGCGAAACGCATCAAGTGTAGCAGATCGCCTTTTCGTAGCATGCCTCGCGCAGGTGCTCGCCCGTGATCTCCATGATGCTCTCGCTCTCGATCAGCTTGAAACCGCGGCGCCCAGGGCGCTCGCTAGCGCAACTCCAACATGCCTCTGATGGAAGCGAGGATGGAGCGCAACGTTTCGTCGTCTGCGACGCCCAGATACTCGAATCCGCGTTGGCAAACGTCGATCGTTCTCAGCAGCTCGACGCATGCGAAGCCGATGGAACGACCCGAGCACGTAGCAGGCACGTGGAGTGGATAACCGTTGTCTTTCGTGGTCGTCGGGACAACCGCCACGAGATTCGCTCGCGAATTGAACCCGTACCCGCTCACCACGACGGCCGGACGGAGCTTTGCCGGCTCATGTCCGACCGACGGGTTGAAATCAACCAGAATCACATCGCCCTGCTCGAGGCTCATTCAACCACCTCGCGTCCCACGTCTTTGCCCCAATCGCATTCGCTCGGTTGGTAATCTCCCGTGTACCCCTCGAAAAGATCGTCTATCGAAACATACGGGACGTCGAGACAACGGCGATGCTCGGAACCCTCCGGCCGAACGAGCAAAAACGAGCCTCTTTCGTCATGGACGACATGCATCGAAAGCCGAGCACCTACATCAACGCCCAAGCGTTCGCACAGATCTTTGGGAATGCGGACGGCGCGCGACGTCCCCCACGAGCACAGCTGGGTAATCTTGTCTGCAACCAACGACATGAGCACCCTCCTTTCAAGATATCTTTACAGATATCTTATCATGAAAGGAACATTGGGGCAAGATGAAGCGGACAGGTTTCCGGGTCCCGCCCGCCGTTCATCTCGACAACTACCTTACCCCCATTGGGGCAGGTCCTGCAGGGCCACGGCCGTGAGACCGCCGAGGCGGGCCACCTCCATGCCGGCCACCATGGCTTGGGCGCCGGCGAGGTTCGTCACGTGGGTCACGCCGTGCTTCACGGCCTCGAGGCGCAGCTCGTAGCCGTCGGCGCGCGTGGCGTGGCCGAACGGCGTGTTGATCATGAGCGCGATGTCCCCGGCGGCGATCATGTCGCGCACGTTGCCCTCGCCCTCGTGGATCTTCCTCACCTGCTCGCACTCCACGCCGGCCGCCCGCAGCGCGCGGGCCGTGCCGCCCGTGGCCACGAGCTGGAAGCCCAGGCGCGCGATGTCGCGAGCGATGGGCACGATGGCGCGCTTGTCGCGGTCGCACACGCTGACGAACACCGTGCCGCCCTCGGGCAGCGCGTAGCTGATGGCCAGCTGCGTCTTCGCGAACGCCGCCGGGAAGTTGCGCGCGATGCCCATGACCTCGCCGGTGGACTTCATCTCGGGGCCGAGCACCGTGTCGGCGCCGGGGAAGCGGCCGAAGGGCATGACGGCTTCCTTCACGCTGAAATGCTCGAGCCGGCGGTCGTCGGGCGGCATCCCTAAGTCGGCCAGCTTCTCCCCCGCCATGATGCGCGCGGCGACCTTCGCCAGCGGAACGCCCGTCGCCTTCGAGGCGAACGGCACCGTGCGGCTGGCGCGCGGGTTCGCCTCGATGATGTAGATGACCTGGTCTTTGATGGCGAACTGGATATTGATGAGCCCCACCACGCCCAGGCGCAGCGCCAAGCGGCGCGCGATGGCGCGCAGCTGCGCCTGCACGGCCTCGGACAGCGCGAACGGCGGCGTGCAGCAGGCCGAGTCGCCCGAATGGATGCCCGCCATCTCGATGTGCTCCAGCACGCCGCCCACGAACACCTGCTCGCCGTCGCAGAGCGCGTCGAGGTCCACCTCCACCGCGCCTTCGAGGAAGCGGTCGAGGTACACCGGGTGGTCGGGCGAGATCTTCGCGGCCTCCGCCATGTATTTCTCTAGCTGGGCGCCGTCGTAGACGATGCCCATGCCGCGCCCGCCCAGCACGTAGCTGGGGCGCACGAGCAGCGGGAAGCCGATGCGGTCGGCCACGACGCACGCCTCTTGGTACGTGGAGGCCATGCCGGCGGCCGGGTAGACGATGCCCAGCTCGTCGAGGACGGCGGCGAAGCGGTCGCGGTCCTCGGCCAGGTCGATGGCCTCCGGCGAGGTGCCCATGATGGGCACGCCGGCCGCCGCCAGCGCGTTCGCCAGCTTGAGCGGCGTCTGCCCGCCGAAGGTGACCACCACGCCGTCGGGCTGCTCGACGTCGACGATGTCCATGACGTCCTCGAACGTGAGCGGCTCGAAGTACAGCTTGTCGGACGTGTCGTAGTCGGTGGACACCGTCTCGGGGTTGCAGTTCACCATGATCGTCTCGAACCCGGCCTCGTGCAGAGCGTAGCTGGCGTGCACGCAGCAATAGTCGAACTCGATGCCCTGGCCGATGCGGTTCGGCCCCGCGCCCAGGATCATGGCGCGCCGCCGCGTCTTCGGCGCCGTCTCGGTCTCGTCGGCATCGTAGGTTTTGTAATGGTAGGCCGTGGCGCTGGGGAACTCGGCGGCGCAGGTGTCCACGGTCTTGAACGCAGGCCTCACGCCCAGCATCTTACGGCACGTGCGCACGGTGAGCTCGTCGGATCCCGTGAGGCGCGCGATCTGCGCGTCGGCCAGCCCCATGCGCTTGAGCAGGCGGAACGCATCGGCATCGAGTTCGTCCAGCGCCATGCCGCGCAGGTTCTCCTGCACGCGCACGATGTCGGCCATGCGCGCGACGAAGAAGGGGTCCACGCGGCTCGCCGCGCTCGCGCGCTCAACCGTCCAGCCGCGACGCAGCGCCTCGGCCAGGTAGAAGATGCGCTCGGCTGTGGGACGCGCCACGAGGTCTTCCAGCGCCTCGTCGGACGCGTCGGCCTCGCCGCCTTTGCCGTCGGCTCCCAGGCCCGCGCGCCCGTTCTCCAGCGAACGCATGGCCTTGCCGAGCGATTCCTCGAACGTTCGGCCGATGGCCATGACCTCGCCGACGGCCTTCATGCGCGTGGACAGCGTGTCGTCTGTGCCCTGGAACTTCTCGAACGCGAAGCGCGGCACCTTCACCACGCAGTAGTCGATGGACGGCTCGAAGCAGGCGGGCGTGGCCTTCGTGATGTCGTTCACGATCTCGTCGAGCGTGTAGCCCACGGCCAGCTTCGCGGCCGCCTTCGCGATGGGGAAGCCCGTGGCCTTCGACGCGAGCGCCGAGGAGCGCGACACGCGGGGGTTCATCTCTATGACGATCATGCGGCCGTTTTCCGGGTTGACGGCGAACTGCACGTTGGAGCCGCCGGTCTCCACGCCGATCTTCTCGAGGATGGCCAGCGACGCCGCGCGCATGCGCTGGTACTCCACGTCCGAGAGCGTCTGCGCGGGCGCCACCGTGATGGAGTCGCCCGTGTGCACGCCCATGGCGTCGAAGTTCTCGATGGAGCACACGATGATGCCGTTGCCGGCGCGGTCGCGCATGACCTCCATCTCGTACTCTTTCCAGCCCTCGATGCTCTCCTCCACCAGCACCTCGCCGGCCGGCGACAGCTCCAGGCCCTGGCCCACGATCTCGTGCAGCTCGGCCGCGTCGTGCGCGATGCCGCCGCCCGCGCCGCCCAGCGTGAACGAGGGGCGCAGCACCACGGGGTAGCCGAGCTCGGCCACGATGTCCTCGGCGTCGGCGATGGAATAGGCGTAGCCGGAGCGCGACGTCTCGATGCCAAGCTCCGCCATGCACTCGTTGAACTGCTTGCGGTCCTCGCCGCGCTCGATGGCCTCGAGGTCGCAGCCGATCATCTCCACGCCGTACTTGGCCAGGATGCCGGCGCGCGCGAGCTCGACGGCCGTGTTGAGCCCGGTCTGGCCGCCCAGCGTGGGCAAGAGGGCGTCGGGGCGCTCCTTCGCGATGACCTGCTCGACGAACTCCACGGTAATGGGTTCGACGTAGGTGCGGTCGGCCAGGCCCGGGTCGGTCATGATGGTCGCGGGGTTGCTGTTCACGAGCACCACGCGATAGCCGTCGGCCTTCAACACCTTGCAGGCCTGCGCGCCCGAGTAGTCGAACTCGCACGCCTGCCCGATGACGATGGGGCCGCTTCCGATGACGAGGATGGTTTGGATGTCTTCGCGCTTAGGCATGGGAGGCCTCCTTCCCTTCGGCGAACGACCAGCCGGCCAGGCGATCCTCGGCGATGTCGATGTCGAGGTAGTTTGCACATTCGCGCGGGTCAGGCAAGGTCAGCGAGGGCGCGGCTGGTGCCCCAGATTGCCCTGATGCAAGGCTGGACTGGACTTCTGTCCGTCCAGCCGCAGCAGAAGGGCAAGATAGGGTGCCAGCCGCGGCCGCAGCGTCGGCAACGCCGCCGTTCGCCAGAACGGCGGAATCCATCAACCGCGCGAACGCAGCGAACAGGTAATGGGCGTCGGTAGGACCCGGCGAGGCTTCCGGGTGGTACTGCACGGAGAACGCCGGTATATCGAGGAACGCGACGCCCTCGGCCGTGCCGTCGTTGAGGTTCACGTGCGTGAGCTGGATGCGTCCGAAGCGCTCGTTTTGCACCACCGGCGCGACGCCGCGGCGCGCCCAGCAGCGCAGGTCGTCCTCGTGCGTGCAGACGCCGGCCGACAGCTCCGGCACGAGCGCGCCCAAACTGGGGAACACGAGGCCGAAGCCGTGGTTCTGCGCGGTGATCTCCACGCGGAGCGTGCGCAGGTTCATGACGGGATGGTTGCCGCCGCGGTGGCCGAACTTGAGCTTCTCGATATCCGCGCCCGCCGCCTTGGCGATCATCTGGTGCCCCAGGCAGATGCCGAACACGGGCACCTTCCCCAGCAGCTGCTCCACCTGGGCGTACGTGCCCTCGACGGCTTCGGGGTCGCCCGGGCCGTTCGACAGGAACACGCCGTCGGGAGCCATGGCCAGCACCTCGGGCGCCGGGGTGTCCCACGGCACGCAGGTCACGTCGCAGCCGGCGCGCACGAGGTTTTCGAGGATGGAGCGCTTCGCTCCGCAGTCGTAGGCGACCACTTTGAAGCGCGGCTCGGGAGGCGCGGCGAGCGAGAACGCCCGCGAAGCCGGCAGGTCGTCGGCCGAGAAGCGGCGCGGACGCGCGCACGACACCGTGGAGGCCAGGTTCTGCCCGACGATGGATGCGCTCGCACGCACTTTCGCCAGAAGGCTGGCCTCGTCCACGTCGACGGTGGACAGCACGGCCCGTTGTGCGCCGCAGTCGCGCACATGGCGCACGAGCGCGCGGGTGTCCACCCCTTCGACGGCCACCACGCCGTGGTCGCGCAGGTAGTCGGGCAGACCCTGCGCGCTGCGCCAGTTCGACGGCGTCGCGCACAGGTCGCGCACGACGAGGCCGCGCAGGGCGGGCTCGTCCGCCTGCGCGTCGTCCACGTTCACGCCGTAGTTTCCGATCTGGGGATACGTCATCGTCACGATCTGGCCCGCGTACGACGGGTCGGTTATCACCTCGAGGTAGCCCTCGAGCGAGGTGTTGAAACAGACCTCGCCGAACACCTCCCCCGCCGCCGCGCACGACGTGCCGCGGAACACGGCGCCGTCCTCCAGCACGAGCGCCGCGGGCGCGCCCGCGGGCTTCGACGTCCCCTGCATCAACCGCTTCGAAATCTCGCTCAAGCTTCCATCCTTCCGTTCGGGCAACGCCCCTACAAAAAAGCGCCTCCATCTGATGTGGGAGGCGCACGGATGCAGGGTGTATGTTGCGCACCTTGTCGGTCTCTCCGTACCGCCCTTAAAGGTCGAAGCGTAGTATACGCCTATAACGAGTTTTATCGATTAGAAATGCAATATTTTCTCTTATTCAAGTAATTTTATGCAATTACAAGAAACGATGCCGAAAGACGCGCACAGCTTCCGACCGTCGGACGTTCTATCCCGTCGGCGGCCGGCGCACGCGTGCCGAAGAAGCGGCGTGCCGCGTGCGATTCTTCCCGCAATGTTGCGTTTTTTCGGACCGTATCGGCATGCATCGAAAGTAATCATTGCAAACTGCCTGATCATCGTCTCGCGCTCTTCCGCGTCGATGAGAACGCCCCGTCAAACGCAACATTCCTGTGATAATCGCACATCGAGGCCGCACCTACGGCGGCCGGCCTAGTCGTAGCCCACCGGAAGCCCGAGCTGCCGCCGGAGCCGCAGCTTGCGAGCATGATAGTCCGACACGCGCACTTGCACGCGCTTTCCCAGGAGCCGACGTATCGTGTCGGCTATCGCATCGGTTGCAGCCAGGCTGTCCAGCTCGTCGTTCGTGACGCCTACGACCGTCCAGCCCATCGCCATCAACGCGTTCGTCCTTCTAGAATCCCTGATACGGCTTTCCTCCCCTTCGTGCATCTCCCTGCTTTGGTACTCCACGTCGAGTTTCGCATCCGGCCAGCAAAGGTCGCAACGAAAACTCGATCTGCCGGAAGTCGTGCGGGCTCCTGCGATTGCCTTCACCTCGTAATTCATCCTCGGGATGCCCAAGCCGTACCCGCCGTACGATGTCGGCAAGCCCAACACGAGCGCCTGCTTCGTCTCCCTCGGAGAAGCCGAACCATCCGCCAGGTACGGCAGGACGCGCGCCACGATCCGAGCGCCCGCGATGGAAGGGTTGAGCGAAACGAAGCTGCGTAGAGAACGCATCGTCATCAAAGGAGGCACCTGATACGCAGGAGCAGTCGACGTTCGCCGAGTGCGATAGGTTCCGCAAAGCTCGTAAGCAAGTTCAAGCAGATCGATCTTGTTTTTCGCTGACGGAGCCGCCTGAACGCAGGCAAACGGCGCACTGCATACGCCAACTCCGTCCGACAGCCGGAGCAAGGGCTTCCCACGCATCTGCCGTGTGCACACGTGCGACACGCGACGCGAAGTGGAGCGGCATCTTGAAGCCGCTCCCAGGAGAATATGGACGGGACGCTCGATCGATAACCCAGGGCGATCGTTCTCAATGCGCTTGACGACCTCTTCGAGCTCCCGCGCACTCGGCGCACGAGCGGGAAGCCGCCACGCCGTGTCGCCAGACCCTGCAAGCTCCCGCGCGTCGATCGCCCTCAACACCTGAAAAGCCGTTTGATGGGAGAAGCAAACCTGCATAGGTTCCATTGGAGCCTCCTCGTCTGCCCTGGGCTGCGAGGATCTTGCAGACGTGGTACTAGGAAGCGAGGGCCCGGCTTCCTCCATGGGCTGCTTCAAAAAAGAAGAGCGCCTGCACTGGCTCGATAAGGAGATGATTTTATCACGCAGTGCCCGCCCGGATGCCCGATATTTCCCGTAATGTTGTGAAAGAACGCGCATCAATCGGACATTCTCCAGCAGTTGCGTTTGCAACCAGGGAAAACGCGCAAAAGCACTCAGGATCGCCCTTCTTCTACCCCCGCAACGCAACATTGCAGGAAGAATCGGGCATCTGGAACCGCAGCGGACGACCTGCGCCGCCTAGTCGGCTCATCGGAGCGTTTCTTACGCCACGTATGGCCATCGGGCGCACCGGGCATCGCGCAGAACGGCCCCGCATCGTTCGCTCGATGCGGGGCCGCGTGGTTCGAAGATCGTGCAGGGCTCGACCCTACTCGACGATGGCGCCGTCCTCCATGGTGGCGTAGCCGCCCACGTAGACGTCGGTGGCGCGGCCGGTCAGCTCGGCGCCGAGGAAGCCCGAGTTCACGGCCTTGGACTGGAAGTCCGCGGCGTCCACCGTCCAGGCGGCGTCCGGGTCGATGACCGTGAGGTCGGCCGTCGCGCCCGGCTCGAGGGCCACGCGCTCGACGCGAAGGATCTCGCGGGGGTTCACGGCCATCAGCTCGACGGCGCGCTCCCAGCTGATGACGCCCGGCGCAACCAGGTTCGTGATGACCAGCGAAAGCGCCGTCTCCAGGCCGATCATGCCGAAGGGCGCCAGCTCGAACTCGGCGTTCTTCTCGAAGTCGTTGTGCGGCGCGTGGTCGGTGACGATGGCGTCCACCGTGCCGTCCTTCACGCCTTCCACCAGCGCGGCGGCGTCCTCGGCCGTGCGCAGCGGCGGGTTCACCTTGAGGAAGGTGTTGTAGTCGTCGCCGATGGCGTCCTCGGTGAGGAACAGGTGGTGCGGCGTGACCTCGCAGGTGACCGGCAGGCCCTCGGCCTTGGCGGCGCGCACCAGGTCCAGGCCGCGCGCCGTGGTGAGGTGCTGGATGTGCAGCGGGCAGCCGGTGAGGCGGCAGATAGCGATGTCGCGGGCGATCTGGATCTCCTCGCCCTCGGCCGGCCAGCCCAGCATGCCCAGGCGCGTCGACACGACGCCCTCGTTCACCTGGCCGGCACCGACGAGGTCCTCGTCCTGGCAGTGGCTCATCACCACGCGGTCGAACTGCGCGGCGTAGTCCATGACGCGGCGCATCATGCCCGCGCCCTGCACCCCGCGGCCGTCGTCGGTGAAGGCGACGGCGCCGTGCGCCACCATGTCGCCCATCTCGGACAGCGTGTCGCCCTTGAGCCCCTGCGAGCAGGAGCCGGCCACGTGCACGCGGCACTTGCCCACGGCCGCCGCGCGAGCCTTCACGTACTCCACGCCCACGGCGTTGTCGATGACGGGCTTCGTGTTCGGCATGCAGCACACCGCCGTGAAGCCGCCGTGCGCCGCGGCGCGCGTGCCGGAGGCGATGTCCTCCTTCAGCTCGTAGCCGGGCTCGCGCAGATGCACGTGGATGTCCACGAGACCGGGAACGACGATCTTGCCGCCCAGGTCGCGCTCGACGCCCTTCTCCATCGCAAGGTTCTGGCCGATCTCGACGATCTTCCCGTCGCGCACGAGGATGTCGGCCGTTTCGTTCAGACCGACCTGCGGGTCGATCACGTGGGCGTTCTTAAGCAGTAAGGCCATCTTCGCTCCCTCCGAGCAGCAGGTACATTTCGGCCATGCGGGTAAGGATGCCGGCATAGACCTGATCGAGAATGACCGAGCGCTTCGGATGGTCGGCCATGTAGCTATCCAGTTCGACGCCGCGGTTGATGGGGCCGGGATGGCAGATGAGGGCGTCGGGCTTCATGAGGTGCTCGCGGTCCTTCGTGAGGCCGTACAGCATGTTGTACTCGCGCAGCGACGGATACGGCGCGCCCTCGAGGCGCTCGCGCTGGATGCGCAGCATGTACACCACGTCGAGGTCGGGCAGCGCCTCGTCCAGCTTCGTGGTCACGCGGTCGGCGCCCAGGATGTCGGGGCGCGCGGGAAGCAGCGTCGGCGGCGCGACCACCGTCACCTCGCAGCCCATGATCTTGAGCGCGGGGATCAGGCTGCCGCACACGCGGGAGTGCCCGATGTCGCCCACGACGCCCACCTTGAGGCCGTTCAGGTCGCCCTTGACCTCCCAGATGGAGTAGAGGTCCAGCAGCGCCTGCGTGGGGTGCTGGTGCTTGCCGTCGCCCGCGTCGATGACGTGCGCGCCGGAGACGTCGGCGATCTTGCGGGGCACGCCGGCGTGCTTGTCACGCACGATGATCATGTCGATCTTGTAGGCGCACAGCGTCTCCACCGTGTCCACGAGGCTTTCGCCCTTCACCGTGGAGGTGGAGCTGCCGCCGAAGTTCAGGCTGTTGGCGCTCAGGCGCTTCTCGGCGATCTCGAACGAGGAGCGCGTGCGGGTGGACGGCTCGTTGAACATGTTGACCACGGTGACGCCCTTGAGCGTGGGCACCTGCTTGATGCGGCGCTCGTTGACCTCTTTGAAACGGACCGCCGTCTCCAGAACGGTCATGATGTCGTCGGCGGAGTACTCCGTGATGTCGATCAGATGCTTGTGATTGAAGGCCATGCCCTATTCACCTCCCAGCGGTGCCGAACCCGCGCGGGAGCCCGGAGCGATTTCCAGTATCTCGACCTCGGACTTGCCGTCCGCCTCTTCCAAGAACAGGCGCACGTTCTCGTCGGAGGAAGACGGGACGTTCTTGCCCACGAAGTCGGCGCGGATGGGCAGCTGACGATGGCCGCGGTCCACGAGGACGGCCAGCTGCACCGTGGAGGGACGGCCGATATCCATGAGCGCGTCGAGCGCGGCGCGGATGGTGCGGCCGGTGTACAGCACGTCGTCGACGAGCACGACGTCCTTGCCGTCGAGGTCGAAGAGGATGTCGGTGGAATGCACCTCGGGCGAGAGATGCGTCGCGAAGTCGTCGCGATAGAAGCTGATGTCGAGCTTGCCGAGCGGCACCTTCGTGCCCTCGATGGCCTCGATCTTCTCGGCCAGGCGCTTGGCGAGCAAGTCGCCGCGCGTCACGATGCCGACGAGCGCGATGTTGCCCGCGCCCTTGTTGGTCTCGAGGATCTGATGCGCGATGCGCGTCAGCGACCGCTCGATCTCGTCTGCGTCCATGCAGACGGTCTTGACCGTTCCTGCGTCGTTCATACACACCCTTTCTTGACGTCGAGTGCGTACAGACGGACCTGCTCTCCGCCGGGTTCCGCGCCCGCTCCGGCGATGCCGGGCGTCCGCGTCGCCCCCGAGTTGGCGGCGTCTGCGCGAGGGCATGAAAAAAGCCTCCGCGACAGACAAAGGCTTCGACTCGTCGCGCTCTTGTTCGGGTGAGCGCTTGGGGTTCTACCTTGTCGGTCTCTCTGTACCGCTTTTAAAGGACTGGAAGCAGTATATTCGGTTCGGAGCCGATTTGTAACCCCTTTTATGCAGAAACTTGCGAGAATATGTATAAGGCGAGGTCGCGCAAGCGCCTATGCGGCCGCCTTTCGACGACCGGGCGGGCGAACCTTGCGGCGCGCCCGCCCGACGATGAGCATCGGTTACTTCGCGAGCTTGCGGCGCAGCGCGAAGGCCACGACTCCGGCGGCGGCCAGCATGCCGAAGGAGGCGCCCGCCGGCGCGCCGGCGTCCATGCCGGTCTTGGGCGAGGTTGCGCCCGTGTCGGCGCCGGACGGCAACGCAGCCGACGTATCGGCAGCAGGCTCGTCGGCGGCCGGTTCGTCGACGTCCGCCTTCGAGGGGACGAGCGTCATGACGAAGTCGGCGCTGTAAGAGGCATCGCCTTCCTGGTCGCCGAGGTTGAACATCTCGGACGTGAAGTTGAAGCTGCTCTGGTCGACGGCCCTCGTCACTTCGAACGTCTTGGCGATGCCGGCGCTTCCCGCGCTCGGCTTCACGTGCACCTCGAGCTTGTTGCAACCGGCGTACTGGCCGCCCGCGAGAAGCGCCACGCCGAAATCGATCTTCTTGGTCGCGTTCTCGGCAACGACCCTGAACGACGGCATGCCGTCCAGCGCGTCGTCGGCCGTCTCGCTCGTAGCGATGACGGCGAACGAAGACGCCCTCGTCTCGCCAGAGAGGACGCACGAGCCGTCTTCGTTCGACGCGCTCTCCTGCCACGGCCCGATCGAGCGGGCCGCGGCCGACTCCTGCGCGGTCGCCTGATCCGCCGTCGCCTGATCCGCCTCGTCGGCCCACGCGAGCGCGGGGAGCGCGCACGCGAGCATCGCAGCGCACAAAAGCGCGGCCAGCTTCTTCTTCATATCAGCACCTCTCTCGTCGATGCGCCTACCCGAAGGCGCAAGCATTCCACAGCCACCTCATGCTAGAGCATGGAGACATGCCGTTCGACCCCTTCGACGAAAGAGGCTCCGCCTGTTGCGAAAGCGGGGGCGCAGCTCACGCAGCAGGCTTCTCGCCCACGAGCACGGCCGTGACGATATAGCGCACCGGGTCGCTGGTCAGGGCCGAGCGGCAGGTGCTGAGCTGCACGATGCGGTCGTCGGCATCGAGCTGCGCGCCGTCGCGCACGTTCGCCTTCGGGTCGTCGGGCGCGAGCACCGATGCGAAGTAGCCCGTCCGCACGGCGGGGTCGGAGAAGTCGAACGAGTTGAGGATGTGCCGGTCGTCGTACTCGTAGGCCGCCACCACCTCATAGGCGAGGATGCGATCAGGCAGGTAAACGTACAGCTCGGGGTTGTCGGCGAAGAACGCCGGGTCCTCGTAGGCATGCAACGTGGCGAACATCGCGTCGTTCACGATGTTGTGGCCGTACAGCACGGTGACGGGATCGGAGAAGTCGGTCGCGTTCGCCATCTGGGAAAACACCGCGCCTTCGACGGCCGGCTCGCCGTAGCGGTCGTGATCGAGGTAGAAGAAGTCGTCTCCCGGCCGCTGGAGCACGGGAAGGTTGACGTTCGTGTTCGGCACGTAGAGCCACGCGTAGACGTCGGGGCTCTCCCGGCGCAGCGCCTCGAAGTCGATAGGATTCTCCGCCGGCTCGTCCGCAGGCGCGTCGTAGGCGCGCTCCACCGCCGGCAGCGGCTCGCGCTCGACCGCGCGCACCGCATCGGCCGCCTGCTGCCGTTGCCAGGCGAGATAGCCGAACCCCGCCGCCGCCCCGGCGAGCAGCACCGCCAGCAGCACGACGAGCGCCATCGCGCCCGGATCGCGCCGTGCGCGCCCGGAATGTCTCAAAGGAAGCCCTTTCTCGCTCGGGCGCGCCTACGCGCCGCGCGCCGTCTGGGCAATTCAAAGGCAACCGGCGGGCGCGGTCAAGGCGCACGGCGAAACCGGGCGCGTGCACGGCGAAACCGGATGGATCGCCCGCAGGGGCCGATCCCCCTACCCCGTCACGCGCTCGGAACGCGACAGGACGCGGATACGGCCGTCGCGGCAGTGCGACGCGAGGGTGACGCCCAGCTCCTCGGCGCGGCGCACGGCCTCGTCGGTAGCCGACTTGCGGCTGACCAGCACCGGGCAACCGGCACGATAAGCCTTGAGGGCCATCTCGCAGCTGATGCGCCCCGTGATGAACAGCGCCTTGTCGCGCACGTCCACACGGTCGAGCCACGCCTGCCCCACCAGCTTGTCCATGGCGTTGTGCCGCCCGATGTCCTCGCGCACCAGCAGCAGCTCGTCCGAGCCCGCCGCGCCCAGCCCGCAGCCGTGCACGCACGCGCCGGTGTTGCGGCGCGGGCTGCGCTCGCACAGCTCCTCCATGCACGCCAGCAAGTCGTCGGCGTCGAAGCGCGCCGCCGTCTCCAACGCGCGGGGCTCGCCCGCGCGCCGCGCGTCGCGCAGAAGCGCCGACTGGGCGCACCCGGCCGACGTGACGCGGTGCAGGGGCACGTAGCCTTCCTCCGCCCGCTCTCCGCTGGCCACGTACACCGCAGCCTCCTCGGGCACCTCGACCACCTCCACGAGGCTGTCGCGATCGGCGATGAGGCCCTCGGACAACAGGTAGCCCACCGCCAGCTCGGACAGCCCGAAGGGGCTTCCCTGGCTCACGGCAACAGGCACCTCGTTCAGGAAGATGCGGATGGGCCGCTCGGCCGACTCGCGCTTCGCGGGCTCGGGACGCTCTACGATGGCCATCGTCCTACCTCTGCGCTTCCGCGGCGGCATCGGCGGCCGCGCGCTGGTACGCCACGAGGTCGAGCTTCGCCATGACCACGTCCTCCACTTCGAACGAGAACGGCGCAAGCGCGTCCTCCTCGTACACGGTGCGCGTGTAGCCGCCGCATTCGTCGCAGGTGGCCAGGCGGTGCGCCTCGTCGCCCTCGAGATTGAAATAATGCAGACGGCTCTGGTTCTGCGTGCCGCAGCGCACGCAACGCACGCGTTCGAACTCCCACGCGCAGCCGCACTGGGCGCACCACAGGCGCTTGGCGCGTCCCTGCCCCGCAGGCGCGCCGCTCACCTGCGCCACCGCAGCTTCGCCGCCGCACACGGGGCAGCGCACGCTATGCGGCTCGTCGGCACCCGCCTCCCGACGCGCCCGCTCGACGGCCGTCGCCGGACCCTCTAGAAACGCGCGCAGGGCCAGCGCCGCCGCCATCGCGCCGATGCGGGCCGCGTCCTCGTCCATGCCGTCGTCCTCGAGCAGCTCGACGAACGACTCCACATAGGCAGCCGGGTTGCAGCCGGCGAGCGCGAGGTCGCTTGCGGCGACCATGCGCTCCCAGCTCGTGCGCGAGAGCGCCTCGCTCGTCGACGCCGCGAACCCGCCGCGCGCAGCCAGCACTTCGGCCAGCCGCTCCATCGCGCCCGCCAACGCGGCGGCCTCGATCTTCACCGGAGCATGGGAGAGCACCGGCTCCCCGTGGCGCGCCCACGTTTTCAGGCTATCGGCGTCGGGCACTTCGTAGCCGAGATCAACATGGGAGGCCGCCTCGGCCTGAACCCCCCACAGCTCGCGGAAGAACGCGAGCCGCGAGACGTCGCTCTCGTCGAGGTTCGTACGGTACGCGGCGATGGCCGCATCGATCGCTTTGAGGTTCATGGATTCCTTTCCTATCTGAACGGGCGGAACGCCCTTTTTGTCATCCTGAGCGCAGGCCGGAGTCGAAGGATCACGCGCGGCGATAGCCGCGGCGCTTCCAGCTTGGCGCCGCGCGTGATCCTTCGACTCCGCGCTTCGCGCTCCGCTCAGGATGACAACCCGGGAGCGTCCGGTCGGGTTACCCACCCGGCGTTCGTGCCGCCGCGA
>NZ_WWRZ01000006.1:154734-350921 GCF_009875595.1 Eggerthella sp. BIOML-A1 | reverse complement strand
CCGCCCCCCCCCCCACGAACGGGTCGCCGCGCTTTTACTTCGCCTTCTCCACCACGTTCTCGCCCGTGGCGATCTCCTTGCGGGCCCAGTGGCCCCAGTGGTACAGGGCGTCGGACTCGGACACCGTGCCGTCGCCGAACATGAGCTTCGCCGTGCCGCGGTACGGCTGGAAGATGCCGGCGCCCAGGAAGATGTGCGCCAGGCCGAACACCGCGATCAGCAGAAAGCCTATGTCGTGCAGGAACAGGGTCACGCCGTGCACGCCCGCACCGAAATCGAACAGCGTCGTGCCCAGCAGAAGGATGATGCCCGTGATGCCCATGAGCGCTCCGGCGAACCACAGCATGCCGTCGGCGAAACGCTGGCCGCTCTTGACCTCGCGCTGGTCGGGCATGTGGATCCACTTGGCCATGAACAGGTACGGGAAGAACAGCATCATCCACTTCTTGTCGTCGGAATCCCAACGATCGAACAGGTTCTTGAAGATGTGCGCCACGCCCTTCGGAGCCAGCAGGGCGCTGATCAGCGGCACCGCGACGAACACGACGCCGATGATGCGATGCGACATGCGAATGGCGAACACCGTGTCCGCGCCGACAGCGGCCGCGAGGGCCGGAACGAACACGAACAGGCCGGAGATGCACAGCAGGATGCACGCCGCGATGGTGATGCCGTGCGTCAAGCGCGCCTGCAGCGAGTGGCGCTTGATGTAGCGTTCCTTGCCGCTGGCTGCCATGCTTGCCAAGAACGCCTGGTTCTTGGCGGCTTCCTCAGCGGAAACCTTGACGGGTCCCTTGCTCATCGGTTGCCTCCCTTCTTGCCCGGAAGGTTCTCGGTGATATGCTCCATCACCGTCTCCTCGTCCTGGCCGTCGCCGTGCTTGACGACCTCTCCGGTGTCGACGGAGATCGTGTCGTCCGTCTCGGGGTTGTACGCCAGCTTGTCGCGCTTGTAGCCGATGCCCAGCACGAACATGGCCGCCAAGCCGGCAACCGTGAGGCCCGTGACGGCGCCCGTGACCGGCTTCATGATCTGGGTCAGGCCGACCATCGGGTTGACCTGCGGGTCGACGACCTGGCCGTGCGCTTCCACGCCGTGCTTCAGCACCTGGATCACGTGAAGGCCGCCCACCTCGTCCTCACCGTACAAGGCGGCGTCCGCATAGCCCTTGCCGTGCAGGTAGTCCACGCGTTCCCGGGCGATGGAAAGCATCTCCTCGCGATCGCCGAACATGAGCGCCTGCGGTTGGCAGGTGGTCACGCACGCCGGAGCCAGGC
The DNA here is from genome assembly GCF_009875595.1 of Eggerthella sp. BIOML-A1. Taxonomy (NCBI): domain Bacteria; kingdom Bacillati; phylum Actinomycetota; class Coriobacteriia; order Eggerthellales; family Eggerthellaceae; genus Eggerthella; species Eggerthella sp. BIOML-A1. The sequence goes on along the minus strand of NZ_WWRZ01000006.1, from coordinate 349,644 downwards.
CCTGCTCGACGCGGTCGAGGCATCCGGTGCACTTGTTGATCTTGCTCGTGTCGCCGTGGTATTGCGGCACGTCGAACGGGCAGGCCGTGGAGCAGTACCTGCAGCCGATGCACTTGGACTCGTCCACGCTGACGAAACCGGTGGCCTCGTCCTTCTTCAGCGCCCCGCCAGGGCAGATGGTAGCGCAGGGGGCGTCGGCGCAGTGCTGGCACGAGCGGCGCCCGAAGGCCCACTTCACGCCCTTGTCGCCGCCGGCCTCCTCATGGAAGCTGATCAGCAGGCGCGTGTCGCCGTTCAAATCCATCGGGCTTTGGTACGAGCCCGTGGAAGGGTTCCCGTTCTTCTCGAGGGTGGACGGCAGGCCGTTCCAGCACTTGCAGGCCACCTGGCAGCCGCGGCACGCGGTGCAGCGGGAGGAGTCGAACAATATGGCTTTCTCACTCATAGCTCACCCCTCCTATGCCTTCTCGATGTCGACGAGGAACGCCTTGTACTCGGGCACCCAGCAGTTCGGGTCGCCCACGTTCGGCGGCAGGTCGTTGACGATGTCTCCGGTGGCGAAGTCGCCCGCCCAGCCGAAGTGGTGCGTCATGCCCACCTGGTGCACGGTCTCGCCGTTCACCTTGAACGGCTTGAAGCGAGGCGTGACCAGCGCCATGACCTCGACCGACCCGCGGTTGTTGAACACGCGGACGCGCTCGCCGTTCTCGATGCCCTTTTCGGCCGCCAGTTCCACCGACATCTCGACGAACTGCTCGGGCATGGCCTCGTTGAGGGCCGGGCACGTGCGGGTCTGGCCGCCGGTCTGCCAATGCTCGGTGACCGAATAGGTGGTCACCGCGATGGGGTACTGGCTGCGGTCGCCGCGCTTGACCGACTCGAACTCGGCGAAGCGCACGCACGGCGAGTTCTGCCGTCCGTTCAGCTTGTTGTCCGCCGGGCTCTCGAAGGGCTCGTAGTGCTCGGGCAAAGGACCGTCGCCCATGCCGTAGCTCTCCAGGCGCGCGTTCTGCTCCCACAGCATCATGAACGCCTTGTCGTTGGGCGGCACGGGCGTGCCGTTCGACACGGCCACGAAGTCGCCGACGTCGTTCTGCACCCACTTCTCGCCCGTCCATTCGACCAGCACCCGGTTCGGGTTCCAGGGCTTGCCTTCCAGGTCCGCCGAGGCGCGGTTGTAGATGATGCGACGGTTGAGCGGCCAAGCGAACGACCACTTGGGATGCAGACCCAGCCCCGTCGGGTCGTCGGCGACGCGGCTGCCGATGGCCTGCTCGGCCGGGTCGAGTGGAGCGTCGTTGTTGGCCCAGAAGCCGGTGTAGATCCACATGCCGCAGGCCGTGGAGCCATCGGCCTTGAGGTTCGCGAACGTGCTCAGCAAATCGGGCGCGCCGTTCTCGAAGCCGCCCTCGGCGTAGTTGTAGCCGTTGAGGGCCCAGGCCACGGGGCGCGGGTCGATCTTGCCGTCAACGTAGTAGTCCCACTTCGTGTTGACGACGGGCTCGGGAGCCACACCGTCTTCCTTCTTGTACAGGTCGACGATGGCCTTCCACAACACGTCGCAGATCTCGTAGTCGGGCTTGGCGTCTTCCCACGGCTCGACGGCCTGGTAGCGCCACTGCAGCCAGCGGCCAGAGTTCAAGATGGTGCCCGGCTTCTCGTAGATCAGCGCCGCGGGCAGGAAGTACACCGTGGTGTCGATGTCGGCGGCGTTCATGTCGGGGGCCTTCCAGAAGGTGGCGGACTCCGTCTCCACCCAGTCGGCCACCACGAGCCAGTCGAGGTTCGCCATGGCGCGGCGCACGTTGCTCGCGTTCGGCGCCGAGTGGCAGGGGTTCATGCCCCAGTTGAAGTAGCCCTTGATGATACCCTGGCTCATCAGCTCGAACGAGCCGATGATGGAGTAGTCGGGGCTCTTCGGCACCTTCGGCCACCAGTCGTAGCCGTAGTCGTTCTCCACCGTGGCCGCGTCGCCGAACCATTCCTTCAGCGCGGAGACGATGAACTTCGGCTTGTTGGTGTAGTAACCGTCCGCGTACGTCTCCTTCTCGCACCATTTGCGCAGAGACGGCGTGCCGTACTCGGTGGGCCAGTTCAGGTAGCCAGGCTGGTTCGCCACGAGCATGCCCATGTCGGTGGCGCCCTGCACGTTCGGCTCGCCGCGCAGCGCGTTCACGCCGCCGCCGGCCACGCCGACGTTGCCCAGCAGAAGCTGCAGGATGCCCATGGAGCGGCAGTTCTGCGCGCCGTACGTGTGCTGCGTCTGGCCGAGCGCGTACAGGATGGTACCGGACTTGTCGGGAGCGCCGGTGGCCGCGTAGGTGGCGTACACCTTCTCCAAAAGCTCCTTGTCCATGCCGCACGTGGCGGACACGGTGTCCAGGTCGTAGCGGGAATAGTGCTTCTTCATCTGCTGGAACACGCACATCGGGTCCTGCAGGGTCATGTCGCGCTTCGGCACTTCGACGGTGGGAGGCGTGAACTCGGGCACGCCCTCGGCCTTGGCCCAGGCGTAGGCGCCGCCCTCCGAGGTGTCCCACTCCTTCGTGGACTCCACCTGGTAGTGCCAGGTCTTCGCGTCGTAGGTGGCGCTGTCCTTGTCGAAGCCCGAGAAGATGCCCGTCTCCACGTCGAAGGAGTACTCCTCGTCCAACAGGTAGGACGCGTTCGTGTAGTTCAGCACGTACTCGTGCTGCCACAGGTCGTGCTCGAGAATGTAGTTGAACAGACCGCCGTAGAAAGCGATGTCGGTGCCCGAGCGGATAGGACAGTAGATGTCCGCCATCTCGGCCGAGCGCGTGTAGCGCGGATCGACGACGATCCACGTGGCGCCGTTGTCAAGCGCCCTCTGCACCCACTTCGACGAAACGGGGTGGTTCTCGACGTTGTTGGAGCCGATCGTCAAGATGACGTCGGCGTTCTGCATGTCGCAATAGTGGTTCGTCATCGAACCGCGACCGAATGTTGCTGCCAGACCGGCAACCGTGGGGCTGTGTCAAACACGAGCCTGGTTGTCGATGGCTATCACCCCTAGCGACCGCATCATCTTGTTGATGAGGTACTCTTCCTCGGAGTTCTGCTGGCTGCCGCCCAAGCTGGCGATGCCGTGGCAACGGTTGACCGTGATGCCGTTGGACACCGTCTCGAACGTGGCGTCGCGCGTGTCCTTGACCCAACGCGCGATCTCGGCGACGGCGTCGTCCCAGGTGATATCCTCCCACTCGGAGGCGCCGGGGCGTCGAACCATCGGACGGGTCCTGCGGTTCGGGTTCTTGATCACCTCGCGCGTGGCGGGATCCACCACGTTGCGCAGCTGGAACATCGTGGCGCCCTTCGGGCACAGACCGCCCTGGTTGACCGGATGGTCGGGATCGCCTTCGATGTTGATCAGCTCGCCGTCGCGGGTGGAGCAGATCACGCCGCAACCGCCGGAGCAGTAGCAGCAGATGTTCGTGTACTCCTCCGTGTTCACGAGCTTCCAGTCGGCTGCGGGCTCGACGGCCAGCGCCTCCGACTGTGAGGACAGCTCGAACGCCATGGTAGTGGCGAACGCTGCGCCGGCGGCTTTGAAAAAGCCCCTGCGTGACAGATTCATGTCCTCGTTCTCCTTCCTTCTCGTCTTCTCGTCCGTTGAGAATCGTGCGCCGATGCCAGCGAGAGAACGTCGCCGAGGGCATGGGAGACGTCGTCCTGCTCGTGGTACCGGTACATACATGCCGTGGCCGAGTCGGCAGCCCTCCACCGCTCGACCGCCGCAATCCTAACAAGCTCCATCGGATGCGACATCATCAGTTTCTGATGAGGCGACCCGTTTTATGCGCAAAATCCTGTGATCTATTCGAGAATATTCGGTAAACGTCATACTTCCCCTTGAAGAGGCAAAACGAACGGTCGCTTTCCGGCTGCGAACGGCATAGGCGGTTCCGGCGAACGGCCAGCGCGATCCGGGTACGGCGCCGAAGACGGGATGCATGACGCCTTGGAGGCGGGACGAACGGCCGACGGGACGGACTGCTATACTGCGAGAAACGACCGATTCGTCGCATGCGAAAGGAGTCCCATGAGCGAGACAGAGCGCATTCGTCTCACCCGCCTTACCGAGAAGGGCGGTTGAGCGGCGAAGTGGGGTCCGGGAGACCTCGAAGAGATACTGAAGGACATCGCGCCGCCGCCCGACGCAGATTTGCTGCTGGGCTTCGACACGTCCGACGACGCCGCCGTCTACCGTCTGAACGACGACACGGCCGCGGTGCTGACGCTCGATTTCTTCACCCCGGTGGTGGACGACCCCTACGAGTTCGGCGCCATCGCCGCGGCGAATGCGCTGTCCGACGTGTTCGCCATGGGGGCGAAGCCTCTGACGGCGCTCAACATCCTCGCGTTCCCGTGCAGCCTGGGCACCGACGTGGTGGCCGACGTGCTGCGCGGCGGCGCCGACAAGGTGCGCGAGGCGGGCGCGTTCGTGGTGGGCGGCCACTCCATCGAGGACGACGAGCCGAAGTACGGCCTGTCGGTGTTCGGCACCGTGCACCCCGACCGCATCGTGCGCAACGGCGGCGCACAGCCGGGCGACGCGCTGTTCTACACGAAGGTCCTCGGCTCGGGGATCATGAACTCGGCGTTCCGGGCCGGCCTCGAGGACGACGAGGGCATGCGCCCCGTCATCGCGTCCATGATGGAGCTCAACAAGGCGGGCTCCGAGGCGATGGCGGCCGCGCACGTGCACGCCGCCACCGACGTGACGGGCTTCGGGTTGGCCGGGCACCTCCACGAGATGCTGGACGCCTCGAACGCGTCGGCCGAGCTCGTCTGGGACGACCTGCCGCTGTTCGAGGGCGTCTACCGGTATTCCTGCGACTTCTGCCGCCCCGCCAAGACGTTCGGCATCATCGACTGGGCGCGCGCCTTCGTGAGGCAGGGCGGCCTCGGAGACGAGGAATTCGAGAACCGCATGGGCGTGCTGTGCGACCCGCAGACGTCCGGCGGCCTGCTGGTGGCCGTGGCGCCCGACGAGGCCGACGAGTTCGCGCGCGCGTTCGAAGCGGCCGCCGGTCGCGCGCCTGCGCTGATCGGCCGTGTTCGCGACGGCGCGGCGGGCGAGATCAGCATGAAGTAGAGCCGCATCGCCCCGAAGGGGGGCGATGCGGCCGGCGGACGTTGCACGGGAAAGGCTATGTCCTTACCTTATGCGCACCTTCGCCATTGAAAACCCCGGGAAAGCGCCATGTTCGCGACTTATGTGCACCTGCCGAGACGTCGAACGGACGAAAGTACGCCTCGGTTAATTTCCGACCTGCGTTTTTAAAGCACGTAGCACGCGAAGGCGACGCAAACGGGCGATTCGGCATGGCGGAAGCGCACATAAGTCGAGGACATGGGCGAAAAGGACCGATTCCGCGGCAGAAAGCCGACGCGGCTCAACTTCGGCGCCCCTCCCCTTCCGCGGCCAGCAGCGCGGCTCCCACGGCGCCTGCGAAGCGCGCGCGGGACTCGGTGGCCACGGGCTCGCCCAAGCGCGCGCCGAGGCGCTCGACGAAGTACCCGTTGTCGCACAGGCCGCCCGTCAGGAAGTAGGGCGCGCCTTTGCCCTGCGCCACGAGCACCGACACCCGCTCCACCACCGATTCGATCACGGCGTACGCGATGTCCTCGCGCGGCGTTCCCTTGCCGATGAGGCTGATGACCTCCGATTCCGCGAACACCGTGCACATGGACGAGATGGACGTGGGCGCGCCCGCCCGCGCGAGGCGCGCGAGCTCCTCCTGGCTGACGCCGAGGCGGTTCGCCATGACCTCGAGGAACTTCCCCGTGCCGGCCGAGCACTTGTCGTTCATCGCGAACTTGACCACCTTGCCGCCGCGCAGCACGATGACCTTCGTGTCCTGGCCGCCCACGTCGACCACGGTGCCCCCGCCGCCGAACAGGAAACCGGCGCCCTTGCCGTGGCAAGTGATCTCGGTGACCACGCGATCCGCATAGGGGACCGCGACGCGTCCGTAGCCCGTTGCAACGCAGGGAAGCCTGCGCGGGTCGAAGCCGCGCGCGAGCAGCTGCTGGGCCAGGCGCTCGGCCGCGTCAACGCTGCTGAACCCCGTAGGGCACACAAGCGTCTCGGCGAGCCGGCCGTTTTCGAACACCGCCGCCTTCGCGGCCGTGCTTCCTACGTCGATGCCGATCGAGGGCATAGGCTAGGTCCTTTCATCTTTTCTTGGCGCGGAGGGGTGCCTAGTACAATTCCACCTCGTGCACGGCCTCGTATGCCAGGCCGCCGCTCTCGAAGGCGTCCAGCAGCGCGTCCCGCTCCTCGGCAGGGACGCACCAGGCTAGGCCGCAACCTGCGGAAACCTCGGATGGAATGGGGATCATCCTGCCTGGGAGGCCCGTCTCGCGGGCGGCGGCCTCGACGGCCATCGCGTCGCTCGTGGACGCGAAGGTCACCACGGCTTTCGGCGTCTTCCTCCGCACGGTTCAGGCCTCCTCGGCGATGGCGGCCACGGCGGCGATGCCGGCGTCCACCTCGTCCTCGGTGTTGAAGCTGCTGAAGCTGAACCGCACGGCGCCCTGGCTCTGCGTGCCCAGCGCCTCGTGCATGAGCGGCGCACAATGGGCGCCGGCGCGCGTGCAGATGCCGAATTCGGCATTGAGCGCGTCGCCGATCGCCGCGGAGTCCGCATCTCCCACGTTGAGCGCGACGATGCCGCAACGCCCCGCGTCGCCGCCCCCGCCCAGCACACGCACGCCGTCGATGCCGCGCACGCCGCGCTCGAAGCGCTCGGCCAGCGCGCGCACCTGCGCGCCCAGCTCCTCCACGCTGCGCTCCTCGATATAGGCCAGCCCCGCGCCCAAGCCGGCGATGCCGTGGGCGTTCAGCGTGCCCGCCTCCAGGCGCTCGGGCATGCGCGCGGGATGATGCCGGTCGTAGCTGTGCGTACCCGAACCGCCCACCTTCAGCGGCTCGATCTCCACGCCTTCCGCCACGGCGAGGCCGCCCGTGCCCTGGGGGCCGTACAGGCTCTTGTGCCCGGTGAACGCCACGACGTCCAGCCCATCGCGCCCCATGTCGATGGACACGACGCCCGCCGTCTGGGCCGCGTCCGCCACCAGCAGCGCGCCGCGCTCGCGGCACAGGCGCGCGATGCGGGCGATGTCGTACACGTCGCCGGTGAGGTTGGAAGCATGGGTCACCGCCGCCAGCCGCGCTCCCGGAAGCGCCGCCTCCAACGCGTCGTAGTCGAGCGCGCCGCGCGCGTCGTGGGGCACCACGACCACCTCGCAACCGCGCTCGTCCGCCAGACGGTACAGCGGGCGCAGCACCGAATTGTGCGAGGCGGCCGTGGTCACCAGCTTGTCCCCCGGCCGCGCGAGCCCGGCGATGGCCGTGTTCAGCGCCTCGGTGGCGTTGCTGGCGAAGGATACGCACGACGGGTCGGCCGCACCGAACAGCCGAGCCAGCTGCTGGCGCGCCCGGAACACGGCATAGCCCGCGTCGAGCGACGCCTCGTGCACACCGCGGCCCACGCCCCCGAAGCTGTTGACGGCCCGCGCCACCGCCTCGGCCACCTCGGGCGGCTTGACGGCGGTGGTGGCCGCGTTGTCGAAGTAGATCATAGCTCCACGATCCTTACGTCTCGGCTCGGCCCTACGGGCGAATGATGCCGCGCGCGCTCGCCTGCTTCTCCACGATCACGTACATGTTCGTGGCCTCGCCCACTTCCAGCTGCTCGGCCAGCCCGTAATGGTTCAGGCACGTGCCGCAGCTCATGATCTCGACGCCGGCCTCGGCGAGCGTGCGCAGGTCGTCGAGCGACGAGGAGCCCGTGCAGGCGAGCTTCACGCCGCCGTTGTACATGAGCACCGTCTCCGGCAGCTCGTCGAGCTGCGTCAGGGCGAACACGAAGCCCTTCATCAGCACGGCTCCCAGCTCGTCGTCCCCCGAGCCCATGAACTCGGACGGGATCACCGCCACCCGGCCGCCCGTCGGCGCCGGATCGACCGCCGGGCAGCTCGCGGCGCTTCCCGCCTGGCCGTCCGACGCCGCCGCGCCCTTCGAGAAGGTCACCGCGAACGCATCTTCGCCGCGCTTCTCGCCGACGGCTTCCACCTTGAGCGTCTTCGCCAGCGCCTCCAGGTTGTGCACCGCGGTCTCGTTGTCAACGAGCACTTCGAGCACGCCCTCCCCCATGGCCGAGAGCGCCTTCTTGGCGCGCACCACGGGAAGCGGGCACGCCTGACCCCGTGCGTCGATCTGCTCCATCGTCTTCCTTCTTTCTCATCGTCGGTTGTCATCCCGCACGGCGACGGCCGTGGCGCTTCCAGCTGGCGCCGCGCGGGATCCTTCGACTCCGGGCTGCGCGCTGCGCTCAGGATGAAAGCATGCACGGCCTCCGCACCGCCTGCAGGACGACAGCCTACCGCGGTCGTTCCCCTTCAGCAAAATATGTCGCGCCGCGCGTTCAGCTGGCGCGGCAGCCGGGCTACGCCCTCGATCGGGACGCCCTCCTCCTGCGCGAGGCGCTCCAGCAGCTCCACGTCGTCGCACGACGCGAGCAACGACACCCCGCAGGAAGCGCGCGCGGCGCGGGGCGTGGGCGATATCCTCGCCTTGGCCCCCGCGTCGCGCGCCAGCTCGTACAGACGCCAGCCGTCGGTATGGCTCGAGAACAGGATATAGCAATCCTCGGGACGTGCGTCCTTGTTCACGGTATCGGCAGCGTCTTGTTGCATGGCCTTACGCGTCCAGCATCTCGATGAACGCGCCGATGCGCGTGCGCAGCTGCTCGGCGTCGTTGTCGGCGTAGTCGGTCTCGAGGCCCAGGCACGGGATGCCCTCCTCGGCAAGCGCGTCCGCCAGCGGCGCCTTCTCCACGTCGTAGAGCGTGCAGAACTTGAGGTTCGCGTCGATCACGCCGTCGACCTTGTACTCCTTCGCCATGCGCACCACGTCCGCGACGCGACCCGGGTTCGGCGTGAAGCACGCGCAGTTGTTCTTCATATAGCGCTGCGCCAACGCCTGGAACATGCCGTCGAGCGTGCCCTCGCCCTCGTCCACCTCGTTCTCGAAGTAGCGCGTGCCCGTGCACATCTCCTCGCACACCACCACGGCGCCGCTCGTCTCGACGATATGGTGCAGCTTCCAGTTCGGGATGGCCAGCGGCGTGCCCGTGATCAGGATGCGCTTCGTGCCGGCGGGCACCACGCCCTCGCCGCGCTCGATGCGCGCTTCCAGCTCGTCGGCCAGCTTGTTCGCCGTCTCGGCGCAGCGCACCGGGTCGTCGAAGAACGCGATCTGCATCATGAGCAGGGCGTCCTTGCCGCTGATGGGCACCGGGTCTACCTTGCGCGCCTCGAACACGCGGGCCAGCGCGCGACGCTTCTCGTTGATGGTGCGAATGGCACGGGCAAGGTTCTCGGCCGTCAGCTCGTTGCCCGTCTCGGCCTCCACCTCCTTGGCGAACAGCGCGATCTCGTCTTTCCACGCCGCGATGTCCTTCTCGCGCTTCATCTGCGGCACGTCCATAACGTAGGTCTTCTTGTCGGCCCCCAGGATCTCGTAGGCCTTCTTCTTGCCGTCGCACGTGGTCTCGCCCACGTACATGTCGGCCACGCTGAAGTACGGGCACGTCTTGCCGAAGTGCGCACCGAGCGACGCCTTGATCAGCGGGCAGATGCCGCTGGGCAGCACCTTCTCGCCTTCGGGCACCCAGAACTGCGAGCCGCCGCACAGCCCCGTGACGGCGCCGCCGCAGGCGACGACCACCTCGTCGGGCACGAACACGCAGAACGTGCCGAACACCTTGCCGCCCTGCTTTTGCAGCTCGATGAGCTCCGCGGGGCGCACGCCGTGGATCTCCGACACCACGAAGTCGTAGAACGCCATGTTCTCAGGGCGGTTCTCCTGCGTGAGGTACGTGTCGCCGAACGCCATCGGCAGCACGGCGCACAGCTGGTCGTGCGTCTCCAGATCCATGCCCAAGTCTTTCCACATTGCCTGATAGTCAGCCATGAAGGCCCCCTTCGATACCAGTCGATAGCAAAGTTGCGATGTTATTCGGTTGTCGTTGCAGAAATGACGGTGCAGCGTCGCCGGATGCGCGCATGCGCATGCGGGACGCGATGAGGTGCGCGATGATGAAGCGTCGCCTTGCATGCAGAAATGGCACCCGCGCAGAATCGTGCCAATGCGAGGCGACGAGGTAATGATACCGTATCGCAGCCGCCCGCCGCAATCGCAGGGCAGCTTATCGGCGAAAGGCCGGCGGAAAAGCCCCTACCGATCGACGTCCTTCTTCCGGTACACGAACCAGTACGCCATGCCGACGGCGACGCCGCCGGCGACGTTGCCCAGCGTGGCGGCCGACAGGTTCGTCGCGATGCCGGCCAGCGTCACCGCGTCGGGCGCACCCACCCCCATCGAGTTGAGCAACAGCCCCATGGGGAGGAAGAACATGTTCGCCACGCAGTGCTCGAACCCGCACGCAACGAACGCAGAGATGGGCAGCAGGATGCCGAGCACCTTGTCGGCGACGGTGCGCGCCGAGAACCCGATCCACACGGCCAGGCACACGAGGATGTTGCACATGACGCCCTTGAAGAACAGCGTCGTCCAATCGGGCGCCACCTTGCCCGCGGCCACGCTGACGAAGGCCTCGCCCACCGCGCCTCCGTTCATGGCGGCGACGTTCGCGAAGTGGACGAGCGCGAGCGCGACGAGCGCGCCGGCGAGGTTGCCGAGCCACACGAGCAGCCAGTTACCCAGCAGGGGCTTCCAGCCGATGCGGCCCGACGCTTTCGCGCACACCAGAAGCACGTTGCCGGTGAACAGCTCCGCGCCGCAGCACAGCACGAGCACCAGCCCGAGGCAGAAGCAGAGTCCGCCCACCGCGCGCTGCACCGCGAACGGCACGGCAGGGTCACCCAGGAACACGCAAAAGTACAGCGCCCCGAACGCGATGAAAGCGCCGGCCAGCATCGCGGACGCGAAGCACTTCGCCTTCGGCATGGCCGCCTTGGCCTCGCCGACCTTCTCGGCCTTCTCCGCGATTTCAGCCGGCGACAGCGCATCCGGCCTGAGCGTTTGGATCTCGTCCTGCATCATGATCGCATCTGGTTCCTTCCTTGCCTGGTCGCGGCTTCTTCGCGCGTCCCCTGCGAAGTCGCACGGTATGATACCGCAACTCGCGGGCGCAGGGAGAAACAAAAGCGTTTTCCTCGACAATTTCCCCATCTCGTCGTCCTGCTCGTCGCATCGCCGAATCGATACCCGGCCGTCGGTGCATGGGCGCGCGCAACACTGGTATACTTTGGCGAGCGGCCGCGTCGGCCGCGCATCCCCGCACCCGTGTTCGAGAAAGGCGTTTCCATGGCGAATCCGTCACGCACCGATCTGCTCCGCGCGCTCCCGCAGGTGGAGGAGATGCTCCAGCTGCCCGAGGTGAGCGCACTTCTGTCGCTCCTCCCCCGCAGCGTGCTGGCCGATTGCGTGCGCGAGGCCGTCGACGAGACGCGTCGAGCCGTGCTTGCGGGAGCATGCGAACGGGTCGACGTTCCGGCGCTCGCCGAATCGACGCGCGCCCGGGCGCCCCCGTCGCTGCGCCGCGTGATCAACGCCACGGGCATCGTCGTGCACACGAACCTCGGGCGCAGCCCGCTTGCCGACGAGGCCGTGAGCGCCGTGAGCGACGTGGCGCACGGCTACTCCACGCTGGAGTACGACACCGATGCCATGGCGCGCGGCAGCCGCCACGACCATGTGGAGCGCCTCATCTGCACGCTCACCGGCGCCGAGGCGGCGCTGGCCGTGAACAACAACGCGGCGGCGGTCATGATGGTGCTCCACGAGTTCGCGCGCGGGCACGAAGCCGTGGTGTCGCGCGGCGAGCTGGTGGAGATCGGCGGATCGTTCCGCATACCCGACATCATGGAGCTGTCGCAGGCGCGCATGGTGGAGGTGGGCACCACGAACAAGACGCATACCGTCGACTACGAGCGCGCCATCGGCGCCGACACCTCGATGCTGTTGAAGGTGCATCCTTCGAACTACCGCGTGGTGGGCTTCGCCGAGAGCGTGTCGGCGCGCGACCTGCGCCCGCTGGCCGATGCCGAGAACGCACGGCGCACGGCATCCGGCGAGCCGGGCGCGGGCGAGCTTCTGGTGTACGAGGACCAGGGATCGGGCGCCTTCCTGAACCTCGATGCGTTCGGCGCGTACGCCGAGCCCACCGTGGCCGAGTCGCTGCAGGCGGGCTGCGACCTCGTGTCGTTCTCGGGCGACAAGCTGCTGGGCGGCCCGCAGGCGGGCATCATCGTGGGAGCGAAACGGTTCATCGACCGGCTGAAGAAGAACCCTTACGCCCGCGCGATGCGCCTCGACAAGATGACGCTGGCCGCGCTGGAGGCCACGCTGCGCCTCTACCTCGACCCCGCGATCGCGCTCGAGCGCATCCCTGCGCTGCGCATGCTGTCCGAGCCGGCCGAAGCCGTGCGCGGGCGCGCCGAGCGGCTGGCGCGCACCTTGGAGGAAGCGCTTCCCGCAGGGGCGGCGCGCATCGACGTGGTACCGGATACCGCGCGAGCCGGCGGCGGCGCGCTGCCGTTGTGCGACATCGACTCGCATGCGGTGCGCATCGAGTTTTCGCGCGGGGACGCGCAGGGGTGCGAGACGTTCCTCATTGCGCGGCGCGACGTGCCCGTGATCGGGCGCATCAAGCACGACGCCGTGCTGCTGGACGCGCGCACCGTGGCCGAGGACGAGCTAGCCGAGGTCGCCGAGGCCGTGCGCGCCTACTTCGACGCGCTCGACGCCGGAGCCGAGGGGAGCCGCGCATGAGCGGGCACACGCAGACCGACCTCGTGCTGGGCACGGCCGGCCATATCGACCACGGCAAGTCGTCGCTCGTGCTGGCCTTGACCGGAACCGACCCCGACCGTCTGGCAGAGGAGAAGCAGCGCGGCATCACCATCGAGCTGGGCTTCGCGCGCCTAGCGCTTCCCGACGGCACCGTGCTCGGCGTGGTGGACGTGCCGGGCCACGAGCGCTTCGTGCGCCAGATGATAGCGGGATCGACGGGCATCGACCTGGCGCTTCTTTGCATCGCCGCCGACGACGGCATCATGCCGCAGACCGAGGAGCACCTGGCCGTGCTGGAGCTTCTGGGCATACGCACCTGCGTGGTGGCGCTCACGAAAACCGACCTCGTGGACGAGGAATGGGCGCTGTTCATGGCCGACGAGGTGCGGGGCCGCCTGGCCGGCACGCCTTTCGCGGATGCCGATATCGTCCCCGTGTCCAGCCGCACGGCCGCCGGGCTTCCCGAGCTGCAAGAGGCTCTGACACGCGCGGCGCGCACCACGCGGCGCGCGAAGGCGGGCTCGCGCCTGCGCCTGCCCGTCGACCGCGTGTTCAGCATCAAAGGCGCCGGGACCGTGGTCACGGGCACCCTGTGGAGCGGGTCGGCCCGGACGGGCGACGAGGTGGAGGTGCTGCCCTCCGGCCTGCGCACGCGCGTGCGCAGCGTGCAGGTGCACGGCGAGCCCGTCGATCGCGCCGACGCCGGGCACCGCGTCGCCCTCAACCTGAACGCCGTGTCCACCGACGAGGTTCGACCGGGCGACTTCCTGGCCGCGCCCGGTGCGGCGAGCGCCACCGACCGCTTCGACGCCCACCTTGCGTTCCTCGGCGTGCCAGGCAAGGGCAAGCCGCTCGTCAGCGGCGCGCGCGTGCACGTGGCGCACGGCACGCGCGAGGTCACCGGCCGCGTGCTGCTCATGGACGGACGGCCGTCGCTCGGCGTCGGCGAGCGCGCCTACGCGCAGATCCGCCTCGACGAGCCGCTGCCCGTAGCATGGCGCGACCGCTTCGTCGTGCGCTCGTACTCGCCCGTGCACGTCGTCGGCGGCGGCGAGGTGCTGCGCGCCCGCCCCCGCCGCACCACCACGCTGGCACCGGGCGCGCTCGAGCTGCTGGACGCGCTGCGCGAAGGCGACGAGGCCGCCGTGGCGCACGCCGCGTTCGCGCTGACCGCCGCGCCCGTAACGGCCGCCGAGCTGGCGACGCTTTCCGGGCTCGAGGAGGACGCGGCCGCCCGCGAGCTCGAAGCCCTTGCCGCGCGCGGCGCTGCGGTGCGCCTCGGCGGCGAGCGCGCGCTGCGCTACGCCGCCCCCTCCGTGCTGCAGAAGCAGCGCGCCGCCATCGAGAACGCCCTGCTGAAGTTCCATGCCGAGAACCCGGCCGCCACCGGCATCGCGAAGGACGCGCTGCGCCGGCGCTGCCTGCCGCGCGCGGACGCGGGCTGCTTCGACGCGCTGCTGGACGACGCGGTCGCGCGCGGCGCCGCGGTGACGGACGGGGGCGAGGTGAGCCATCCCAAAGCCGGAGCAGGCGCGCGCAAGCTGGAGGAGCAGGCCGCCGAGCAGCTGCGCGAGACGCTGGCCGCCGCAGCCGGGGCGCCGCCGTCCACAGGCGAGCTCATCGCATCGAGCGGCCTAGACTCCTCGCTCGTCCACCGCGCGCTGGGAAGTCTGGAGAAGCAGGGCCTCGTACGGCGCATCGGAGCCGACTTCTACTTCGACGTATCGGCGCTGGCCGCCTTCGAGCAAGCCGTGCGCGCCCGTCTGGTTGACGGCCCCGCCACCGCAGCCGAGCTCAAGGACGCGATGGGCACCAGCAGGAAGTACGCCATCCCCCTGCTCGAGTACTTCGACTCCCAAGCCGTCACTCGCCGCGAAGGCGACACGAGGGTGCCGGGAGGAAGATGACGCCCCGAGGGAGGTTCTATCCGGGAATACGAAAAGCGCCCCGATCGGGGCGCTTGCGTTTCTGGCGGAGATGTGTGCGAATCGAACACACCCGAGACGTTCTGCACGCCTCACAGCGGCTTTGAAGGCCGTGGAGCCCACCAGGACCCATCCATCTCCAATAAGAAGGTGCCGTTTCGGCACCGTAGATATGATAGCGCATTTGTCCGCGACGAGGACGCGCGTTCCGAAATGTTGCGTATCGTTCAGCAATTCCCCAAAAGTACGTCGCTCAGGTGGCGACGCGCCACATCCGCCAGCGCATGGAGCGCGGACACGGGGGTTGGAGGCCGGTCGAGCATCCGATGGCACGGGAAGAAGCGCGTGAGATGGTACGGGATGGCGGGATCGAGCGATGCCAGCCAAGCCGCTGCCGCATCGATTTCGTCGGGATCGTCGTTGAGCCCGGGGATGACGAGCGTCGTCACCTCGAGGTGGCACGTCGGATCGGCCGCCAGCGTTTCGATGGTGCGCTTGACCGCGGACAGGTCGCCGCCCGCCGTATCGTAGAATCCCTGCGTGAACCCCTTGAGGTCGATGTTTGCCGCGTCCACGATGCCGAGGAGCTCGGTAAGCGGCTCTTCGTTCACCATCCCGTTGCTCACCAGCACGTTCGCAAGCCCCGCCTCGCTCGCGAGCCGTCCGACGTCCCGCACGTACTCGTAACCCACGAGCGGTTCGTTGTACGTGTACGCGACGCCTACGCATCCGCGATCGCGGGCCCGCAGCGCCAGGCCGACCGCCTCTTCGGGCGCCACGTAGCGCCATGCCGCATCCTCCGCGCCCGCGCAGGCGATATCCGCGTTCTGGCAGAACGGACAGCGCAGGTTGCACCCGTAGCTTCCCAGCGACAGCACGGTCGAGCCCGGGCGGAACCGCGCGAGCGGCTTCTTCTCCACCGGATCGAGCGCGATCGAGGTCACGCGCCCGTAATTCTCGTCGACGACCCGTCCACCGTAGGCAACGCGCGCCCTGCACAGCCCGCGCCGTCCTTCGGAAAGCGCGCAGGCGTGCGGGCACACGCCGCACACGGCGCGCCCGTCAGCCACGGCGCGGCTCTCCCCCGCGTTCGTGGCGCACCACCTCGAAGCGCTCCAGCTCCACGTCGTCGTCGAACAGGTCGATGCCGGCCTTTCGCTTCGCGATGTCCACCTGCTGCTGCGCCGAGTCCACGCCGTCGAGGTTCGGCAGCAGCAGCCCCCGCTTCCAGCCTTTCGTCACGATCACACCGTAGCGGGCCGGGTCCAGCTGGTCGATCGACTCGACGGGCATGGGCGTGAACAGCACATCCACCGAATACGACAGCGCGTCCAACTCGTCGGGGCGCACGGGCGGGAAGCGCGGATCCTCCGAAGCCGCCGCCACGCCGTTGCGCACGATCTCGGCGGCCGTGCTGCCCGTCACCGGCGAGATGGTGCCGATACAGCCGCGCAGCTCGCCGTGTTCGTGCAGCGACACGAACACGCCGGCGCGCTTGTCCGACAGCTCGGGCGGCAGGCCGTCGGGCACCGCTATGGGGTTGCCCGTGCGCACGAACCCTTCGACGCTGGCGCGGGCAAGCGCAACGTACGGGTCGACCGGCGCATCGTTCGCGGCTGCGTCGCGCGCACCGCTGCGATCCTCATCGCGGTCAACCGCGGTCCGCACGGCGCCGTCGCCGGCCGAGCCCTGCACCTCGAACGCGGCCACCGCGTAACCCACGCCGAAGGGGCCTTCGTAGCTGAGCAGCTCGTGCGAGATGGGAAGGCCTTCCAACGCGCCCGCCATGATCCAGAACGAGCGCAGGCCGCATTCCGCCGCCTCCTCGCCGAACGTCTCGTCTATCTCCAGCAGACCGCTCAAATCGCCCGCATCGAACAGCGCGGTGACCATACGGTCGAACACGGGGCCCTGCGGAGCGTAGCCGTACGGGCCGTCGCTCGCAAGCTTATGGGACAAGTCGCCGCTGGCGATGAGGACGCAGCTGCGATCCAGATCGGCGGCCGCCTCGGCGATGCAGCGCCCCAGCGCGAGGTGCGTCTGGGGCGAGAGGCCCGACAGCCCGATGCGCACCACCTGGTACGTCGAATATGCCTCGTTCACGAAATGCAGCGGCACGATGGTGGCATGGTCGAGATCCTTCCCGCCCATGCCGCTGCCGCACAGCGGCACCGTGTGCTTGCGCGCGCACGCGGCTATGGCGGCCGTCATCTCGCCGTCGTATTGCACGGTCATGGAAGAGTCCCATGCGCCGAAGCGCCCCATGTCGCCGCGGTCGAAGTCGCCCGTGGACAGATGGAAGCAGTCGCGGAACAGCGGGGCGTGGGGCGACACCACGACGACTGTCTCGGGCGCGTGGGCAGCGATGCGGCGCGCCACCTCGCGATACGCGTCGAGGGTGTCCTGGATGGCGCGCTCCTGGCCCCGGCCTACCTCGGGCATGGCGAGGGGCGGATGCGGCACGGCGTACGCGGCGACGATTCCCATGAGAGCTCCTTCCCGCAAGCTTCGACCGGGCGCTCGAACGTTCGAACGTGTGCGCCCTTCAATGGTTCGATTGTACACCCTGCGAACAGCCGCTCCTGTCCTTTACCGCCGCATGCGCCCATTCGATACGCAAGCGTTGACGGACGCGCGCATCGCCGCGCTTACCGATCGGCTCGAGCGGCGTCGTTCACATCCATGGTCATGGTCTGGAAGCGGTGCTCCATGTAGGCGTTGTCGAAATGCTTCGCGTAAAACTCCTCGATGGGCGTGTCGGGCGCCTTGCCCGCCGATCGCGCGTACCAGCAGTCGATGGACTGCACGGTCATGACGCCGTCCACCAGCATGAGCCCCGCGCATACGGCCGTCACCGCGTAGCGCCAGTTCCACGGAATGAGGTTGATCAACTTCAAAAGCCGCGGCAGCAGAAGCTTGATCCACGCCACGCCCAGCACGCCCCACATCACCATGAACACGAAGTTCGTGCGTCCGTCGATGGACAAGAACGTGCCCGAATAGTCCCATGCGCGGATGCCGAACGAGAACTCCATGATCCAGCTCGTGAAATACTCGAACGCACCGCCGATGACGGCGCTCACGAGGAAGACCACCCACACGGGCTTGTCGTGGAAACGGTTGAGCGCGATGGTCATGAGCAGAGCGCCGAAACCGTAGATGGGAGAGAACGGCCCGAACAGAAGCCCAGCGCGATCCTGATACTCATGGTATAGCGCGAAATGGAACAGCACCTCGATGATGAGCCCCAGCACGCAGCACACCACGAAGATCCAGAACAGGTTGAAGAAGTTCAGCGTGATGAACCCTTTTTTCGGCTTGCGCTCGCGCGCCAACCTCCTCTCTTCCGAGCGCTGCTCCTTGTCCATCTTCTTGAGCTTGCGCTGTAGCCGGCGCTCCTCGTGCAACTGCGGGTCGAGATAGCTGGTCACCGCGACGAGAATGACGATCTGAACGAGGTAGCCGATGTGGTGCGCAGACAAGCCGAACAGCATCAGCGTGCCGATGACGGCCAGCACGGTGAGCGCCGCGAGGGTGTTCGCCGCCTGCGCCGCGTGGGCTCGGCGATTGCGCAGCAGCCGCACGCCCAAGAACACGAACAGCACGGCCGATGACGTGAGCACCGCCATGAGACCGGCGAAGATGACGATGGACGCCGTTCGGTACGTGCCGCCGCCGACGCCTTGCACGAAGGAGAAGATCACCGGCGCCAGGTCGCCGAGGGAAGCGAGTCCTCCTACTATGCTGAGAACGCCGAATACCTTGAGCGGCACCGGGAGGCGACCTTCCTCGTTCACCGTGTCGTTCATGCAAGATTCCTTTCCTCGGTCGTTGACGATACCGCGCGCACATCGTACGCGCCGTCCTCCACCCGCCACGCGGCTGTAACGGTATCGTAACGTGAGAACGAGCGCTGCGGAAGGGCGGCTTCGCGAAACGCCGAACGCCGCAACGGGGAAAAGCTATGCGAGGGCCGCGCCTAGGCTTCGGCGCGGCCCTCGCATAGGGCATCGACGAAGTAGCGGTGATAGGCCTCGTGCATCTTGCGACGCTCTTTCACGCGTACCGGCACGCATGTTCCGTCGCGTAGAATGAAATCGTCGCAAACGTCGGCTATGTAGTCCATGTTCACCAAACAGCTGCGATGGCAGCGCAGGAAGCGGGGATCGTTCAGATCCTGCTGCACGTCGTCGAGCTTGGCCAAGCCGCGATGGCAGGCTCCGTCCGCGGTGTGCAGCAGCACCGAATGATCGCGGCTTTCCAGATACACGATGTCGCCGAAGGCGAAATAGCGCCGCGATGCGCCCACCCGAAACGCCAGTCGAGGCTCGCTCGCAGGCAGAACCCGATCGAGGACACGCTCGATGGCGGCCGGGTCGAGCGGCTTCATGAGGTAGTCGGTCGCACGCACCTCGTAGCTTTCCACCGCATGCTCGCGCGAGACGGTGAGGAACACGATGGGAACCGCCGCGTCCACCGCGCGCAACGCGCGGGCCGCCGACACGCCGTCCACGCCTTCGAGGTACACGTCGAGGAACACCAGATCGAACGGATCTCCGTTCGCCGCATCGGCTACCAGGCGCTCGCCGGCCGTGTACTCCTGGTACCGAGCCCGAACGTTACGCCCTGCCAGCGACCGGTCCAGCGCACTGCGCAGATCGCTTCGCAGCGCTCCGTCATCATCGCAGATCGCTATCCTCAAACCGGAACCTCCTCAGTTTTCGACGTGTCGCTATATTGTCCGATGAAGAGGGTTATATTGTCCAGAACCGGTTACGACGCGAAAAGCGCCGTTTTCGCAGCTGGGATAACGTGACGATGAAAACTACCCGTCCAGCTCGACATCGCGCCTCAAGCCGTAATGCAGCACGAGGTAGTACGCTATGCCCGCCGCCATCCAGATAAGGCCGAGCACCTTCGCCGGCACGTCGAGGCTCCACCACGTGTATCCGATCACCGCGATGCCGCACAAGGGAGACAGTAAATGCGCCGCCCAGCGCCCGTCGCGCTTCTTGATGAAGAAGTACCCGATGACGGTAACGTGTAGCATGAGGAACGCGGAGAGCGCTCCGAAATTCACGAACAGGGATATGGTGTCGGTGCCCAGCCTGCCGAACGTCAGCACCAGCACGAGCGTGAGGGCTCCCACGAACAGAGAGGCGACGTAGGGCGTATGGTACTTCGGATGGATCTTGGCCAACGGCTTCGGCAGCCCGCCGGCACGCCCCATGGCGAAAAGTATCCGCGACACGGCCGTCTGAGCGGCCAACGCCGTGAAGATTCCCCAGGCCAGCGCCGTGGCAACGGCGCACACGATGTACAGCCAGCGTCCGCCCACGACCTGCGCCACCAAGTAGAAGGCGTTGCCCGAGTCGCCCGCGAACGCGGCGCCGTCGGGACTGATGCAGCCCGCGATGTAGGTCTGCAGCACGAACAGCGCACCCACGATGACCAGCGATGCCATCATGGCGCGACCCGGGCCGCGTCGGCCGTCCTTCGCCTCCTCCGACAGCGTGGCGATGCCGTCGAAGCCCAGAAACGACAGCACGCCCAACGACACGGCGCTCATGACGAGGTTCGGGTCGAACGTCGAGGGATTGAAGAGCGGGTCGAGCGAGAAACCGCGCGACGAAGGGTCGGCGAGCAGCCATCGAACGCCCAGCACGACGAAGACGAGCAGCACGAGGATCTCCAGCACAAGCGCCACGCGGTTCACGATATCGGTGAGTCCGATGCCGCGCACGTTCACGAACGTGTTCGCAGCCACGAACGCCACGGCGAACGCCCACGGGGGCACTTCGGGCACGAGCCCGGACAGCGCCGTCGAGGCAACCACGTACATGAGCAAGGGAATCAACAGATAATCGAGCAGCAGCGTCCAGCCCGTGACGAAACCAATGCCTTTGCCGAGGCCGCGCGAGGTGTAGGCGTACACCGAGCCCGCCACCGGCCACTCGCGGATGAGCATGCCGTAGGACAGCGCCGTGAACACCATGGCCAGCGTGCCCACGAGATACACGAGTGCAGGCATGCCGCCCGACTCCGAGAACACGCCGCCGTAGATGCCCATTGGCGCGATGGGAACCATGAAGATGAGCCCGTACACAATCATGTCCGGCACGCCGAGCACGCGCGCAAGCTTCTGCCCGCCCGGCTGCCTGCCGGCGCTCGCGTCGGACGAGGCGCGCTTCGCGCCGCCGTGAGCCTTATCCACCATGCAGCCGCTCCTTTCGCCAGGCCACTCGGATGTCCGGCGCGCAAGCGCCGAGACGTACCCGATACACGATACGGCAGAGCCCGGAAGGGCGCTGGAAGACCCGACCGTCCTTGCCGATGCGTTGCCAGCCTGTCGGCCAGGTGTTTTCGCATCGAACGCCGCAAGCTCCGCAAAAAGGAAAGCCCGCTTTCGCGGGCTTTCCGAGCAGGTTTAGAAGTCGATGGTGTCGGGATCGAGACCGCTTTGGCCGAGAGGATCCAGCTCGTCGATACGCTGCAGGTCCTCGTCGGTGATGTCGAACCAGAAGATGCGCGCGTTCTCGGCGATGCGCGCCGGGTCCGTGGACTTCGGCAGAGGGATGGCACGGCGCTGCAGGCACCAACGCAGGCACAGCTGCGCCACCGTGCAGCCGTAGCTGGCAGCGATGTCGATGAGCAGCTGGTTTTCCAGCACGCGACCCGAGCCCAGCGGCGACCACGCCTCCACCACGATATCGTGGCGGTTGCAGAACTCGCGCGTGACCTCCTGGTTGCAGCCGGGGTGCAGCTCGATCTGGTCGACCATCGGCAGGATATCGGCCGCGTCCATAAGCGGTTCAAGATGATGGGGCTTGAAATTGCTCACGCCGATGGCGCGCACGAGCCCGTCGAGGTAGAGCGTCTCGAGCGCGCGCCACGTCTCCTGGTTCGTGCGCTGCCATTCGGCCTCGGCGCCCTGCGCAGCGGGCCAGTGGATGAGGTACAGGTCGACGTAGTCGAGGTGCAGCTTGGCACGCGATTCCTCGAACGCCTTGAGCGTCGCATCGTAGCCGCGATCGGTGTTCCACACCTTCGTGGTGATGAACAGGTCCTCGCGCGATATGCCTCCCGAGGCGAGCGCCTTGCCTACCGTGCCCTCGTTGTCGTAGGCTGCCGCCGTGTCGATATGGCGATACCCGTCATGAAGAGCCTGATGAACGGCATCGATCCCCACTTCCCCATCGGGCATCTTCCACGTGCCGAACCCCAGGCAGGGAATGCCGTATCCGTTTCGCAGGGTGATACGATCCTTCGGGCTTTGCAAATCCGCCATGCGTGCTCCTTATCACTCATACGCCGCCGCTGACGGGCGGCGTGAACCGTCGTTACTCGTCCACGATACGCCTGCGCAGCGCGCGGTCGCCGAACCGTAGCGCGCTCGTAGAAGGAAGGACACGCAAGCGTTACCCCGCCGGCGCGGGCGGCTTCGCGCCCGCTCGACCAGTCCGAGTCACGACGGCGACGTACGCCGAAATAGAAAATTTGGCAGGAAACGCTGCGGCAACCCGGCTCCGCGGGAGGACGCCCAACCACGGAGGGAACGCACTGGCTGATCGCCTGCGTCACTCGTCGACGCGGCCGCGCTGCGCCTTCGTTTGGGAGCGCCGGCGCTTCTGGGCGAGACGGCGCTCCTTGGAGGCGCGGGTCGCCTTCGTGGCGCGGCGCGCCTTCGGCGGCACGGCCTCGCGCACGAACCGGTCGCGCAGCTTCTGCAAGCACAGCTGGCGGTTGCGGAACTGGCTGCGCGACTCGCGGGACGTCACCGTCATGCCGCTGGGCACGTGCGTCATGCGCACCGCCGAGTCCGTTGTGTTCACGCACTGGCCTCCCGGCCCGCTCGCGCGGAACGCCTGCACGTGGCAGTCGCGCGCGATATCCTCGAGCGATTGGCGCGCCCAGACGGCGTAGTCGCGGTATGTCGGCTCATCGTGACCCATGATCGCATCATAGCACGACGCCCGCGAACGCACATCATCGCCCGAAAAACACGGAATCGCTCCTGCAAGCGTGTTTTTCGGGCGATGATGCAAAGTCGACCTGCCGACCGCCGGCGCCGCCGGCAGGTCGGCCCCTTAATCCTCGATGCCGTCGTTGTTCCTGATCAGCTTGCGCTTGATCTTGCCGCCGATGGTCTTGGGCAGCTCGTCGACGAACTCCACGATGCGCGGATACTTGTAGGGCGCCGTCGTGTGCTTCACGTGGTTCTGCAGCTCGCGCACCAGCTCGTCGGAAGGCTCGTAACCGCGCGCCAACACGACGGTGGCCTTCACCACCTTGCCGCGGATGGGATCGGGCGCCGCCGTGACGGCGCACTCCACCACGGCGGGATGCTCCACGAGCGCGCTCTCCACCTCGAAGGGCCCGATGCGGTAACCCGAGCACTTGATGACGTCGTCGTTGCGACCCACGAAGAAACAGTAGCCGTCGGAGTCGCGCCACGCCATGTCGTGCAGGTTGTAGTACTCCCCGCCCACGGCCTCGCGCGTGCGCTCCTCGTCGCGATAGTACCCCACGAACAGTCCCGGCGGGTACGCCTCCTTGAGCCCCGTCACGCAGATGGCGCCCTCCTCGCCGTCGGGCACCTCGATGCCGTCGTCGTCCAGCAGCTTGATGTTCAAAAGCGGCGAAGGCTTGCCCATGGAACCCGGACGCGGGTCGACCCACGGGAACGTCGCCAGCAGCACCGGACCCTCGGTCTGGCCGAAGCCCTCGCGGATCCTCTTGCCCGTCAAACGCTCCCACGCCAACGTGACCTCGGCGTTCAGCGGCTCGCCCGCCGTGGCGAAGTTGTGCACGCTCGACAGGTCGTAGGCGCTCACGTCCTCCTGCAGCATGAAGCGGTACATCGTCGGCGGCGCGCAGAACGTGGTCAGCTTGTAGTCCTGGATCTTCTGCAGCAGCTTCGTGGGCACGAACTTGTCCATGTCGTAGGCGAAGACGGTGGCGCCGGCGATCCACTGGCCGTAGATCTTGCCCCAGCCGAACTTCGCCCAGCCGCTGTCGGTCACGCTCATGTGCAGCGCGTCCTCTTCCACCTGCTGCCAGTACTTCGCGGTGATGATATGGCCCAACGGGTGGGCGAAGTTGTGGCACACCGCTTTCGCCATGCCCGTGGTGCCTGACGTGAAGTAGATGAGCATGATGTCCTTGCTCGTGACGCCCGCCTCGCCCCTCGGGCGCTCGAACTCGTCGGACTCGCCCTCGATCAGCTGGTCGAACGGCGTCCAGCCGTCGCGCTCGCCCGCCACGATGATGCGGTTCTCGATGGACGGCGATTCAGGCAGCGCTTCCTCCATCTGCCCGCATACGTACTCGTCGTTCACGCAAACGACCGCCTTCACCTGCGCGCTATCGGCACGGTAGACGATGTCCTTCTTCGTCAGCTGCAACGACGCGGGGATGATGGTGGCGCCCAGCTTGCACAGCGCCACGGCGCACACCCAGTATTCCCAGCGACGGCGCAGGATCATCATGACCACGTCCCCCTTGCCGATGCCGAGCTTGCGAAACGCGTTGGCCGCCCGGTTCGACAGCTTCGACAAGTCGTCGAACGTGAAGGTGCGCTCCTCGTCGCGATCGTCGCACCATACGAGCGCACGCTTCTCGGGATCGACGCGAGCCCACTCGTCCACCACGTCGAAGCCGAAGTTGAACGCCTCGGGCACGTCGATCTTGAAGTTCTCGAAGAAGTCCTCGTACGAATCGAACTCGATGCGGGGGCAGTATTTTTTCAGGATATGGTTCACGGGCTGTGCTTCCTACTCTGCGATGATCGTCACGAATTTTGCAGGGACATCTCCGCCGCAGCGCTGGCCGTGCGGATGCTCCGGATTGAAGTAGATGCTGTCGCCGGCGTTGAGCTCGAACTCCTTGTCCGCCCATGTCACCACGACGGTGCCCTCGATGACGAGATTGAACTCCTGACCGGTGTGCGTCACGAGCTTCGCGGGCTCGTCGGACGGATCGAGCACCACGAGCAACGGCTGCATGATCTTGCCGGTGTAGCGCCACGCAAGGTCCTCGAAGTGGTATCCCGGATAACGGTCGACCTCGCGCCCTTCGCCCCAGCGCACCACCTGGTACGTGTCGAGCTTGGCCGCGGTGCCCGTGAGGATCTCCGTGAACTCCACGCCGAAGTGGTGCGCCATGTGGTAGATGGCCGAAATGGGCACGTCGTCGCCGGTTTCCTCCCAGCGGACATACGTCTCCAGCGGCACTTCCAGCTCGGCCGCCATGTCCTCGCGCGAGACGTCGCACGCCTCGCGCAGACCCTTGATGCGCAGGCCGATCTCGGCCAGTTCAGCTACCATGCGAATCCTACACTTTCTAACGCGTACATTTCCAAATCGGTCAGCGAGGCTTTCCGTGGTGCCCGAGATTGGCGTGAAAGCCCGAGGAAGCGTACCTTGGGTACGCGACGAGGGCTTGGAGCGCCAAGATCGAGCGCCACGGAAAGCCGCCCCCTACGGGGACTAGCTGCGCGTCGCAGCGTCGAGCAGTTCCGACGGCCGGCAGGCCGTCGGAACGATCATGCGTCGATTCCCAGTTGCAGGGCTCGTTTGTTCATGTCGAGCATCGCCGTCTTCTTGGCGGGCACGCACTTCTCGATGGCCTTCCAGAGGGTCTCCTCCTCGCAGAAGCGCGTCTCGGCGAACAGCTTGCCGGCCAGGATGATGTTCGCCAGCTTCTTGAAGCCGGCCTCCTCGGCCATGGCCGTCGCGGGGATGGCGCACATGCGCACGCCCTCGATCTCGGGGATGCGCTGGACGAGCGTGGAGTCGGCCACCACGATGCCGCCCTCGGCCACGCTGCGCTCGAACTTGTCGAGGGACGGCTGGTTCATGGCAACGAGCACGTCGGGGGCGAGCACGAGCGGGCTTCCGATGGGATCGTCGGACAGGCACACGCTGCAGTTGGCGGTGCCGCCGCGCATCTCAGGGCCGTAGGAAGGCAGCCACGACACCTCGCGGTCCTCCAGCAGACCGGCGTAGGCGATCAGCTTGCCGGCGAACAGCACGCCTTGGCCGCCGAAGCCGGCCAGCACCATGTTGACGGAACGGCTCATCGTGCGCCTCCTTCCACCTGCGGGTCGGGGTGCGCGATGGGGCAGGCGGCGTTGCGCGCCGAAGCCGCCTCGGCCGCGTTCGCGTAGCCCTCGGCCACCACGTCCTTGTACACGCCCAAGGGATAGTACGGCAGCATGTTCTCGTTCATCCAGGCGAATGCGTCCTGCGGCGTCATGCCCCAGTTCGTCGGGCACGTGCCCACGATCTCGACGAGCGAGTAGCCGCGCTTGTCGATCTGGGTCTGGAACGCTTTCTTGATGGCCTTCTTCGCCTTGCGCACGTTCTTCGGGCAGTCGACGGTGACGCGCTCGAGGTACGCCACGCCGTCGAGCGAGCTCAGAAGCTCGCACACGCGGATGGGGAAGCCGGCCGTCTCGGTGTTGCGGCCGTAGGGAGAGGTCTGGGTCACCTGGTTCGGCAGGCTCGTGGGAGCCATTTGGCCGCCGGTCATGCCGTAGATGGCGTTGTTCACGAATACGACGGTGATGTTCTCGCCGCGCGTGGCCGCATGAACCGTCTCGGCCATGCCGATGGACGCCAGGTCGCCGTCGCCCTGGTAGGCGAACACGACGCCGTCGGGCAGCGCGCGCTTCACGGCGGTGGCCACCGCCGGCGCACGGCCGTGCGCGGCCTCGATCATGTCGCAGCCGTAGAAGTCGTAGGACGTGACGGTGCAGCCGACGGGCGCGATGCCCACGGTGGAGCCTTCCACGTCCAGCTCGTCGAGGCACTCGGCCACAAGACGGTTGACGATGCCGTGGGAGCACCCAGGACAATAGTTGGTGACGACGGGCAGGAGCGCATGGGGTCGCTCGAACACGACTTTCATTTCCTTGTCGGCCATGGCCTACTCCCCTCCTTTCGCGGATGCGGCGATTGCTTCGTTCATGGCTTCCAGCTTGGCCAGCACCTCCACCGGCGTCGGGATGACGCCGCCGGTGCGGCCGTAGAAGTCCACCGGGCGGCGGCCGGCCACGGTCAGGCGCACGTCGTCCACCATCTGGCCCATGTTCATCTCCACCGACAAGTAGGTCTTCGCCTGAGGGATGGTGGCCTCGATGGCGTCCACGGGGAACGGCCACAGGGTGATGGGGCGGATGAGGCCGGCTTTGACGCCTTTCTCGCGAGCCGCGACCACCGCGCTGCGCGCCACGCGGGCGCTCGCGCCGAACGCGACCACCACGATGTCGGCGTCGTCGGTCATGAACGCCTCGGCGCGCTGCTCGTCGCGCTCGATGGCGGCGTAGCGCTCGTAGCGCTCCACGTTGAGGTTCTCCAGGGCCTCGGCGGTGAGGTACAGCGAGTTCACCACGTTATGGGGGCGCTGGTGCTTGTGGCCGCATGCGGCCCAGGGCTTCTCGGGCAGCGAGTCGACGGGCTCGGGCATGACCACGGGCTCCATCATCTGCCCCAGCATGCCGTCGGCCAGGATCATGACGGGCGTGCGGTACCTGTCGGCCACGTCGAACGCGTTGTACACGTAGTCGGCCATCTCCTGCACGGTGGACGGAGCGTACACCACCACGCGGAAGTCGCCGTGGCCGAGCGCGCGCGTGGCCTGCCAGTAGTCGGCCTGAGACGGCTGGATGCCGCCGAGGCCCGGGCCGCCGCGCTGCACGTTGATGATGACGCCCGGCAGGTCGGCGCCGGCCATGTAGGAGATGCCCTCGCCCTTGAGCGAGATGCCCGGCGACGAGGACGACGTCATGACGCGCGCGCCGGCCGCAGCCGCCCCGTACACCATGTTGATGGCCGCGATCTCGCTTTCAGCCTGCAAGAACGTGCCGCCGACCTTCTCCATGCGCTTGGACATGTAGGCCGCAAGCTCGGTCTGCGGCGTGATGGGGTATCCGAAGAAGAAGCGGCAGCCGGCGCGCAGGGCGCTCTCCGCCAAAGCCTCGTTACCCTTCATGAGCACTTTCTCTGCCATGGTCTACCTCTCTACCGTGATCGCAACGTCAGGGCACATGACCGCGCAGGACATGCATCCCGTGCACGCGTCCAGGTCGGTGCAGTACGCGGGATGGTAGCCCTTCACGGTGATCTTGTCGCGGTCGAGCGCCATGATCTGCTCGGGGCACGCGTCGACGCACAGGCCGCACCCCTTGCAGAAGGAGTCGTCTACGCTGATTCTCGCCATGATCCGCCTTCCTCGTCTCGTCCGAATGCATAAACGGCCGGACTGGAGCGTCCGGCGCGCAGCTCTCTTGTCTATTCCCAGGGAGTTCTTACATATACTTGCACAGGATAGTACGTTTGCCGATCCCCATTCGGCGCGCGGTGGGTAGTTTCCCGGTCGGCGACCTGGCGCGCCGCCGCAGCGGGCACCGTGGTGCATGCCAAGGGCAGCCCGACCGCTTGCGCAACCGCTTGCGCGAACGGCAGGCCCTGCTCCACGACCTGGGCGTCGGTGTCGTGCTGCAGGTGCGTGTTGTTCACGACGCACGTGGCCCGCAAGTGCGATTTCGCCTCGATCTCGCGCAGCACCTCCACCGCCTCGGCCGGCTCCTGCGTGAGGTTTCGGTTGCGGTTCACCACGTACAGCATCTCGTAGGGAGCCTGCTCGACCGTGCGCGCGAAGCGCCCGAGCGCCGTGGCGCCCGCATCGTCGCCGCCCGCATCGATCACCACGAAGGGACGCTCGTCGCCGTCGCGCCAGGCTCGCTGGGCGCCGTCGATGGCCGGCTCGATGGTGCCGGACAAGCTGGGTCCGTCCACGTTCGTGCCCGCGAACACGGGCGCGACCAAACGGATGCCGCGCTCGTCGAGCAGCGCGCGGTAGTCGCTGGAGCGGAAGAAGGGGTTCACCACGTCGAGGTCGATCACCGTGACCGCGCGTCCCCCCGCAGCCGCGTCGAGCGCGATGTTGAGCGTCAGGTTCGTCTTGCCCACGCCGTAGTGCCCGCACACCACGGCCACGGGCGCATCCATCATCATACGAGGCCTTCCGGAGCTTTCGCCGCCTCGTCCGACTCGCGGATGGCTGCGCGGCGGATCTTGCCGTTCACGGTCTTGGGCAGCGCGTCCACGTACTCCACGATGCGGGGGTACTTGTACGGCGCGGTCTTGTGCTTCACCCAGGTCTGCAGCTCGCGCGTCAGCTCGGAGGAACCCTCGAAGCCCTCGGCCAAAACAACGGTGGCCTTCACGGCCTTGCCGCGCGTGGGGTCGGGCACGCCGGTGACGGCGCACTCGCGCACCGCCTCGTGTTCCAGAAGCACGCTCTCGATCTCGAAGGGGCCGATGCGGTAGCCGCTCGATTTGATGACGTCGTCGTTGCGCCCGACGTACCAGAAGTAGCCGTCCTCGTCGCACCACGCGGTATCGCCGGTGTGGTACCAGCCGCACGTCATGGCGGCCGCGGTCTTCTCGGGGTCGCGGTAGTATTCCAGCATGATGCCGGCAGCCTTCTCGTGGATGTCGATGCACACCTCGCCCGTCTCGCCCACGGCGCAGCGGGTGCCGTCGTCGCGCTGGATCTCAACGTTGTACAGCGGCACCGGCTTGCCCATGGAGCCGGGTCGCGGAGTGGAGTTCGTCAGGTTCGCGATGGTCAGCGGCGTCTCGGTCTGCCCGAAGCCCTCGTAGATGGTGAGCCCCGTGTGCTCCTTCCAGAAATCGAACAGATCGGGATTCAAGGCCTCCCCCGCCGTCGTGGAGTACTGGAGCGAGCTCAGATCGTAGGCGTCGACGTTCTCGGTCATCATCATGCGGTACATCGTGGGCGGGCAGCACAGCGTGGTGATGCGGTGCTCGCCGATGAGCGACAGGATCTCGGAGGGGTGGAAGCGGTCGAAGTCGTACGTGAACACGCACGCCTCCATAAGCCACTGGCCGTAGTACTTGCCCCATACCGCCTTGCCCCAGCCCGTGTCGGCGATGGTGAAGTGCAGGCCGTCGGGATCCACGTTGTGCCAATGCTTCGCCGTGACGAGATGCGCGATGGCGTACTCGGAATCGTGCAGCACCATTTTGGGGTTGCCCGACGTGCCGGACGAGAAGTACATGAGCATAGGGTCGGCCGCCGCCGTCTCACGGCGCTCGAAGTCCTCGGACGCGGCGCGCACGCACGTGTTGAAGTCGAGCCAGCCGGCGCGCTCGACGCCCGCCGCGCACACGCCTTCCGGCCCCGACAGCGCCTCGCCCAGCGGCAGGCCGTCGTCGGGGAACACGAGGTTGCCGTCGGCGTCCTCGGGCGTGAGGCCGCCGCCCGCGCCGTTCACGAGGATGCGGCGCTCAAGCGTGGGGCACGCGTCGGCCACGCGGTCGCACACCTCGGCGATGTCGCCGAGCGATGTGGCGATGACGGCCTTGACGGACGCGCCGTTCAGGCGGTATTCCAGGTCGTGTTCCTTGAGCATGAAGGTGGCGGGAACCATGACGGCGCCCAGCTTCGCCAGCGCGGTGGCCACGAACCAGAACTGGTAGTGGCGCCGCAGGATGACCATGACCATGTCGCCGCGGCCGATGCCCTGCTCGGCCAGGAAGTTCGCGGTCTTGTCCGACCAGCGCTTCATATCGGCGAACGTGAACACGTGGTTCTCGCCCTCGGGGTTGCACCACACCATGGCGCGGCGGTCGGGGTCGTTCGCGGCGATGTCGTCGACCACGTCGTAGCCGAAGTTGAAGCTTGCCGGACAGCTCACCTCGAACGAGGAAAGCACGCCGTCCTCGTCGTAGGCCTCGTTCACGTAGCGGAGGTTGATGTTTCTCATAATGGTGTCTTTCTCGGAAGATCGATGCAGCGGAAGGATCCGCCGCGAGACGGATGGGATCATCGGATGCGGGGCGCATACGCTGGGGGCTTGTTCGGCTTCTCGCCGTCTGCCCGGGGCGCTGCGCCTAGATAATCTCCCCGTTCGGCTTCATGACCACCGCGAGGAACGTGCACGGCTCTCCGCCTGTGGCGATCATGCCGTGGCCGCGGCTGGAATCGTACATGAGAAGGTCGCCTGCCTCGAGCTCTTCGATATGATCCTCGTAGGCGAAGCGCATGCGGCCGGAGATGATGTAGTCGAGCTCCTGGCCCTTATGGTAGGAAAGGTGGATGGGCGCGTCCTGCTCTTCCTCGAGGTACGGCGCCGTCACCAGGAAGGGCTCGGCCAGCTTGTTCTTGAAATGAGGAGCCTTGTGCAGGTACTCGAAGCCCGCACGGCGCTTGATGGACAGGCCCTCGGCGGCGCGGGTCAACGAATAGCCCGACAGATGCGGATCCTCGCCGGTCAGAAGCTCGATGACGTCGACGCCCAGACGCTGCGCGCACTTGTAGAGGAACGTGAACGACAGATCCTGCTGCCCCGACTCCTGTGCGGCGTACTCGGCCACCGAGCGCCCCGTCGCGTCGGCCATCTCCTGCATGGTGATATCGAGGTCTTCGCGCAGCGCCCGAATTCGCCCAGCCACCTCTTCGATGTTCGGCTCCATGCTCGCTTGACCTCCTTCTGGTATATCGTTGGTATAAAAGTTTACTTATTGTATAGCAAACCGCTTCGATTCAGGGGAGGACGAAACCATTTGGAAACAAAAAAGCGGCCCGATGGCGGCGGCGACCCAAGTTGTCATCCTGAGCGGAGCAGCGACGCTGCGTAATCGAAGGATCCCGTGCGGCGGTAGCCGGAAGCGCCCCGGCCGATGCCGCACGGAATCCTTCGATTACGGCCTACGCCCAGGATGACAATCTCTTACGCGGGAACGCCGTCGCCGAACAGGAGCTCGCGCTCCGGGCCGGTCAGCGCGGCGCGCGCCTGGTCGCGCAAGTTGTTCATGCCGCTGAGGAACTGGCGGTACATGACCACGGTCAGGTAGCGTCCGATAGGCGTCAGCGTCAGCTCTTCGGCGTTGTCGGTTTCAAACGCCCTGTTCAGACGCATGAAAGCCAATTCCATGGGAAGACCTGTCTCGATGCTGCAGCCGAAGTCGCGCTCGAAGGCGCGCTTGTCGAGCCGCAGCTTGTACAAATCGAGCAGGAAGCGGTAGCGCATGAGGTCGCGCTTGCTCATCTCGGTCTTGCCCATGATGGACATGCGCCCGCTCTCGATGGCCGCGTTGTAGTCTTTGATGCTGAAGTTGTTCACGTACAAGCAGCCGTTCAGGTGCGTGATGGAGCCGCTGCCGATGGCCGGATACTCGTCGTAGTTCACCTGGTACTCGTCGATCTGAGGCGCGTCGGCCGGCTTGCCCGCCTTGTCGGGGCGCGTGAACGTCCACAGCGTGGTGCGGTCGAACAGCGGGTCGTCGCCGCCGGCCAGCACGCCGTCGAGGATCTGGTAGTAACGGTACTCGCGGTCGTAGTCCATCGCGCCTAACGTAGCGGCCATTTTGCGCGTAGTGGCCGACGACACGTACAGCGGAGAGAACGTGGTCTGGCGGCAACCGGACAGCGCGATCTTCTCGAGGTCGGCCATGAGAACGTCCTCGGTCTGCGAGGGGAAATTGAAGATCATGTCCACGTTCAGCGAGTCGAAGTACGGCTCCGCCTCGGCGATGCGCTCCAGGATGACGTCGCCGCTGCCGTACTTCTCGTAGCGGTCCATCTGCTTGAGCAGGTCGTCGTCGAAGCTTTGCACGCCCACGCTCAAACGCTGCACACGACCCTGCAGCTTGTCCAACCACGGCTGCGTCAGATGGTTCGGGTTGGTCTCGGAGGCGACCTCCCTGATGTTGAAGTTGTCGCGAGCCATGTCGAGCGTCTCGCACAGCTCGTCGATCATGACGGTGGGTGTGCCGCCGCCTACGTAGATGCTCTCGAAGTCGTAGCCGAGATCCTTCAACATCAGCATCTCTTTGCGCATGTTCGCGAAGTAGGGCCGGGCGACCTCCTCGCGAAACGGGTAACGGTTGAAGCTGCAGTACGGGCACAGGCGCTCGCAGAAAGGGACGTGCATGTACAGCATGTACTTCTGCCCGGGATTGGCGGACGGCATCATGGTCTCGCTCGTGGGGTTGAGAGCCAGATGCTGCTTGGTCATGGTATGGATCAGGCGCGACAGTATGCGCTCGGAAAGCATGTAAGTCTCCTATTCGCTTCAAAGATTTCGGTACCCATAGTAAGGCTTTTCCGACGGTTTGCACCCGCTATTTATCCTCGTACATAAAGAAAAACGGGCCCGGGCGCATGCCCCGGGCCCGCAGCGTCGCAAGGACAGCCGCGCCTACGCGATGCGCTCGAAGCGGACGGCGAAGTGAGCATCCGGGGAGCCGGGGGCGAGGCGCGTGGCCACGCAGGAGCGGCCGTTGACGGGTGCCAGCTTGAAGCCCGCGCCGGCCTCGCTTTCGAGGAAGGCCTTCACCACGCCGTTGTTCTCCTCGCGGGTTACCGTGCACGTGGCGTAGGCCAGCGCGCCGCCCGGGGCCACGTGCGGCGCGGCAGCCTGCAGCATGCCCAGCTGCACGCGCGCGAACTCAACGATGTCGGCCGGCTTGATGCGCCAGCGGATCTCGGGATGGCGGCGCAGCGTGCCCAGCCCCGAGCACGGGGCGTCGATGAACACCTCGTCGAAGGCGCGGTCCCCCACCACGGCGTCCAGCTCCAGCGCGTCGCCCGTGAACGCCTCGGCCACCTCCGCGCCGTAGCGCTCGGCGCGCTCCAGCAGAAGCCGCGTCTTGAACGCATGGTTGTCAAGCGTAGACAGGACCAGCTGCGAGCCGTAGGCGCGCGTCGCATCGCTTTGCAGCAGGATCGTCTTCGTGGCGCGACCGGCGCCCACCTCCAGAAGCGACGCGGGCTTCCGCTCAGGCAGCACCGAGGCGGCCACCAGCTGCGAAGCGGCGTCCGTCACGAGGATCTTGCCCTGCGAGAACATCCGCTTCACCTCGGGAAGCAGCAGCGCGCGTGTGTCGAGCACACGGTAGCAGCCGGCAACGCTCACGCCGTCCACCGATACCGGGTCCAGCCCCTCGTCCAGCTTGTCGAACGCTTTGACCAGGGCCTCGTCGGAGGTTTTCGCCGCGTTGACGGCGATGAACAGCGGCGCCTGCTCGTTCGAGGCGCGCATGAAGTCGAGAGCCTCCTGCGGCCCCAAGTCGACGATGAGCTTGCGCGCCAACCACAAGGGGAACGCATGCAGGCGCGCGAGCGCCTCGGGGTCGCGCATGGGATCGCCGAAGGGAAACGCCTGACGCATGAGCACGATCTTGCGCAGCACCGCGTTCGCCAGACCCGACGCGCTCATCGCGAAGGAGCGCACGAGCTCCACGCCCTGGTCGACGGCCGCGTGCGGCGTCTTGCCGAGGAAGATGATCTCGTAGGTGCTCACTCGCAAGGCATCGCGCACGTCGGGTTTCACGTCGCTGGGCGCGTTGAGCGCGCGATCGATGATCTCGTCGAGCGTGCCCGTGGCGCTGACCACGCCGAGAGCCAGCTTCGTAGCGAACGCGCGATCCTCCGACGAGAGGTCGGAGCGGTCGATGCGCGTGCCGATGACGTCCTGCGCGAACGCGTCGCGCTCGCGCACGGCGCGCACCACGTCGAGCGCGGCCAAACGTGCGGGGCTCGCCTTCGAGCGCGGCTTCTTCGGAGGGTTTTTAGGTCCGGCGTAGCCTTGGGGCTTTCGCGTCTCACGTGCTTCAGGCATGGGGTTCCTCCCAGGTCAGGCCGCCGTCCTTGATTCCCTGGACGCCCGCGGCGAACGAACGCGCGTCCATGGTCTGCTTGCCGTCGGGCTTGAGCGCGCCCACCTCGAGCGCGCCGTCCGCCATGCCGAGGAACAGGCGCTTGCCCGCGAAGCGCACCTCCCCCGGACGGATGCCCGCCGCCAGCTCGCAACCCGCCGCGTCCTCGGGCGCGTGCGCTTCGAGCACGGTGACGCCGCGCCCGGCGACGACGGCGCGCGACGGGTGCGGCGCACTCGACGCCTGCACTTTGCGCGCCGCGAGCGCAACGTCGTCGTTCGGCGACAGGTCCAGCTCGCGCTTCTCGATCTTCGAGGCGTAGGTGACCTGCTCCTCGTCCTGCTCCGTCCACTCGGCAGCGTCGCGCTCGACATGCACGAGGGCGGTGAGCAGGGCGTGCGAGCCCAGGTCGGCCAGCTCATCGGTAAGCTCGGAGGCGCTTTTGCCGTCGACGATGGCGGTGCGGCACACGCAGTAGGCGCCTGTGTCCAGGCCCTCCTCCATGCGCATGATGCACACGCCCGCCTCCTCGTCGCCCGCCAGGATGGCTCGCTCGATGGGCGCGGCGCCGCGCCAGCGCGGCAGCAGCGACGCGTGCACGTTGAGGCAGCCGAAGCGAGGGATGTCGAGCACCTCCTTCGGCAGGATGGCGCCGTAGGCCGCGACGCAGATCACGTCGGGGGCGAACGAGGCCAGCTCGCGCTGCGCCGCCTCGTCGCGCAGGGTGCGCGGAGTCAGCACGCGCAAGCCGCGGCGCTCGGCCGCGGCCTTCACCGGCGAGGGCTCTAAGCGCTTGCCGCGCCCGCGCACCGCGTCGGGACGCGTGTACACCGCTGCCACGTCATGCTGCTCCGCCAAATCGTCGAGGATGGTCGCCGCGAACGCGGGCGTGCCCATGAACACGACGCGCATGGTTAGCGCACCCGCGCTTCGAGCGAGGTCTCCCCCGGGCGGGCGCCCGCGGCCAGCGCTATCTCGTAGTCGCGCAGCGCCTCGATGCGGGCCATCGGGTCGCAGCGCTCGAACATGGTGATGCCGTCGAGGTGGTCCAGCTCGTGCTGCAGGCAGCGGCCGAGGAGATCGTCGCCTTCGATCTCCCACTCCTCGCCGTCGAGGTCGAAATAACGCACGCGCGCAAACGGCGGGCGCGCGATGGGAACCGTGATGCCGGGGCACGACAGGCACCCCTCGCCCGCCACCACCGGATCGCCCTGCGTGTCCACCAGCACGGGGTTCACCAGCACGATGGGATTCTGCTCGCCTTCTTCCTGGTCGCAGTCGATCACCACGAGCCGCTTCGCCACGCCGAGCTGCGGCGCAGCAAGGCCGCAACCGTCGTTCTTGTACATGGCCTTCGCCATCTGCTTGGCCAGCTTCTTCAAGCTCTTATCGCCTAGGTCGCACGGATCGCACACCTGGTTCAGGATAGGGTTGGGGGACTGCACGATGGAAATCACGGTCAACACGTCCTTCTGAATTATGGGACGCGCCGCCCGTTTCAGGGCGGCGCGGGTTATCGTCGGATTCGTATTGTCCGGTTTCGGGCGCACCTTGTCCAGCAAACTTCCGAAAGCTCCACAAAACGCGAGGTGGGAAGGGCTATTGCTTGTCGTCCGCCACGATCTCCTTGAGGGAGGCGGCAAGGCCCGCCATGCCCTGGATCTCGGAGGGGATGATGAGCTTCGTGGCCCGGCCGTTGGCCACGGCCTTCAGCGCCTCGAAGGCCTGCAGCGTGAGCACGGCGTTGTCGGCGCCGGCCTCGCGCACCATGCGGATGCCGTCGGCCGTGGCCTGCTGCACGTTCTTGATGGCCTCGGCCTCGCCTTCGGCTTCGCGGATCTGCTTCTCTTTCTCCGCTTCGGCGGCGAGAATCACCTGCTGCTTCGCAGCCTCGGCAGACAGGATCTGCGCCTGCTTGTTGCCCTCGGCGATGGTGATGGCGGCCTGCTTCTCGCCCTCGGCCAGAAGCACCGCCTCGCGCTTCTCGCGCTCGGCCTTCATCTGCTTCTCCATGGCCTGCTGGATGGCGGAGGGCGGCGTGATGTTCTTCACCTCGACGCGGTTCACCTTGATACCCCAGGCGTCCGTGGCCTCGTCGAGGATGGCGCGCATCTTCGCGTTGATGGTGTCGCGAGAGGTCAGCGTAGTGTCGAGGTCCAAGTCGCCGATGATGTTGCGCAGCGTGGTGGCCGAGAGGTTCTCGATGGCGAGGATCGGGCTTTCGACCCCGTAAGTGTACAGTTTCGGATCCATGATCCTGAAGAACACCACCGAGTCGATGGACATGGTGACGTTGTCCTTCGTGATGACGGGCTGCGGCGGGAAGTCGAACACCTGCTCTTTGAGCGAGATGTAGGGGCGCACGCGGTCGATGAACGGCACCTTGACGTGCAGGCCGTTGTTCCACGTGTCGAGGTACGAGCCCAAGCGCTCCACGATGGCGGCTTCGGCCTGCGGGACGATCTTGATGCACGTGACCGAGAACAGCACCACGAGCACGACGATCACGATGATGGCGATCAGAAGCGGGTCGAGGGTGATCATGCTAGGACACCTTCCTTTCGACGATGAGCTTCACGCTCTCCTGCCCCACGATGCGCACGACGGCGCCCTGGGGGATGAACGAGCCGTCGGCGGAACGCGCGGCCCAGGTCATGCGGTTGTCGGTTTCCACGCGTCCGGTGAGGCCCTCGTTGTCGACGTCCTCCACCACGACGGCGGTCTGCCCGACATGGGTGGGCTCCTCCTGCTTTCCGCGGTCGCGGTACTTCACGAACACGGGGCGCAGGGCCACGAGGCACACGACGGAAACGACCAGGAACACGACGATCTGGACAAGCAGGTCGGCACCGAGCAGGTTCGCAGCGAACGCTGCGAGCGCGCCGATGACGAACCACATGGTGATGAGGCCGAACGACACGACTTCGACGACGGCCATGACGGCGGCCACGGCCAACCAGATGAAGGGGCTCACGGGCTCCTCCTTTCTCCTGCGTCGAGTATACCATCCCTCGTCTTCGGCGTGCGCGAGGCGAGGAAACCGATCAGGAACGCGGGGAAAGCGGCTTATGGGCGGCTCGGCGGCGCTTGAGGTCCTGCTGCATGGCGGCCACGGCTTCGTAGAGCATCTCCAGCTCGTCGGGATCGAGGCGCGACGGGTCGGCGATCTGCGCGCGCAGGGCGCCCACCGCATCCTCGGCATCGCCGATGGCGAGCTCCTCCACGAGGAAGGCCGCCAGCTGCTCGGGCGCAGCCGTCTCCGACACGGTGCCCGACGTCAGCACGGCAGCGGCGTCCGGAAGCGCGCGGGACGCCTCCGTCACGAGCCGCGCCGAGGAGGCCGCCGGATCCTCGGCCAGCACGTCGAGCATGCTCTGGGCGATCGCGGCGTGCGCCTGCTCGTGCCACTGCGTCTGCGCGAGCGCGTCGGCATGCAGGAGCGCCAGGTCGGGGCGGCGCGCGGCCAGCGTCAGCAGCTGACGTTCGAAACGACGGCGGTTGATCTCGGCGCGCGGCAGGTTGCGAGCCGGCCTCCGCGGAGCGACGGCACGCTCGAAACCTTCCGGCGCGGACTCGTCGTCGCGCTCCCCTTCGGCCTTCGGAGCCTTCAAATGCTCCAGCTGGTCGATCACGTCCTGCTCGCGGGCGCGCACGCTCGTGGCTATCTGCACGGCGTAATCGCGCGCGAGCATGGAGTCCTTGATGGGGGCCAGCACCTGCAGCGCGTCGGCAAGGGCGGCGGCGCGGCCCTCGGCGCGGCTGAGGTCATGGCGCGCAAGGCGGCGCTCGATGCCGTACTTCAGCAGCGGCTGGGCGTTCGCGATGAGCTTCTGCAGCTCCTCGGCACCGCGCTGGGCCACGAAGTCGGCCGGGTCGAGGTTGTCCGGCAGCGTGACGGCAGCCAGCTCGATGCGGCTCTTGCCCGCCTCGGGCGTCATGGAGTCGTCGATGAACGCGAGCGCCCGATCGGCGGCGCGCTGGCCTGCCTCGTCGCCGTCGAATAGGTATACGATGCGATGCTGCGCGTGGCGCGACAGCAAGCGGATATGGCGCATGGTGAGCGCGGTGCCCAGCGTGGCCACCGCATTCCTCACGCCCGCCTCGTGCAGCGCGATGACGTCGGTGTAGCCCTCCACCACCACGGCTATGCCGGTCGAGGCCATGGCCGCTTTCGCCTTGTCCATACCGTAGAGCACCTGCGACTTGTGGAACAGCGGAGTCTCCTGCGAGTTCAGGTACTTCGGCTCGCCCTTGCCCACCACGCGTCCGCCGAAGGCGATGCACTCGCCCTGCGGATCGTTGATGGGGAACATGATGCGGTTGTAGAAGCGGTCGCGCAGCTTGCCCCCGTCGTTCGACAGCGCCACGTTCGCCTGCACCATCTCGTCGGGCTTGAAGCCCTTCGCAGACAGGTGGCGCACCAGCTGCCCGTGCCCCGGCGCAAAACCGAGCTGCCAGGTCTTCGGCACCTCGCCCCCCAGGCCGCGCGCGCCCAGGTAGCTGCGCGCCGCCGACGCGTCGGAGCCGGGGTTGCGCATGAGCTGGCAATGGTAGAACTGCGAGGTCTCGTCGCAGACGGCCTTGAGGCGGGCCTTGCGGCTGCTGCCGATGCTCTTGCGCCCGCCGCTCTCGGCGATGTCGATGTGCGCGCGCTCGGCCAACCGGCGCACGGCTTCGGGAAACGACAGGTCCTCGGTCTTCATGATGAAGCCGAACACGTCGCCGCCCTCGCCGCAGCCGAAGCAGTGCCATAGCTGCAAGGCCGGATCGATCTTGAACGACGGGGTCTTCTCGTTGTGCAGCGGGCAGCAGCACCAGAAATCGCGCCCGCGCTGCTTCACCGGCGTCCGCTCTCCGATAACCTCGACGAGGTCGTTGGCCTCGCGCACCTTCTGGATGTCCTCTTCGCTGATGCCGCCCGCCATCGCGACCCCTACCTGCGTCTGTTCTGCTTCGCCAGCACCACGTTCACGAGGAACACGAATGCCAACGCCAGCGACGGCCCCAGCTCGGCGATGCCGACGCCCTCCTCGCCCGCGTTCGCGTACGCGAGCACGAGGCTGCCCGTCATGAGGACGAAGCTCAAGCCCCCGATAACCGCGAATATCCACTGCCTGTTCTGCATGCACTCCCTTTCCGTGTTCGTCGCTGTCCAGTATAGCGCAAGCGCGCGCTCGCGGCGCCGCGGCGGGAAGGCGCAGGGCAATCAGCAGGATGCCAACCGAATCCTGACAAAACCGCAGCGGTATCGGACGCCGGCGGGACCGCTGCTATGCTTGATCGGCCGGTCGCGCTTCGCCGGCATTCCGAACGATCGCCCGAAAAGAGAGGTTTGCCATGAACGACGACATCACGATTTTGGCGGACTTCGATTCTGCGCTCTACGAGCAGGTCGAGCCGCCCCTCGTATCGCTCTACCTGCCCACGCACGGCAGTGCTCCCGGCGACGAGAGCGACCGCATCGAGTTCGAGGCCCTCGTGGAGCAGGCGCGCGCGAAGCTCGCCCAGGAGCGCGAGCGCCGCGAATACAAAGGCGTCGACGAGCGGCTCGCCTACGCAGCCGAGCACTTCGACGATCTGATGAGCCCCGCGCCCGGCGGAAGCCTCGCCGTGCTCGCAGGCAACGACCGAACCTACATCTACCGGCTTGGCTACGAGGCGGGCCCGCTCGCGTTCGTGGGCGAGCGGTTCTACGTCAAGCCGCTGCTGAAGAACTTCCAGTTCGGATCGCACTACTTCCTACTGGGGCTTTCGGCCGACCGCTTCGCGTTCGTCCACGGCGACTTCGGCTCGCTCGAGCGCGTGGAGCTGCCCCGCGACGTGCTCGACGCGTTCAGCGAGGAGTTCCCGCTCGTGTACGACGGGCACGAGGGTGCGCTGGACTACTCGTCGCTCGAGAACCATATGCCGCCCTACCACGGCTGGAAGTCGCGCAACGACGTGAGGAAGGAGGAGGCCGGAAAGTTCTTCCAGTACGTGAACAAGGCGGTGACCGACTACCTCGTGGCCGGCACCGACCTGCCGGTGATCCTCGTGAGCCTGCCCGAGCACCAAAGCGCCTTCCGCCGCATCTCCACCATCCCCCATCTGCTGGACGAGGGCATCGAGAAGGACATCGGCGGCATCGAGGCCCCCGAGCTCTTGTCCGATGCGAAAGCCGTCATCGAGCATGTGCGCGAGGCGCGTGCGACCGAGCTGCTGGAGAAGTTCGGCGATGCCGAGGCGCACGGCGGCGCGTCATCGGACCTGAAAGCCATCGGGCTCGCTCTCGTGGAGCGCAAGGTGCGCGCCCTGTTCCTGGCCGAAGGCGCCTACATCCCCGGCGGCTTCGACGAGCAGACGGGCGAGGTCTTCCTGTTCGAGCGAGAGCCGCACGGCCGCTTCCAGGGCCCCGAGCTGGCCGACGGCTTCGTCCGCGCGGCCCTTGCCCAGGACGCCGACGTGTTCGAGCTTCCCGCCGAGAAGATTCCCGGCGACTCCGGCATCGCCGCGCTGTACCGGTACTAGGCGCTTCGTTACCATCAGCACTGACCCGCTTCGTTAATGCACGCTTTTGTCAAGCTTTCGTACGTATGAAAGGCGGTTTTGCTTGTCAAAAGCGTGCGTAAGCGGACTGCAACCGCTTGGAGCCGGCGCATGCGCTCGCTCGCCGGCCTCTTCGCCGTACGCGGCTCCATGCGCTACAATGTCCTCGATACCCGCGACGCCCGCCGCCGCGCGGCGGGCTGCATCAGCAGAGGACGCCCATGGAACGCACGAACATCCCCTATCTCTCACTCAACCCCGACATCGAGGCCGCCATCCGCGCCGACCGCGCCGCCGGGCGCGCGCACCCGCATCGCTTCGACGACGCGAACGTCGTGCGCCGCGAACGGAACCCTCACGACAACGCCACGCTCACGCGCCCCGCGTTCGCGCGCGACATCGAGAAGATCCTCAACGTGCCGGCGTACAACCGTTACGCCGACAAGACACAGGTGTTCTCGTTCGTGGAGAACGACGACATCTGTCGCCGCGGGCTGCACGTGCAGTTGGTCAGCCGCGTGGCCCGCGGCATCGGATCGCTGCTGGGGCTGAACTGCGAGCTCATCGAGGCCATCGCACTGGGCCACGACGTAGGGCACACGCCCTTCGGCCACGCCGGCGAGCGCTACCTCAGCGCCTGCTACCACGCGCGCACCGGGCGCTACTTCAACCACAACGTGCACTCGGTGCGCGTGCTCGACCAGCTGTACCGCCGCAACGTCAGCCTGCAGACCCTCGACGGCGTGCTGTGCCACAACGGCGAGTTCGCCCAGCAGGTGCTGCGCATGGGCGACACGGCCGACTTCGCCGCGCTCGACGCGCTGGTGGAGGCCTGCAACGCCGACGAGCGGACCATCAAGACGCTGCGCCCCTCCACGCTGGAGGGCTGCGTCGTGCGCGTCAGCGACATGATCGCCTACGTGGGCAAGGACCGCGCCGACGCGCTCGACATGGGCGTGATCGACTCGCTCGACGTCTTCGACAGCGAGGTCATCGGCCGCGACAACGCACGCATCATCAACAACCTCACCGTCGACCTCGTGAACACGAGCTACGGCACCGACCGCATCGCGCTCAGCGAGGAGGCGTTCGCCGACCTCAAGCGTGCCAAACGCCAGAACTACGAGCTCATATACGAGCGCGAAGGCATGGTGAACGGCGCAGGCAACATCGTGGAAGAGATGTTCGAGGAGCTGTACGAGCGCCTCTTGGAGGATCTTCTCGCAGGCGACGAGGGCTCGCCGGTGTTCAAGCACCATGCCGCCTCCCTCGCCGCCAAGTCTCGCACCGTGGAGATCGACGAGTACCTGGCATCGGATCCGAACCAGGTGGTCGTCGACTACATGGCCTCGATGACCGACAGCTACTTCATGGCGCTCTACGCCCATCTGTTCCCGAGAAGCAAGAAGCGCATCATCACGCGCGGCTACTGCTCCGATTTAGGCTGAGGGCCCACCGAGGAAAGGAAACGCCTGTGAAGCTGCTCATCGCATCCGACCTGCACGGCGCGGCGCCCGCCGTGCGCGCGCTCGTCGACCGCATCGAAGCCGAAGCGCCCGACCGCATCGTCTTGCTGGGCGACCTGCTGTACCACGGCCCGCGCAACGACCTGCCGGAAGGCTACGCGCCGAAAGAGGCGATCGCGCTGCTCAACGGCCTGGCGAAGCGCATCGTTGCCGTGCGCGGCAACTGCGATGCCGAAGTTGACCAGATGGTGCTCGACTTCCCGTGCATGGCCGACTACGCCCTCGTCGAGGCCGACGGGCACGTCCTGTACCTCTCCCACGGCCACCTGCCGGGCAAGTCCCCCGACGACCCGCCTACGCTCGCTCCCGGCAGCGCCTTCTTGTCAGGCCATACCCATGCGAAGACGCTCGACGAGCGCGACGGCGTGCTGTTCGTCAACCCGGGAAGCACCTCCATCCCGAAGGACGGCTCCCCCAGCTACGCCGTGTACGAACACGGCACGTTCACCCTGAAGGACTTGGATGGGAACACGCTGCGCGAAGGCGGATGGGAGTAGCCCGAACGGCGCTCGACCCTTAACCTAACCGTCCTCGATCCACCGTGTATTCCACGTCGGCTATCGCGGCGGTCGAGGCGCGATGGCTCACCAGCACGACGGTCTTGTCGCCGCGGCCCTCGGAGAGCGCGCGGAGCACGGCGGCCTCGTTCAGGCTGTCGAGGTTCGACGTGGGCTCGTCCAACAGCACGAACGGCGCGTCGTGCAGGAACACGCGTGCAAGGCCTATGCGCTGCCGCTCGCCTCCCGAGAGCGTCTCCCCCAGCTCGCCCACCGGCGTGTCCAGCCCGCGCGGCAGACGTTCGATCAAACCGCTCAACGCCGCCTTGCGGCATGCTTCGGCCAGCTCTTCGGGCGAGGCGCTCGGCTTCGCAAGGAGGATGTTCTCGCCTATGGTGCCGGCGAACAGATGCGTTTCCTGCGTCATGTAGCCCTGCGTTTCGCGCAAGCTGGCCGTGTTCGCACGGCGCACATCCGTGCCCGACACCTCCACCACGCCGCGCGTGGCATCCCAAAAGCGCATGAGCAGCTTGCACAGCGTCGACTTGCCCGAACCGCTGCGCCCGGACAGGTGCACCACGCTGCCCGGTTCGATGCGCAGGCTCACGTCGTCGAGCACGGGATACCCTCCATAGGAGAAGTCGACGCGACGCACCGCGGCGCCCGAGAACGTCCCCAGATCCACACCGTCGTCGACCTCCTCGGTCTGCGGGCGCTCGTCAAGCAGCTCAAGCACGCGCCCCCCGGACGCAAGCGTCTGCTGCAGCGTGGAGCCGAGATTCGCCACGGCGATGACCGGGCCGAACGACGACATGAGGGCGGCCGTGGCCACAAGAGCTCCGTCGGGCGCGATGGCACCGGACAAGCACAGCGCCCCCGACGCCAGCACCATCGCAACGTCGAGCGCCAGCACCAGCCCGTTCGTCAACGACATCGCCAGAGCGCCGCGCCCCTTGAGGCGCGCTTCCGCGCGGGCAAGCTCGTCCATGCGTTCGTCCAGCTCGCGCGAACGTTCGGCCGCTCGGCCGAATTGCAGCGTCTCGCGCAAGCCTCGCAAGCTGTCAAGCACGAACGCGTTCATACCGCCCAGTCCCTCCCGCAGCTCGCGCCCGCCCATGCCGCTGGCCTTCGAGGAGGCGTACGGCACCGCTACGCCCACCAGCAGGTAGGATGCAAGAGCCAGCAACCCCAGCGCCGGAGATATCGTCGCGACGAACGCCGTCATGCCCGCAGACACAACGAACGCGATGATCGCCGGGGACAACGTGTGCGCATAGAACACCTCCAGCAATTCGATATCGCCGGTCACAAGCGAAACAAGGTCGCCTTTGTCGCGGCCTTCCAGCTTCGCCGGAGCCAAGCGGCGCAGCGCGGCGAACACGCGGTCGCGCACGAGCGCCAACAGCTTGAACGCGAGATAATGGTTGCACAGCTGCTCGCCGTAGCGCAGAGGCCCGCGCGCGACGCCGCAGACGGCCACGAGCGCCAGCGCGGCGCCGTAGCCGACAGTCTGCGGAAAGCCCGCCAGGTCGACGAGCGCGTAGACCCCGAACACCGTAAGGAAGATGGCCGCCCCG
Organism: Eggerthella sp. BIOML-A1; assembly: GCF_009875595.1. NCBI lineage: Bacteria > Bacillati > Actinomycetota > Coriobacteriia > Eggerthellales > Eggerthellaceae > Eggerthella > Eggerthella sp. BIOML-A1. The sequence goes on along the minus strand of NZ_WWRZ01000006.1, from coordinate 305,056 downwards.
AAGCCCAGCACTCCCAGCACGACGGCCAACGCCATCCAGGGAGCCAGAGGGCGCACGAGCCCCACCAGCCGCAGCATCACCGACAAGTGCGATCGGCGCGTCGGCTCGACGGGCGCAGGCTCTTCCCCTCTTCGCCCATGCGCAGGGCAGTCGGGGCAGCGCGCAGGCTCGGCCGCGGCGCGCGCGGATCCTCCGGAAACCGCAGACGGCGCCTCCGTCAGCCGATCCTCGGGATCGTCCGCTTCGACCGCCGCAGAGAAGCGCTCGAGCTCGGCTTGCCGGCTCCATAGGCGCGCATACGGGCCGCCGTGCTCCAGCAATTCGCCGTGCGTCCCGGCTTCTGCCACACGGCCGTCTTCCAACACGTAGATGCGGTCGGCGCCGGCCACGGCCGCCAGGCGATGCGAGATCACGACGACGGTCTTCGTGCGCGCCAGCTCATGGACGACCTCGACGATGGCTCGCTCGCTCTCCGCATCGACGTTCGACGTGGCCTCGTCGAACACGTACGCAGGCGTATCTCGGAGCAAGGCGCGAGCCAGCGCGAGTCGCTGCCGCTGACCACCCGAAAGGTTTCCGCCTTCCTCCGCTATCGCTGCATCGAGCCCGCCCGCCTGCTCCACGAACCCCTCTGCGCGGCAGCGACGAAGCGCCTCCCACAGCTCCTCGTCGCTCGCCTGGGGGTCGGCTAGCAGCAGGTTCGAGCGCACGCTCCCCTTGAACAGGTAACTCGAGAACGGAACGACCGTGACGGTGCTCGCAAGCGAGGCGCGCGACGCCTCCTGGATCGGCACGCCGCCCACTTCGACCGACCCCGCGAATCCGGCGTTGCGTCCCGACAGGATGCCCGCCAACGTCGACTTTCCCGAACCGCTCTCGCCGACGATGCCCGTGAACGATCCGGCGGCCGCATCGAAATCCACGTCGGAAAGCACGGTGCGCTCGCCATCGTAGGAATACCCCACGCCGCGGCATGCAAAGGAGATGCGATCGGCTTCGATGACGCGCGAGCCGCGCTTGGGTTCCGGCGCATCGAGAATCGCGAACATCTTGTCGGCCGCCGCCATGCCGTTCATGGCCGTGTGAAAGAACGACCCCAGCGTGCGCAGCGGGATGAAGAACTCGGCCGCCAGGAATATCACGGCGAAAGCCGCGAAAAACGGCGCCTGCCCGAGCGAGAACTGCCACAGCGCCATGACGATGCCCACCGCCGCCCCGCCGTAGGCGAACACGTCCATCACCGTCACGGAGTTCAGCTGCATGCGTAAAAGCCGCATCGTGGCCTGGCGGAACGTCTCGGCCTCGCGGTTCATCGCCTCGTGGCGATCGGCGTCGACGCGGTAGATCTTGAGCGTGGTGAGGCCCTGCAGGTTCTCGAGGAACGTCGCGCCCAAGTCGGTGTAGGCGTCCCAGTACGAGCCCATCGCGCGCTTCGCGATCTTCTGCACGGCGACGATGGACGCGGGTATGAGCGGCACGCAGGCCAGAAGCGCCACGGCAGCCGGAAAGCACAGCGGCGCGAGACAGGCGAACAGGGTGAGCGGCGCCAAGACCGAATAGAACAGCTGGGGCAGGTACGAACCGAAGTAGCTCTCCAGCTGCTCGGTGCCCTCGACGCTCACCTGCACGGCCTCGCTCGTGGACACGCGCTCGGAGTACGACGGACCGAGGCGCACGAGCTTGTCGTATACGAGCTTGCGCACGGTGCGCTTCGCGGCCGCAGCCGCCGCCTGGCCCATGCGCTGCGAGAGCGTCAAACAGCAAACGCGCACGACGATAGCCGCCGCAGCGGCCATCACGAGGTTCGCCCGCGACGCGGCGACGTCCCCACCCTCGACGAGGGACTGCACGAACGCCCCCATGAGCAGCATGAGCGCTATGTTCGCCGCGAGCGCGACCCACTGGAGCGCGACGCTTGCCGCTACGTACTTGCGCGCTTCGGGCACCATGCCCGCCAGCCGTTTGCTGAACATGCCTAGCCCTCCGTCCGCTCGACAACGCGTTCGGAGCCGCGCTCGGTCGCAGAGCCGCGATCCGTCTTCACGATGAAGCCGAAATACGCGACATGCGCCACCCATACGGCAGCAACGACGGCGCGTCCCACCGGCACGTTCGCCATCAGAAGGAACGAGGCGCCCAACACGAGCGTGACGGGGCCCAGCAGCATGAGCTTCGCCTTCACGGTCATCGCGCGCTTCTTCGCGAAGCCTTCGAGCACGGTGCGGTACAGCTTCGTCCCATGGAACCATGCGTCAAGGCGCTCCGAGCTGCGCGCGAAGCAGTACGCGGCTCCCAGCAGGAACGGCACCGTCGGCAGAACGGGAAGCACCGCCCCCAGCGCCCCAAGCCCGAAGCAGGCGAAGCCCCCGACCGCCCACAGGGCGCGAAGGCACCTGGCCGCGCGCCGGTCTCTCTCGTTCGTCATGAGCATCCTTCCCAGCGCCGACGCCCTGCGCCGGCAAATAGTTACCTTTGTCTAACAAGGTGGGAATTGTACGCGAACTGGATTAAATTGTAAACCTTGGTTAATTTTTAGCGACGGTTCAACGTGTGCAGCATGCTCAGGCCCCGCAGGGTGAGATGCTCGTCGGTACGGGCGACGCGCTGCGACAGCGCGGCGATGGCAGCGGCATCCGAGCCCGTGGCGATGACGTCGGTCTCGTAGCCCAGTTCGCGCCATACCATGTCGATGAGGCCGTCGATGAGCGCGACCTCCCCCATCACGACGCCCGCCTGCATGGCCTCGCGCGTGTTCTTGCCCACCACCGATGCCGGGGCCTTGAGATCGACCATCGCCAGCTGCGCGGCGGCATCCGACAGCGCCTTCGCCGACAGCTTCACGCCGGGCGCGATGATGCCGCCCACGAACGAGCCGCCCTCGTCAACCACCTCGAAGTTCGTCGTCGTGCCCAGATCCACCACGATGAAGGGCGCCGTATAGGCCGTGCGGGCGGCAACGAGGTCGGCTACCCGGTCGGCTCCCAGCTCGCCGGGGTCGTTGTAGCGCATCTTCACGCCCGTCTTCACGCCGGGTCCCACCACGAGGGGGCGTCGGCCGGTAAGCGCGCGCGTCGCGGTCACCCATGCATCCGTGAGCCCCGGCACCACCGACGCGATGACGGCATCGTCGCAGATCGCACGACGGCCGTCGCGCTCCAGCATGTCGAACAGCCCCGCCATCCGCATGCGCGCCTCGTCGGCCGTCATGCGCTCCGTCGTGGTCACCTTCCAGGTGGCTTCCAGCTCGCCGCCGACGAAGAGGCCCAGGTTCGTATCCGAGTTCCCCACGTCCACGCATAGCACCGTGCGCGCTGCGTCCCTTCCGTTGTCCATAGCCTCCCGCCCTTCCCGAATTGCCACAATCATGCGAATTTAGCGATACCGCTCGCCCTTTTCGTCCAGTATACTGTACCCGTCCGTTCAGTAACCCGACTTCCTAAAACGTGAGGGGAAGCGGATATACGCAAAGGAGAAGAGAATGGATTCTGTCAAAGGGCAGCTGACGCTGCGCGGCATCGTCATAGGCTGCGTCGGTTGCGCCATCATCACCGCGGCATCGGTGTACACGGCCCTCAAGATGGGGGCGCTTCCTTGGCCCATCGTGTTCGCGGCCATCATCTCGCTGTTCTTCCTCAAGGCCCTCGGGCACGGCAAGGCCAGCCTCAACGAGGCGAACGTCACGCACACCGTGATGAGCGCCGGCGCCATGGTGGCGGGCGGCCTGGCCTTCACCATCCCCGGCATCTGGATGCTGGGCTACGCCGACGAGGTGGGCTGGTTCGAGATGCTCCTCGTAGCCGTCTCGGGCGTCATCATGGGCCTCGTCTGCACCGCGCTTCTGCGCCGCCACTTCATCGAGGACTCCGAGCTGGAGTACCCCATCGGCGAAGCGGCCGCCCAGACGCTCATCGCGGGCGATTCCGGCGGCAAGACCGGCTGGAAGCTGTTCGGCTCCATGGGCTTCGCGGGCGCGTTCACGGCGTTGCGCGATTTCTTCGGCGTGATCCCCGCGATGCTCTTCGGCAACGCCGCGGTCCCCGGCGTTGCGTTCGGCATCTACCTGTCGCCGATGCTTCTGGCCGTGGGCTTCCTCGTGGGCACGGGCGCCGTCGTCGTGTGGTTCGTCGGAGCGCTGCTGGCGAACTTCGGCATCATCGTGGGCGGCTCGGCCGCGGGACTCTGGGACGTGGCGTCCGCGCAGGGCATCGTGTCCAGCCTCGGTATGGGCGTCATGATGGGCGCGGGCCTGGGCGTCATCTTCAAGAACATCCTGCCCAAGGCCTGGCGCATGCTGCGCGACGCCCGCAGCTCGAACGCGTTCGGCCTCACCGCCGCAAGCACCATGGATGCGCCCGCAAGCGGCGCTAAGGACGGACGGCTGCGCATCGGCAGCTTCCGCCTCACCGCCGGGCTGGCCGCGCTCGCCGTGGCCGCCGTCGCGCTCATCGTCTGCTTCGGCCTGCAGCTGGGCCCCGTCCCGGCCGTCATCGTGGTGCTGCTCGCCTTCGTCGCCACGGCCATGAGCGCGCAGAGCGTCGGCCAGACGGGCATCGACCCCATGGAGATATTCGGCCTCATCGTGCTTTTGGCCGTGGCGGCCGTATCCAGCGTGCCGCAGGTGCAGCTTTTCTTCGTCGCGGGCATCGTGGCCGTGGCGTGCGGGCTGGCCGGCGACGTGATGAACGACTTCCACGCCGGCCACGTGCTGGGCACCAGCCCCAAGGCGCAGTGGATCGGCCAGGCCATCGGCGCCGTGCTGGGCGCCTTGGTGGCCGTCGCCGTCATGGCGATCCTCGTGAGCGCGTACGGCCCCGAGTCGTTCGGCCCCACGGCGTCGTTCGTGTCCGCGCAGGCGTCCGTCGTGGCCACCATGGTGTCGGGCATCCCCTCGGTGCCGGCGTTCGCCATCGGGCTTGCGGCGGGATTCGTCCTCTACCTGCTGAACTTCCCCGCCATGATGCTGGGGCTGGGCATCTACCTGCCCTTCTACATGTCGCTGACCGCGTTTCTGGGAGCCATGGCCAAAGTCGCCTACGACGCCGTGTGCAAGCTGCGCCGCAAGGGGCTCTCGCCCGAGGCGGCCGCGGAGAAGGAGAAGGCCCAGGGCGAAACGGGCCTCGTGGTGTCGTCCGGCCTGCTGGGCGGCGAATCCATCGTAGGCGTCCTGGTGGCGCTCGCCGCCGTGGCGACGGGCCTGGGAGCGTAAACGCGGCGTGATCGCGGCCGCGGCGCCCGAAACGGACGGTTTGAGCGGCGATTCCGTCCGTTTTGGGCGACAGCTTCCCCAATCAGGCGAAGAATGGCTCGTCGTGCAAGGCGCATACGGCGAACACGTGCGCCGAAGTCGAGCGAGAGCGCGACAGGCGCCGAACGACACGAGCCGTTTCATCGTCCCGAGGAATTCCATACTGATCGAGGAGCTTGACGAAGCGACCCGTGTTCGCCACGTCTTTGCTCGAGAACCGCATGATCGGCATGCCGTAAAGGGTGAGCTGAGCCTCTCGGTGCTGTTCGTCGGCAAGGACGCGCATCGGTGTCCGGCCGCCGCGCAGCGCCGCGTCCTCGTACTTCTGCATCCCATCGAACTCGCCGATAACCCTGCTGCCGTCCAGCCGCGTCCAGAGGAAGTCGACGCGATACGAACGCCGTCGATCGAGCGGCCGAGGCAAAGCCACCTGAAGCTCGGGAAGCGCGAAGCCATGCTGGATCATCGCGGCGCGCGCGATGGATTCGCCACCGCTTTCGCTACGGGCATCAGCGTAGTGCATCGTCCGCATGGCATGTGCCGCTCCTTCGAGATTGCCGCCGATGCGCCTAACATGGGAAACGAACGCGCTTGCCCTGCCCCCACCGAGGCGTAGCGCGAAATCCGCAACGGCCAGGGCCTGCCCGAAATCCGCCATGCGCATGCAATCGAAGACGGTCCTCTGCAGCGACGTCACACGGAGTCCCTGCACAATGACGGATTCGTCTTCGGCGACAACGTGCCACCGAACGGTCTTCGAGTTCGCATTGCGATTCGATCGGGTCGTCGCAACGTGGATTGCGCCCAGCCTCTCGTACGATACCGGCAGACCGAACGCAACGGCAGCCGATTCGTGACAGAAAACCCAATCGGGATGAATGCTCTGTGCAGTGCGCATCACATGAAGCATTTTCTCGGGCTTCGAAAGCCCGCTCCAATAAGCGGCTCTGGCATACATGCCCCGAGCAGGCCGTACGACCTCACCTCGCTCCACATGCCGCCGCAGAATCTTGCGCGTCCGCTCGCAGGACGAAATCGCGCACATCCGCATGCGCTCCGCCCGAAGGAAAAGCTGGGCCATTTCGACATCGTTGGCTTTCATCGCGCACCACCGCCATCCGCATCCATGCAACTTCGTTCCATCTTCCCAGAAAACAAACAACCTGACGGCTTGAGCCGCGCAGTTCGCAAGACGAACACTGTCGCCCGAAACGGACGGTTTGAGCGGCGATTCTGTCCGTTTCGGGCGACAGCTTCCGCTAACGGACTCGCCGTTCCGCATGCACGCTAGTTGAACTTGAAGATCTTCTGAGCCATACGGTAGCCGGTGATGCCGATGCGGCGACCGAACGAGGTGGGCAGGTTCGTGCCCATGTTGAGCGTGCTGCGCCGGATGGGACGGTAGGCGTCCGGATTGTGCGCTTTGAGGTACTCCCAGATGGCCTCGCGCTTGTCCTCTGCCTCGTCGGTGTCGATCATGCGCAGGAAGATGGAGCAGATGCACATCATCATGGACAGGTAGTTCTCCATGTAGCGCTCCAGGCGCTTCTCGGGCACGTCGTCGGGCAGGCGCACGGCATCGATCATCTCGCGCGTCACGCGCAGCTGCTGGTCGATGCGACCCATCATGACGTTCTCGTTCACGCTCTGATCTTCGCGCCCGATGAAGTAGCGGTACATGTCCACGTCACGGTAGTAGATGGTCTTCACATGCGGAAGAGGAACGTACACGAAGATGTTGTCCACGTAGAAGCAATGCTCGGGCAGCTTGAGATCGATGTCCCGCAAAAGCTCGGTACGATAGATCACCGAGTGCATGAGCAGATACTGGCTTTGCCCGAAATGGCCCACGTCGGCCCAGCCGAACTCGCGCCCCTCGGGAAACACGTTACGGTAGTGCATGACCGTGCGCGCGCCCTCGTGAACCTTCTCGTACACGTAGTTGCCGATGACGAGATCGGTTGGATGCGGCAGTTCGGCCTGACGGCGCAGGTAAACCATGATCTCGGCCATGGCGTGCTCGTCGAGCCAGTCATCGGAGTCCACCACCTTGAAGTAGCGGCCCGTCGCGTTCGCCAATCCCATGTTCACCGCCGATCCATGACCGCCGTTTTCCTTATGGATGGCGCGGATCAAACCGGGGTGACGCTCCTGCCACGCATCGGCCTTGGCGGCCGTGTCGTCCTTCGTGGATCCGTCGTTGACGATGAGTATCTCGATGTCGTCCCCGCATTTCAAAATCGACTCGATGCAGGTATCCATGTAGGCGGCCGAGTTGTAGCACGGCACGGCGAAGGAGATGGTCTTCATGCCGCTACCCCACCAGCTCGTCGGCGAGCGCCAGCGCACGGCCGATGATGACGTCCATGTTGTAGTAGCGGTACTCGGCCAGACGGCCCAGCGGATGGAAGTTCGGAAGCGACGTGGTGAGCGCGCGGTAGCGCTCGTAGTGCGCGGCGTTCTCGTCGTTGATGATGGCGTAGTACGGGATCTGCTTCTTCGGATCGTCGTAGGAGTGGCTGTACTCCTTCATGATGGTGGTCTTGTCGCTTACCTGGCCGGTGAGGTACTTGAACTCGGTGATGCGCGTGTAATCCTCGGTCACCGTGAAGTTCACCGTTCCGCAAGGCAGCACGTGCTCGACGTCGTGCGTCTCGTACACGAAATCGAGGCTGCGGTACGGCAGTCGGCCGAAACGCGACAGGAACAGCTCGTCGAGCGGCCCGGTGTAGACGATGGGCCCCTCGAACGGCGCGCCCTTGATGAGAATGGCGGACAGAGGCGCGTTCTCGTCGTTGCTCTCGAACTCCAGTTCGAACACGTTCTCGGCTTCGGTTTCCAGGCACACCATGATGCGCTCGTGGTCGAGCATGCGCTCGAACAGCGGGGTGTAGCCCTCGAGCGGCATGCCCTGGTAGGCGTCTTGGAAGTAGCGGTTGTCGCGCGACAGGAACACGGGCACGCGCGCCGTCACCGACGGATCCACCTCCTCCGGCGTGAGCCCCCACTGCTTCTGCGTGTAGTAGAGGAACACGTTCTTGTAGATGAAGTCCGCCACCTCGGTGAGATCGGGGTCGTCGACGCTCCGCAGCTCGGTGATGGTCACCTTGCGCTCGTCGCCGAACGTGGCGATGAGCTTCTCGATGAGCTGCGAGGCGCGCTCCTCGCCGAAGGCGATCTCCATCGAGTTCTTGTTGAACGGCACCGGCATGTACGTGCCGTACCAGTCGGCCAGCACCTCGTGCTGGTAGTCGCGCCACTCGGTGAAGCGGCGGACGTAGTCGAACGCGCGCTTGTCGTTGGTGTGGAAGATGTGCGGCCCATAGCGGTGCACGAGGATGCCCGCCTCGTCGGCCTCGTCGTACATGTTGCCGGCGATATGGGGCTTCTTCTCGATCACGAGAACACGCTTGCCGCCGCGCTCTGCCAGCTCGCGCGCCATGACGCTGCCGGCGAACCCGCTGCCCACCACCACGGCGTCGAAATCGCCTCGATCGATGTCATGCAAATCGCAGTAACGCACACCCATGGGGAACCTTCCTTGTCCGTATTGACCCGCACGAACCGCGCGGTCGCGATATCCTAGAAATAAAGCGCGGTATTTGCCGCGCCATAGATGCCGAACGCTATTTTACCGGGAAGGCTCCGGGTTGCGTGGATTATCATACAAAGCGGATAAAATGGAAGCGAGCGACGACCCGCCGCTGCAGCATGCGAAGAGGGCGTCGCGCGAATCGAAAGGCCTGCCATGAGTTCATTCCTGGAAACGATGCTCGCCCGCGCCAAAGCGGATCGCCAGACGATCGTGCTGCCCGAAGGCGACGACGAGCGCACCCTGGCGGCGGCCGAGCGCATCTTGGCCGACGACATCGCCGACCTCGTCATCCTCGGCGACGCCCACGCCATCGCGGCCAGCCCCTACAAGCTCAGCGGTGCGCGCATCATCGACCCGCGCACGTCCGAGCTGCGCGAAGGGTTCGCCGAGGCGCTCTACGAGCTGCGCAAGGCCAAGGGGATGACGCCCGAGCAGGCGATGGGCCTCATGGACGACGTGCTGTACTTCGGCGTGATGATGGTGAAGACCGGCGGCGCCGACGGCATGGTGGCCGGCGCATGCCATGCCACGGGCGACGTGCTGCGCCCCTGCCTGCAGATCCTCAAGACCGCGCCGGGCGTGAAGCTGGTCAGCTCGTTCTTCGTCATGGTGGTGCCCGACTGCGACCTGGGCCAAGAGGGGACGTTCCTGTTCTCGGACTGCGGCCTGGAAGTGCAGCCCGATGCCGAAAAGCTCGCGCACATCGCCGTGAACTCCGCGAAGTCGTGGAAGACGCTCATGGGCACCGAGCCCGCCGTGGCGCTGCTGTCGCATTCGACCTACGGCTCGGCCAAGAACGACGACGCGGCCAAAGTGGTCGAAGCAACGGCCATCGCGAAGGAGCTGGCGCCCGGTCTCGCGCTCGACGGCGAGCTGCAGCTGGACGCGGCCATCGTCGAGTCCGTGGGCTCCTCGAAGGCTCCCGACTCCCCCGTCGCAGGCAAGGCCAACGTGCTGATATTCCCCGACCTCGATGCCGGCAACATCGGCTACAAGCTGGTGCAGCGCCTGGCGAAGGCCGAAGCCTACGGTCCGATCACCCAAGGCATCGCCGCCCCCGTGAACGACCTTTCCCGCGGCTGCACCGCCGACGACATCGTCGGCGTCATCGCCATCACCTGCGTGCAGGCTCAAGCGAAGCAGGCGGAGTAAGGCGGACGCCGCCTGCTTGCCAAACGACGAGGCCCCCGCGTTGAACTGCGGGGGCCTCGTCGTTTACAGCTTCGTGCGTTTACACCAGCGGGACGTCCACTTTCTCATGGAGAATCTCGTAAGTGTCGCGAGCGATCATGTACTCCTCGTTCGTGGGGATGATGATGATCTTCACCGGAGAGCTCTCGGTGGATATCTCGCGCTCGAAGCCGCGTTGGCGGTTCTTCTCCTCGTCGAGGATCATGCCGAGAGGCTGCAAGCCCGCGAAGATCATGCGGCGCATCTTCTCGCAGTTCTCGCCGACGCCGGCCGTGAGCACGATGGCATCCACGCCGCCCATGACGGCGATGTACTGGCCGATATACTTCTTCACCGAGTTCGAGTACATGTCGTAGGCCAGCATGGCGCGCTCGTGACCCTGCTCGGAGGCATCCCTCACGCTGCGCAGGTCGTTCGAGATGCCGGATATGCCCAGAAGACCCGATTTCTTGTTCATGAGGTCGTTCATCTCGCCCGCAGTCAGGCCCTCGTGCTCCATCACGAACGGGACGATGGCCGGGTCGATGGCCCCGCAGCGCGTGCCCATCATAAGGCCGTCGAGCGGCGTGAGGCCCATGGAGGTGTCCACCGCCACACCATGGTCGATGGCCGATATCGAGCAACCGTTGCCCAGGTGGCACGTGATGAGCTTGAGGTCCTCGATCGGCTCGTCCAGCACGGCGGCCGCGCGCTCGGAGATGTAGCGGTGCGAGGTGCCGTGGGCGCCGTACTTGCGGATGGCGTACTTCTCGTACAGCTCGTAGGGCAAGGGGTACATGTAAGCCTTCGGCGGCAGCGTCTGGAAAAACGACGTATCGAACACGGCAACCATCGGCGTGCTCGGCATGTGCTTGAGGCACGCGTTGATGCCCATGAGCGCCGCCTTGTTGTGCAGAGGCGCGAGCTCCGCCAGCTCGTCGATCTTCTGGATGACGTCGTCGTCGATAAGCACCGAGCGATCGAAGTACTTGCCTCCCTGCACGATGCGATGGCCTACCGCATCGATTTCCTCGAGCGAGTCGATGGCCTTCGTCGGCCCGCTCGTCAGCGATTCGAGGACGAGCGCCATCGCATCGTCATGATCGGCCATCTTGGCATCGATGACCTCTTCGTTCTTATCGAGGCCGTGCTTATGGAACGCCTCGGCCGAACCTACCCGCTCGCAGATGCCCTTCGCAAGCAGCTCCTGCTGCTCCACGTTGACCAGCTGGTACTTCAAGGAAGATGACCCCGCATTGATGACTAGTACGTTCAACGACCTGCCTCCTTCGGTATTCCTAAAGCATATATTCTAAGGTGGCGGCGGAAAGCTCCGCGGGCAAACGGAGGCCTGTATCGGCCAGCGGCGCGCCGCTCACCGAAAACAAGCGTCGAGGCCGTCTGCCGGACAACGGCAAGACGACCTCGATCGAAGCGTATTCGCAGGTCAGAATATTACTTCGCCGAAGGATCGCCCGAGTTCATGGGAGCGCCGCCCAGCACGTGCACGTGGATATGATGCACGGACTGCTGCGCATCGTCGTTCGTGTTGACGATCACGCGGTAACCGCTCTCGGCGATGCCCTTGAGCTCGGCGATCTTCTTCACCGTGTTGAACAGATAACCCATCTCGTCGTCGGGGATGCCGTCTCCGATGTTGTCGTAGTGATTCTTCGGCACGATGAGGGTGTGCACGGGCATCTGCGGGTTCACGTCCTCGAACGCGAGCACGCGGTCGTCCTCGTACACCTTCGCCGAGGGGATCTCCCCCGCCACGATCTTGCAGAACAGGCAGTCTTCCTTGCGCATATCCTTCTCCTTCTCGAAAGCCGGTTTTCCCCGCTAGGACAAGCTGGTGTCGCGCGCACCGTCGTCGGCGTCGGCCACGAGCTCGCCCATGAGCACGTCCACTTTCTGCTGAGCCTCAGCCAGACGGCCTTGCAGCGCCGCGAGCAGGGCCACGCCGCGCTCGTAGCTTCTCAGGCTGTCTTCCAGCTCCAGCGAATTGCTTTCCAGCACTCCGACGATGCCGTCCAGCTCGGCCATGGCCTCGCGAAACGTCAGCTCCTCGATGGGCCTGAGTTCGGTGTTCTCCGTCATGATGCATCCTCCCAATCGATGATTTCGGTGTCCACGCGCCTGGCTTGCTCCACCCGGCAGGCGAGCACGCCGTCCGCGACGGCGACGTCCACGGCCGTGCCAGGCGGCGCGGCCTCCACGCTCTTGACCACGGCGCCGTCTTCCGTGCGCGCGATGGCGTAGCCGCGCCCCAGCACGGCAAGCGGCGACAGGTCGTGCAGACGCGCGGCGGCAAGCGCCGCCTGTTGCCCGAAGCGCGGCACGAGAGCGCCGCCGCACGACGCCAGGCGCTCGCGCTCGTGCTCGAGACGCGTGCGGCTGCGATCGAGGCTGGCTGGCAACGCGCAGGCCAAGCGCTCGCGCTGGCGCGCGACCGAAGCCTCGTCGCGCGCCAGGTTCGCGGGCAGCGCCCGGAACAGACGATCGGAGGCCAGGTCGAGCATCTGAGCCTCGGTGGCGTACAGAAGCTGCGCGTCGCAGAACAGCGGACGCGTAGCGCAGCGCCGCACCTCGGCCCCGGCGCGGTCGAGCGCCCGGGACATGCTGGCGCGCAGCGACGACGAACGCGCCTCGAACAAGCGGCCGAGACTCTCGCGGGCGGGGCTTACGGCTTCGGCGGCGGCCGTGGGCGTAGAGGCGCGCAGGTCGGCCACCATGTCGGCGATGGACGTGTCGGGCTCGTGGCCGATGCCGGTGACCACCGGCACGGGGCACTTCGCGATCATGCGCGCCAGCCCCTCGTCGTTGAAGGGCATGAGATCCTCGAACGACCCGCCGCCGCGCACCACGAGCACCACCTCGGCCCCGGCGCGCACGACCGCGCGCATGCCCTCAACGATGCCGGCGGGCGCGTTCGAGCCCTCGACCGCCACGCCCGCGACGAGCACGCGAGCCAGCGGGAACCGGCGGCGCAGTGTGCGCAGCACGTCGTGAACGGCCGCGCCCCGCGGCGAGGTGACCAGTCCGACGAGCGCCGGATACGCAGGCACCGGCCGTTTGCGAGCCGGCGCCATAAGGCCCTCGGCTTCCAGCTTGCGCGCGAGGTTCGCCACCTGCATGCGCAGGTTACCCTCTCCGGCCAGCGCGATGGAAAACACGTCGAAATTCATGCGGCCCTTCGGTGCGTACAGCGCGAAACGCCCGGTCAGTTCCACGAGCTGGCCCACGGCCAACCGCACGCCGGACGCTTGGAAACGGTTGTTCCACATCATGCACGGCAACGCGGCGCGCTGGTCCTTCACGGTGAAGTACACGGCTTTGTAGCCGGGCTTGTTCGAGACCTCGGACACTTCGCCCACGAGCCTCACGGTCACGCCCTCGAGCGCTCCCTTCGCCAACGCCATCGCGCCCGACACCGACAGCGCATCCGGCGACCCCCCGCCCTCGGAGCGCGTCGCCGCGCGAGCCCGCTCAAGCGCGGCGCCGAGGCCGTCTTGGCGCGCCGTCTCCCCGTACCCCATGGCTCGCCGCTAGTCCCGGCGCTGGCCGAGCAGCCACAGCAGCTGCAGGATGGAGGTGAGGGCGGCCGCCACGTAGGTGAGGGCGCAGGCGCGCAGCACGTTGAACGAGCCCGCCTGCTCGGCCTGGGGCAGGCCCGTCGTGTTCATGTAGGCCATCGCGCGCTGCGAGGCGTTGAACTCCACCGGCAGCGTGACCAGCTGGAAGATGACCACCGCGGCGTACATGACGATGGCGGCCGTGGTGAGGCCGGCGATGTTCAGGAAGATGCCCATCATCAACAGGAAGATCCACGCATTCGACGCCAGGTTCACCACAGGCACCAGCGCGCCGCGGATCTTCATGGGAGCGTAGCCTTGCGCGTACTGGCAGGCGTGGCCCACCTCGTGGCACGCCGTGGCCGTGGCCGTGATGGAGCGCCCGGCGTAGGCGTCGGGCGACAGCGTGACGGAGTTCGTCCGCGGGTCGAAGAAGTCTTGGCCGGGACCGCCGCGATGCACCTCGACGTCGCCGATGCCGTAGTACATGAGCATGCGGCGCGCAGCCTCGGCGCCGGTGAGGCCCGTGGATATGGGCACGTGCGTGTATTTCTTAAGCTGGGAGTTCACGTACCAGGTTGCAAGGCCGCCGATGGCCAGCGTGACGACGATCAGCAGCAGGTATCCGTTGCTCAATCCGAACATGGGTGTAACACTCCTTCAGAAGGTTGCATGCGCGAACGCTCTCGTCCGCATCGTTTTCGTTCCCCGCTATTCTATAATGAAACAGATGATCGCCTCGAAACCGTCATGGATTCAGCGCGAAAGATTCGTAACTGACGGCGCCGAGACGCCGGAGGCGCTCAACTCCGATGCTCCACGCGCAGCTCGGAGCCGTCGATGCTGAGCGCGAGCCTGCCTTCCAGAAGCTCCAGCAGCTCCTCTCCCACGAGCGCACGACGCCAACCGCGCAGAAGATCGACGCCCTCGCGGTACCCGCGCGCGACGCGCGCCAGGTCGTCATGGCTGGCCAGCGTGGGGAACGCCACGCCGTTCTGCTTCGCGCGCAGCCGCACGAGCGCGCACATGAGATCCAGCTCCGCGTCGACGTTCGGCTCGTTCTTGCCGCAGCGATCAGGCTCTGGCCAGGTGTCGGGAGACGCGTCCAACGCGGACGCGATCAGCGACACCACGGTGCGCGCGTCCTTCGTGGAGAGGCGGTCGGACAGCCCGCGCACCATGAACAGGTCGTCGATGGAACGGGGCTCGCGCTTGCAGGCCTCCACGATCTGCTCGTCGGTGACCACCCACTTGCGGGGCACGTCGCGTCGCTGCGCTTCAAGCTCGCGCCAGGCCGCTACCTCGCGCGCGGCCGACAGCTGACGGCGCGACAGCTGGGACACGCGCTTGAGCCGCTTGTAGCGCTCGCGCTCGTTGGCGGCGTAGCGCGCCGGATCCGCCAAATCCTCGAAGTCGCGATCGAGCCATGACAGTCGCCCCAGCTCCACGAGCTGCGCCCGCATGCGCTCGTACATGCGCGGCAGATACACCACGTCGTCGGCCGCGTACTCCAACTGCGAATCGGACAGCGGACGACGCGACCAATCGGTGAACGAGTCGATTTTCTTCAGCGTCACGCCGCACTCGGCATGCACGAGCGCCGCGTAGCCGATCTGCTGCGTATGGCCCAGGAGCGCGGCGGCCACCTGCGTGTCGAACAGGGGATGCGGCAGCACGCCCACCTCACGCAGCAGGATCTCCAGATCCTGGTTGCCTGCATGGAACAGCTTCATGACGTTCTCGTTGCGCAGCACGGGCGCGAGCACCTTCAGATCGTCGACGGCGAACGGATCGACGATGGCCGTCTCATCGTCGGTCGCGAGCTGGATCAGGCATAGCTTCGCATAGTAGGTCTTCTCGCGCAGAAACTCCGTATCGATGGCCAGCACGCTGGAATGCATGGCGCGCTCCGCGAACGCCGCGAGGTTTTCTTGGTTTGCTATGTACACCCGGTGTTCCTTACCTTGTGTTTCTCGGTTCATGTTGTACCATGCCATCATAGCAAACGATCGGAAAGGGAACCGGTGAAACTGCTCGTCATCAACAACCTCTCCTCCGGCTTCGGCGAAGGAGCCGTGTACGACTTCGTACGCTCGTTCATGCAGGACGGCGACGAGGCGTGCTTGCGCTCGACGGACGGAACCACCGGAGTGAGCACCCTTCTGGACGACGCCGCGTCGTTCGACGCCGTCATCGCAAGCGGCGGCGACGGCACCGTGGCCACGGTCAGCTACATGCTCGCCGACTCGGGCATCCCCGTCCTGCCCTTCCCAGCCGGCACCGCGAACCTGCTTGCGCTCAACTTGGCCTCCCCCATGGAGCCCCACGCGCTGGCGAAGATGGTGCGCGAGGGCCGCACGCTCGACTTCGACCTCGGCGAGATCGAAGTCGAAGGCCGCAAGTTCGGCTTCGGCATCATGGCGGGTGCGGGCTACGACGCGGCCATCATGCACGGCGCCGAAGCGGGCAAGCGCCTGTTCGGTCCCATGGCCTACCTATCGGCGGCCATCGCGAACCCCATGCCGCAGAAATCGCATTTCATCCTCGACCTCGATGGCGAGCGCCTGGAGAGCGACGGGCTTGGCATCTTGCTCGTGAATTTCTCGAAGATCCAGTTCGACATCACGGTAACGCACGACAACGAGCCGCGAGACGGCGAGTTCAACGTGGTGGTGCTCAAGGCGAAAACCGCCTTCGAGCTGATTCCGGCGGTGCTGGCCGGCCTCCTCGACCGCGGCGGCGACTTTCCCGACCGCACGGGCGCGCTGGAAATCCACCGGGCACGCACGGTGCGCGTGGAAGCCGACCCGCCCATGGAGGTGCAGTACGACGGCGAGGCGACGCGCCTCATGACCCCGTTCTCGGCGCGCATCCTGCCGCGCGCGGCGCGCTTCTTCGTGAGCGAGGAAGGCTACGACCTGTTCGCCGTCGAATAGGGAACTGTCCGACGAGGATCGCCTTCGTCCGACATCGACGAACAGGCATCAAACCGAACGGAAAGGGGCCTGCAGGTCCCTTTCCGACAAGCGCTACTTCCCTTCCGGAACCTCGTAGGACGGATCTTCCGATGCGGGGACGTCTTCCACCTGCGCGCCGATCTCGAGCGGTTGGCCGAACGCAGCGTTCGCCGTGTCGGAAGTCGCCATCAGCTCCTTGAACGACGCGGCGTCCTCTCCCGCCATGGGCATCATGACGTACACGTTGTTTCCGATGATGACCGGCGTGATGCGCTCGGGACGAGCGTCCGAAACGCCGGACGCGTCCGCGTCTTGCGGCCGGGCGTCCTCGCGCTTCATCTGCTCCATCATCTCGGCGCGCACGCTGTCGATCTGCGCGGCAGTCTCGTTCTTCCAACGATCCTTGCGCCACGCGAGGAAGTTGGCGTTGTAGCGCATCTGGATGAGCTCGAGCACGATGCAGAACACCATGGCGAAGTACACGATCAGCTTCTCGAGCGGCATATGCAGAAGCTCGATGCCGGTATGGAAGCCCGCGCTGTCGATGACCAGCAGGCCGCCGATGGCCACGATGAACGTGAGCGCGAGCATCTTCATCTCGGGGTGGCCGTTGATGAAGTTCGAGATGGGGTCGATGAAGATCATCATGAGGAACACGGCCAGCATGACGGCGATGATCATGATGATGAGGTGGTCGGCCATGCCCACGGCCGTGATGACCGAGTCGATGGAAAAGACGAGATCCATGACCATGATGGTGCCCACGGCCTGCGGCAGCGCGATACGGTGCAGCGCCTTGTGCTCCTCGCAGTGCTCGGCTTTGAGCTCGGTCAGCTTGAGCGTGTCGCGCAGCTCGGCGATACCCTTGTATATAAGGTAGCCGCCGCCGACGAGCAGCACGAGGTCGCGCACCGAGAATCCGTGCGCGTAAGGCCCGAGGTCGATGGTGAACAGCGGCGTGGTCATATGCACGAGGAACGACGCGAAACATAGGAAGATGATTCGCATGACCAGGGCGCCGGCCAGGCCGAGCTTACGGCCTATGTGCTGCTTGTCCTCGGGCAGGCGGTTCGTCGTGATCGATATGAACACCAGGTTGTCCACGCCGAGCACGATTTCCAGGAAGATGAGGCTGACCAGGCTGATCCATGCCTCGGGTGACGCGAAGATTGATAGATCCACGGGTTGCAAGCTCCTTCTTCGAGTTCCTCGTCTGTTCCGCGCGGGGGACGTCCATAAAAAAAGACTCATGGCGCGGCCGCATGAGAGCGGACCGCGCCATGAGTCCCGTTATTTAAGACACGCCAGGCCTTTCGGCCATGATGTTGATCGTGCCGCTTGCGCTTTCGAAACGCAAGCCAACTACTCCCCCACGGGCGTCTGGTATCCTACCACGACGCAGGAACTCCATAATGACCGAAACCGTAATTCAACACAACGCGTACATATCGCGTTGTCGCAGGCGCTTGCACGCGGGGCGCGGCGGGCAATGCTATAATGCGCAGAGCGCAACGTGGGTTGCGCGCCGATCATGCACATCGTCGCAGGAGACGCAATGCTATTCAAATCACGCAGAAACGAATACGCGGACACGGACGGCCCCGTGCGCTATCTGGATGACAGCGGCCTTCGTCGCCCGCTCGACATGCCGAGGCCGCAAATCGCCATCATGTTCGCCTTCGTCCTGGTCGCAGCCCTTATCGGCGGCTACTTGCTGTTCAACGTCCTAGACGCGGTGAGGGGCGGCACGGCTCGCGCGCAAGCCAGCGTCGAGGAGAACCTGTCGCGCGAGGTGTCCTACGACCTGCCGGCGCTCACATCCTACATCACGCTGAACGACGACGAGATCAAGCAGGCCGTCG
Organism: Eggerthella sp. BIOML-A1; assembly: GCF_009875595.1. Taxonomy (NCBI): domain Bacteria; kingdom Bacillati; phylum Actinomycetota; class Coriobacteriia; order Eggerthellales; family Eggerthellaceae; genus Eggerthella; species Eggerthella sp. BIOML-A1. The sequence continues at coordinate 286,652 of NZ_WWRZ01000006.1, read as the reverse complement.
CCGATGCAGGCCTTACCGTCATCGACAAGGGAGGCATGTCGGACGATCCGGAAGCCGCCCTCGAGCTGATCAAGCTTCCGTCCGACGTGAGCGAGCTCGACGCAGGACTGATGTACAACAAAGGCGTGTCCAAGCTTTCCGCAAGCGAGGCGGCCTTGCTGCTCAACGGTTCGTGGACGCTCGACGCCGACCGCAGCGACGGCACGTCCATGCGACTGCGCTACGCCGATTTCTCTTCGGGCAGCCTCGATGCCGCCATTGACGCCGCCATCGCCGCCGAGGGCTTCGATCCGGCCACCATCGCCGAGGACGGCATGGGCGTGGACGAAGTGGGCAACACGTTCAAGCAGGGCACGGTCGACGTCGACGGAACCGCGTACACATGGAAGGTCTCGGCTCTCCCTTTGTCCGAGATGTACGACATCTCGGGCCTGCCCGAAACCGCCGTGTACGTCGGCGTTCGCCTGAGCTCCTAGCCGCACGCTTCCATCCTCGCATTCGAGCATTCGAATATTCGCGCCCCGCATCGCTTTCGACGATGCGGGGCGCTTTGTTTCTCCACCTCAATATTATTCTTTTCTAAAAACAGTATAAAACCCTTGCCCCGCGTCGGGTTTATCCTCACGCGCCCTCGGATATACCCCGATAGGCATATGACCTGCTCGAGCGCATGATACGGAGCAAGGAAGAGGAGATTTCATGAAAGTATCGAGCGTCATAGCGGGTGCATCGGCAGCCTTGGTGGCATTCCAGGCGGCGCTCTACGCCTCCCATGGCGAAGCCGATCTGCTGCGGCCCCCCGGAGCGCATGGCGAGAAAGACTTCGCTTCGCGCTGCGTCAAGTGCGGGAAATGCATGGAGGCCTGCCCCTATATCGCTATCAAGCCGGCACGCGACGACGCAGGAACCGCCGTGGGAACGCCGATGATCGATGCGCGCGCCCAGGCCTGCCGCCTATGCGAGGATTTTCCCTGCGTCGAGGCCTGTCCCACGAACGCGCTGCGCGACATCGAAACCCGCTCCGACGTGAAGATGGGCATCGCCGTCATCGACGAGGATCTATGCATCGCATTCCAGGGCATGCGCTGCGAAGTATGCTACCGCACCTGCCCTCTCATCGACGAAGCTATCGTCATCGACTACCGCCTGCGCGAAGGCGATGCCATCCACTCCGTGTTCGCCCCCGTCATCGACGAGGACAAGTGCGTGGGATGCGGCCTATGCGTGGAACGTTGCGTGGTCAGCGAGCCCCGCGTGGCCATCCGCATCGCAAGCGACGAGGAGCGGGCGGGCGGCATCGAGCCCTCGGCATGACGAGCTCGGCGCAGCTGCGCCGAGCTCCCCTGAACAAGCTGCCAAACCGTTGGAGGTTTAGGACATAGCAATGGGTAACGGGAGGAAAAGGAGGGATGTCATGGACATCTCAAGACGAGGATTCGTCAAGGCCACGGCAGTAGCGCTGGCGAGCGCGGCGGCGGCAGGCACCATGTCGTCGCTCGTGGGATGCGCAAGCGGCGAAGGCCAATCGACGACCGCCGCTTCGGGCGACGGACAGAAGTACACGTCGGTGTGCCGCTTCTGCGGCTGCGGTTGCGGCGTCATCTGCGAGGTCAAGGACAACAAGCTGATCAGCGTGACAGGCGACCCGGACAACGAGTCCAACAAGGGTCTCAACTGCGTCAAAGGCTACTACTTGGCGAAGATCATGTACGGCGACGACCGCCTGACCACGCCGATGATCCGCGAGGACAAGTCCACGAAGGGCACCGGCGAAGGTTTGCGCGAGGCGAGCTGGGACGAAGCTCTCGACCTCGTGTCCTCCAAGCTCAAAGAGACGTGGAAGAACGACAAGTCGCGCCTGGCCTTCTGGCTGAGCGGCCAGCAGCCCATCACCGAAGGCTACGCCTGCGCCAAGTTCATCAAAGCCGGTCTTCTCTCGAACAACGTCGACCCGAACGCGCGCCTGTGCATGGCCAGCGCCGTGGTGGCGTTCATGAACGTGTTCCAAACCGACGAGCCCGCCGGATCATACAGCGACCTCGACGAAGCCGACGTGTTCGTCACCTGGGGCGCCAACATGGCCGAAGCGCACCCCATGCTATACTCGCGCCTGACGGCCCGCAAGCTCTCGGGCGAGGGCGTGAAGCACTACGACCTCGGCACCATCAGAACGCGCACGAGCGCGAGCGCCGACAAGACGATGATCTTCCATCCGAACACCGACCTCGCCATCGCGAACTGTATCGCGAACTACCTCGTGTCGGAGAAGAAGTACGACGAGGCCTTCGTGAACGACCACCTGCAGTTCAAGCAGGGCACCGAGGACATCGGCAACTCCTTCGAGGACGGCTACGACAAGAGCGAGATCGGCTCGAAGGTGGACGCGGTGAGCCCTATCACCTTCGAGGAGTACGCCGCGCGCCTGGAACCCTACACCTTCGAGTACACCTCTCAGCTCTCCGGCGTGGCCGTCGAGGACCTCAAGGAGCTGGCCGAGGTGTTCGCGGATCCGAACAAGAAGGTCATGTCGCTGTGGACCATGGGCGTGAACCAGCACAACCGCGGCACATGGATGAACCATTGCATTTACAACGTCCACCTGCTGTCCGGCAAGATCGCCCAGCCCGGCTGCGGCCCCTTCTCGCTGACCGGGCAGCCCACCGCCTGCGGCACCGCCCGCGAAGTGGGCACGTTCAGCCACCGCCTGCCGGCCGACCTCTTGGTGGCAAACGAGCAGCACCGCCGCTACACCGAGGCTATCTGGGATCTCCCGCAAGGCTACCTCGACGAGATCAAGGCTCCCGGCATGCACACGGTGAAGATGTTCCGCGAGCTTTCCAAGGGCAACATCGACTTCATGTGGTCCGCCCATAACAATTGGGCGCAGTCCATGCCGAACCTCACCCGTTTCCTTGGCGAAGGCGCTGACAACAAGGGCATCTTCGACACGTTCATCGTGGTCAACGAGGTGTATCCCACCCTGTCCACGCAGTACGCCGACGTCGTGCTCCCCGTGGCGCTGTGGGTGGAGCGAGAGGGCCAGTTCGGCAACGCCGAGCGCCGCACCGCCGTCTTCGAGAAGGCCGTGGACGCTCCGGGCGAGGCCAAGTGGGACCTCTGGACGTTCATGGAAGTAGCGCATCGCGTGCTCGACGGCGAGAAGATCGGCAGCGAGGATGCCTTCGACCACCTGTTCGGCTTCATCTACGACAAGAACGCCCGCGATTTCAAGAACGACGACCGCGAGACGAACCGCCTGCTGTGGGAGGAGTACCGCATCTTCTCGAACCCCGAGATGAACGACAAGGCCAAGGCTATCAACGACGATACCGACGGCACGTTCGGCGCCAAGCTCAAAATGGAGGCAAAGCAGCTGGCCCCCTACGAGGAGTACCTTGCCAACCACGGCATGACGTGGCCGGTGCGCAACGTGAACGGCACCTGGAAGTCCACGAAGTGGCGCTTCGCCGAGGGCTCGCAGGACGAGGGCTTCGACGAGGTCGGCGTGAAGCAGTACGGCAAGCCCGGACAGGCCGGCGGCGTGAGCTTCTACAAGTCCGCCAACCTGAAGCCGTCCGTGGTGTTCCGCCCCTACGAACCGCCCGCGCAGACCCCCAGCGACGAGTACCCGTTCTACTTCGTCACGGGTCGCTTGCTGGAGCACTGGCACACCGGCACGATGACCCGTCGCGTGCCCGAGCTCGACCGCGCGCTGCCCGAGGCGCTGCTGAACATGAACCCGGACGATTGCAAGAAGCTGGGCATCCAGGACGGAGACATGGTGAAGGTGAAGTCGACGTACGGCGAGTTCGACATCAAGGTGTCCACGGCGGGCCGCACCGAGCCCCCGGCCGGCGTGACGTTCGCTCCGTTCTTCGCCGAGGAGACCCTGGTGAACCTGGCGGTGCAGGACGTGTACTGCCCGCTGTCCAAGGAACCCGACTACAAGAAGACCTGCGTATCCATTACGAAGCTCTAAGGGGAAGACGATGAAGAAGCACATGATAACCGCCGCCCTCGTGGCCGTGATGGCGCTGGGCTTGGGCACGGTTGCAGGCTGCAGCCAGGAAGCCCCCAGGGAAGACGTGAACGCGAACGTGCCCGCCGGCGCTCCGCCTTTGATGCCGACGAGCCACGACGGGCGCTTCGAAAACCTCGGCGCGGCGGGCTGTTACGGCTGCCACGGCGCGAACGACCAGGCCAACCCCATGCTGGCCGACGCAACCGCCCTGCCCGCCGACCACTACGCGGGCGGCGACGCGGGTTCCTTGGAAATGGACCCGACGCACGAGCAGTGCATCACCTGCCACGCGCAGGCGTAAGAGATACGTGCCTACCCGGCGGACGGAGCGTCGCGCGTCCGCCCTCCCTCCTCGCCCCGCCCCCTCCTTCCAAGGGGGCGGGCCCTCGGAGGATAAGAAGAACGAACGTGAGGAACCCATCATGGTTATTTCGAGTTTGGTCGTGGAAACGATGCCCGATCGCACCGACGACGTGGCCCGGGAGCTGGCGCAGCGCGAAGGCGTCGAGGTGCACGAGACGAACGGGCACAAGATCGTCGTCACCATCGAGGCCGACACCGTGGACGACTCGCACGACATCGCGAGCGGCTTCATCGGCATCGAAGGCGTGACCGGCATCAACCTCGTGTACGCTAACTTCGAGGACGATCCCACGCTGGCCGAGGCCGGTACGCGATGAGCGAAGCTTCGGACACGCGGCGCGCGTTTCGCTGGTCCTGGCTGCGCCATGCCGTGCAGGCGGCGGCTCTCGTGCTGTTCGCCGCCCCGGTGCTTGCGGCCGGATGGAGCCTGTTCGGAACGTCCGTCGGCGGCGACGACGCCGCGGCGACCCCCGCCCAGCTTCCCTTCTTCGGCAGCCTGTCCTCCTCGTCCATCGGGGGTCTCGACATCCTCGACCCCTTCGGCGCTCTGCAGGTCATCGCCGCCTCCAAAACGTTCGAGCTCGATTGGCTGCTGGCCGCGCTGCCGGTGCTCATCGTGTACGGGCTGATCCGAGGCCGGGCGTTCTGCGGATGGGTGTGCCCGGTGAACCTGCTCCTCGAGATCGTGGACTTCGCTCGCCGCAAGCTGCGCATCGACGTGCGCGAGATGCCGGTGCCGCGCCATGCGAAGCTGTGGATCGCCCTTGCCGTGCTGGGCCTGTCAGCGCTGACCGGTGTGCCGGTGTTCGAGGCATTCTCGCCCATAAGCGCCGTCAACAAGGGCATCCTCTTCGGTGCCGTGACAGGCGTTTGGGTGCTGCTGGCCATCGTGCTGACGGAACTGTTCTGGGGCTATCGCGTGTGGTGCCGCTCGCTGTGCCCGCTGGGCGGCTTCTACGAGGCGCTTGGCCGATTCGGCCAGGTAAACGTGAAGATCGATCCCGCAGCCTGCATTCACTGCGACGCGTGCAAGCATGCATGCCTGTCCGATCCCGCGATCCTCGAGCCAGCGCTCGACGGATGCGACGCGATCGTGCGGGCCGGCGACTGCATGGCCTGCGGTTCGTGCATCGACGCCTGCCCCACGCGCGCCCTGTCGTTCACCCTGGGACGCGCCTCCAAGCCGGCCGCCCCGAACGGCGAGGAATGACCCGGTGCGGCCTCTGGTGCATCGCGCGGCTTCGCGATGCACCAGAGGCCGCACCTTTCGCGCGCGCCGCCTTCCCCTTTACACGTTCAGCAGCTTGTGCCTGAGGGCGTAGTCCACCAAATCGGCGCGGGTCTTCAGGCCCAGCTTCTGGTATATCTTCGAACGGTGGGCCTCCACCGTCTTGACCGAGAGGAATATCTGCTCGGATATCTCCTTGTTCGTGAAGCCCTTGGCCAGAAGCTGGAGGATCTCCAGCTCGCGGTTCGAGAGCTGCTGGTAGGAGCGATCCTCTTCCTCTCCTCCGGCCACAAGCTGCTTGGTGAGCATGGCCGTCATCTTCGGATGGATGTAGCTGCCGCCCTCGGCCACCGCATGAACGGCGGCGATCAGCTCTTCTGACGTCGAGTTCTTCAGTACGTAGCCCGCCGCTCCCCCGCGTAGCGTGTAGAAGAGGTACTCCGGTTCGGCGAACATCGTGAGGATGACCACCTTCGTGCCGGGGAAGTCCTTCGCGATCTTCTCGCAGGCCACCAGCCCGCTCTGCCCCGGGGGCATGGAGATGTCCATGAGCAGGATGTCCGGTTTCTCGCGCGCCACGATGGCGTAAGCCTGCGCGCCGTCGGCTGCCTCGGCCACCACCCGCACGTCGGGGTCCTGCTCGAGTATCATCCTGAAACCCACGCGTACCACTTCGTGGTCGTCCGCCAGCATTACTCTGATCATGCGCCCGCCTCCTTGCCTTCCGCCACGTGCATCGGCGCAACCAGCGTCATCTTCGTGCCATGCTCGTCGGATTCCATCGCGAGCCGGGCGCCGATGACGCTCGCGCGCTCCTGCATGCCTACGAGACCGCAGCCGCTCCCCTTGATCTCCGGCTGCTCGGTGTCGAAGCCGCATCCGTGGTCGATCACGCTCACATGCAGCCATCCGGCCGAATCCTCGAGCCGGACGATCACCTTCTCGGAACCCGAGTACTTGCAGGCGTTCAGGATGGCCTCCTGGCAGATGCGGTACGCCTGCGTCTCGAGAGCCTGATCGAAGCGATCGCACGACAGGCTGCCCTCGAACACGATCTCGTTGCCGTACGTGCGCTCGAACACGGCAGCCTGCGAGCGCAGAGCCGCAACGAAACCAAGATGGTCGAGAGCCGAAGGTCGCAGCTGCACCGACAGGTTGTGCAGCTCGTCAAGCACGTTGGCAAGATCGTTGTTCGCTTCCGCCAGCAGCTCGTAGCCCTCTTCGTCAACATGCGCGACAAGGCGCTTGAACACGAACGACAGCGTCAGCAGCTCCTGCGCTATGCCGTCGTGCAGCTCGCGCGAGATGCGCTTGCGCTCGTCCTCCTGAGCGGCGATGACGCGCGCAAGCTCCGAGCGGATGAAGATAGGGTTCTTCTGATCGTCGGCGCGTTTCTCCACCGCGATTCTTTCGAAATCCATGAAGTCGTCGGAAACGACGTCCAAATCGCACAAGGTGCCGTCCAGATCGTCGATGACCTGGCGGTACGCCGCTTCGTGCCGATCGCTCACCGTGCGGAACGCGCACAGCAGCACGGCGACCACGCGCCCGTCGCGCGTGAGCGGCAACGCGCAGAAGCTATGCAGATCCTCGGCGAACACGATAGGGTACGACGAGTACTCGCGCGGGTCGATCTCCTCGTCGATGTTCGTGAACATCATGGGCTTGCCCGCCTTGATGGTGATGCCGCCGATGCCGTGCCCCGGTGCCAGCACGATGCGGCGATGGCGCTCGCCGGTAGCGCCTGCGCTGTATATCCACTTGAGCGGCGCGCCGATGAACGCCGTCAACCCGATAGACACGAAATCGAACCCGTACCGATCTTTGATGTCGTTCACCGCACGCGCGTACTTCTCGCACGCGCCCGCCAGCTCTCGCTCGCTGAAATTGGACGCTCCCACCGCGTCTCCCCCGTTCCCGTTGCCGATCCGCTCGTTCGCTCGTCGACGGTCTATTATCCCCTACTTCGCTCGTATTTGCACGGGGCGGCTTGCCGAACGCCTCGACGACGCGCGTAATCCGCCATGCGGCACGCTCCCGCGGCCCCTGCTTCCCTGATCAGACGCTCGTTCTCGTCGGTGATGCCGCCGAGCGCGAACACGGGCGCATGCGCGCGATCCAGCACAGCGCGCAGGAAGGGCAACCCTCGCGCCGTGGACGCCGGCTTGCACGAAGGCGCGAACACGGGGCTCGCGACGAGAACGTCGGCTCCCAGAACCTCGGCCTCGGCCACCTCGTCGGCCTCGTGGACGTTCGTGCCCACCCACGCGAACCCGTCGGGACGGCCCTGCGCGCGCAACAGCGGCAGCGGCAGGTGCACGGCGGCGCAACCGAGGCGGCGCGCCGCCTCCACGTGCGCGTGCGCGACGAAGGCGATGCCACAGCGCGCGCAGACGGCGGCCATCTCCGCTGCGAGGAGCTCGTAGGCGGCATCGTCGAGGTCCTTCTCGCGCAGGATGACCGCGTCGATGGCGCCCGACTCCGCGAGGAACGCCGTCTGCTGCGGCAACGGGAGAGCGCAGCGGAGGCGGTCGGTGACGAACACGCGCCGAAACGTCGGGTCCGCCGCCGAGGGCTCACAGGCGAACATAGTCGTTCATCACCGGCTCGAGGCCGACGCCGCGCAGCGCGGCGCGCACCTGCGCCACGTCGCGGCCGTCGGCGATCTCGAACTGGTCGTCGCCCGCAGTCGATCCGTCCGCATGCTCGCCGACGCCCGTGGACACGCCGGCGGATATCTTCGTGGCGGCGATGCCCATGACCTGGTCGCGGAAGCCCGCGCGCTCGCGCGACGAGATGGTGATGCCCGCCTGCGGCAGCAGCAGCCGGTAGGCGCACATCACCTGCAGCAGCTGGCGCTCGCCCACGCCGCGCGGCCCCAGCGACCCGTTCCCGGCGATGGGGCGCAGGCGGGGGCACGACAGCGACAGCTCGGCGTGCGGGTAGGCGCGCTGCACAAGCCATGCGTGCAGTCCGCACGCGAACGCGTCGCGCCGGAAGTCGCCGAGGCCCAAGAGGGCGCCGAACGCCGCGCCCCGCATGCCGCCTCTCATCGCGCGCTCCTGGGCGTTCGCACGGTACGGGAACACCCGCTTGCGCCCCGCCAGGTGCAGCTTGCCGTAAAGCGCGGGGTCGTACGTCTCCTGGAACACCGTGACGTAATCGACGCCGCATTCGTGCAGGTAGGCGTATTCGTCCTCGTTCATGGGGTACACCTCCACGCCCACCATGCGGAAGCGCTCGGCGGCAAGCTTGCACGCCTCGCCGATGTAGAAGGGGTCGGTGCGCGCGCGGTCTTCGCCCGTGAGCAGCAGGATCTCCTCGAGCCCCGTCGCCGCGATGGCGTCGAGCTCGGCGACGATGCCCGCGCGGTCGAGACGGGCGCGGCAGATGTCGTTGTCGCGGTTGAAGCCGCAGTACACGCAGTGGTTGTCGCAGTAGTTCGCCAGGTACAGCGGCGTGAACAGGTACGCCGTGCTGCCGAACCAGCGCCGCCGCGCGCGGCGGGCGGCGGCGGCCAGCTCCTCCAGCAACGGCTCGGCGGCAGACGACAGCAGCGCGCCGAAGCCCTCGGGGGAAAGGCGGTCGGCCGCGAGCGCGGCGCGCACGTCGGCCTCGGTCGCCGCGTCGAAGTCGAACGCCGCCGCGCGTGCCAGCAGTTCGTCGAGCACGGGCGAGTCGGTGACGTCCATGTCCGGAAGGTAGGCCATAGGGTCGATGCCGCGATCGCGCGCCACGTCGGCGGGGTCCACCGCCTCGAGGCGCGTGAAGCGCGGAACCGCCGAGGGCGTTGCGGAGCGGGTGCCTGCTTGCGTCATGGCCCCTCCTAATCCGCGAGGAACCCGGTGAGGGGCGACGAGGCCTCGGCGCGGTCGAGCACGCGCCCCATGCCGGCTCGGTATCCCGCGCGCCCCGCCTCCACGGCGCGTTTGAACGCGGCCGCCATGAGGGGGACGTCGCCCGCCGTGGCCACCGCGGTGTTCGCCATGACCGCGGCCGCGCCCAGCTCCATGGCCTCGCACGCCTGCGAGGGCCGGCCGATGCCCGCGTCCACGATGACGGGCACGTCCACCTCGTCGACGATGATCTTGATGAAGTCGCGCGCGGCCAGCCCCTTGTTCGACCCGATGGGCGCCGCCAGCGGCATGACGGCCGCCGCGCCCGCGCGTACCAGGTCGCGCGCGCAGACGAGGTCGGGGAACATGTAGGGAAGCACGACGAAGCCCTCCTCGGCCAGTTGCGCCGTTGCGCGCACCGTCTCGGCGTTGTCGGGCATGAGATAGGCCGCGTCGCGGATGACCTCCACCTTCACGAAGTCGCCGCATCCCATCGCCCGCGCCAGCCGCGCGATGCGCACCGCCTCGTCGGCCGTGCGCGCCCCCGATGTGTTCGGCAGCAGCGTCACGCCCTCGGGAATGGCGTCAAGGATGCTTCCGTCCTGCCCCGTGTTCGCGCGACGCACGGCCAAGGTGACGATCTCGGCGCCCGCATCGCGCACGGCCGCCTCCACGAGGTCGAGGTTGAACTTCCCCGACCCCAGGATGAAGCGCGAGGTGAACGTCCGGTCGCCCAGCGACCAAGTATCCGGTTCGTATGCCATGGATATCCCTTCCCGACCGCCCTCTGCGGCCCGTTGCTTCCGTCAGTTTCCTTCGAGTCCCAGCACGAGGCGCACGACGACGAGCGCCTGCTGCGCCGCGCACAGAGCCACCCGCGGGGCGAAGAGCGCCTCGTCGGCCACGTCGGCCTCGCCGTCGCCGCACACGAACAGCCGCCGCCCCACGCGCCGCGTGACCAGCGCGTCGGCCGGTCCCGCACCCGCCATGCCGCTGCCCGCCACCACCACGGTATTCGACGCCTCCGTCAGCAGCGCGTTCACGAGGTCGGCTTTGCAGCGGGGGTCGTCGAAGGCCTCGCACACGATGCGCTCGCCCGCAAACAGCGCCGCCGCGTTGCCGGCATCCACCCGCACGCGGTCGAGCGTAAGCTCGATGCCCGGGTCGATGCGCAGCAGCTGCTCGGCCAGCGCCTCGGTCTTCGGCCGGCCGATATGCTCGCGGAAGTAGTGCTGGCGGTTGAGGTTGGACTCGTCCACGAGGTCGAAGTCCACGAGGTGCAGCGCGCCCACCCCCGAGCGCGCCAGCATCACGGCGATGTGCGACCCCAGGCCGCCCAACCCCGCCACGCCCACGCGCGCCGCCGCCAGCCTCACGCGCGCCTCTTCTCCGATGCGGCTCGAAAGCGCGTCCATCAGCCGCCTCCCACGAAGCGGACCACTTCCAGCACGTCGCCTGCCCGCAGCACCGTGGCCGCGTACGCGTCGCGCGGCACGATGGCCCCGTTCAGCTCGCACGCCACGCGCGCGGCGTCGAAGCCGTCGCGCTCCAGCAGCTGCGCGAGCGTCGAACCGTCCGCCTCGGGCCGCGCCCGTCCGTTCACCTGCGCCACGTCTCGCCCTCCTTTCCGCCCCCGCCGGCGCATCCGCCGGCCTCCGGGCACGAAAAAAGCGCGCACGAAGCAGATCGCACCCGAGGTGGTGCGCCCCTTCGTACGCGCTTGCGTACTCTCACGACGGCTAGGATATCCGAAGTCGCCCGCCCCCGCAACGCCCCGCCGGTAAGCGGCGGGCGCAAGATGCAGCGGGATGGGGCGCAAGGCGGCTGCCCGATGGCGCATCATCGCCCGAAAAACACGCTTTCGCGCTCGATTCCGTGTTTTTCGGGCGATGATGCGCATGCGCGCTGTCAGCAACACGGCCGCCATGCCGCGCAAACGAGCGGATAGAGAACCGTTGCGCCGCCGCAACCGACCAGCCGACGCCCTGCGGTACGCTGAACGGACCAAGGCAACCGACGATCAGATAAGGAGACGTCCATGAAGTACAAGACAGGCGACAAGCCGGGCGCGGGACGCTACCGCTGCGACAACTGCGGCTACGTCGTTCGCATCACGAGCGATGCCGAAGCCCTTCCCGCATGTCCCAACTGCGGACACCACGAGTTCACCAAACTGGAAGACTGACCGAACGCCAGGGCCGGCAGCAAGTCCGGCACGCTGCCGGCCCCGCAGGGGCCGCGATGACGACGAAAACCTCTGCGTACGGCAGGAATCAAGGGGTTTGGTAACCGGTGCCGCCGCCTCCGACATGCCGAGAACATCCGACCTGCACAAACGCACGCGCATCGCCCCCTCCCCGCATCAAACGAGAGAATAGAGCGGCTCCAAGATTACCAAACCGCCCCACTTGCGCCAGCAGACCCCGCTTTCGCCGTCATTTCCCAAATCGTTCGCGCGTTCGCACTTTTCCGGGTCACTTTGACGAGAGAAGCCTCGGAGCCGGGGCAACAAAAAAGAGCCTTCGCAGATCGAAGGCTCTTTCGAATTCATGGTGGGCGATACAAGATTTGAACTTGTGACCCCTACCGTGTCAAGGTAGTGCTCTCCCCCTGAGCTAATCGCCCATGAATGCTTGCTGCTTTGGAAGTTTTCCGCGTCAGCAAGCAGATAGTCTACCAGAAGTTCGCCGACCATCAAAGACAAATTTCGAAAATATTTTTGCGAACTTTTCTGAAATCGGGGGTTGCGCGCTACGGACACTTCCAGTATTATATTTCCTCGCCGATGCGGACGTGGCTCAGCTGGTAGAGCACGACCTTGCCAAGGTCGGGGTCGCGGGTTCGAACCCCGTCGTCCGCTCCATCGTCGCTAACAGGCCGGTCATTATCAAAAGTTTTGACCGGCCTTTTCATGACGGTGTCGACGAGGTGGCGACGTGGCCAAGTGGTAAGGCAGAGGCCTGCAAAGCCTTCACCCCCGGTTCGAATCCGGGCGTCGCCTCCATTCGCTCCCCTTGCGGGGCGGACGGTTTGAGAATTGAAAAGCGTTACCCATGCGGACGTGGCTCAGCTGGTAGAGCACGACCTTGCCAAGGTCGGGGTCGCGGGTTCGAACCCCGTCGTCCGCTCCATCGTCGCTAACAGGCCGGTCATTATCAAAAGTTTTGACCGGCCTTTTCATGACGGTGTCGACGAGGTGGCGACGTGGCCAAGTGGTAAGGCAGAGGCCTGCAAAGCCTTCACCCCCGGTTCGAATCCGGGCGTCGCCTCCATTCGCTCCCCTTGCGGGGCGGACGGTTTGAGAATTGAAAAGCGTTACCCATGCGGACGTGGCTCAGCTGGTAGAGCACGACCTTGCCAAGGTCGGGGTCGCGGGTTCGAACCCCGTCGTCCGCTCCATGATCGTACAAGCCCGTCGGCAAACCGACGGGCTTTTTTCATGCCTCGCTCCGAACGATGAAGGTTAGAGCAGCTCTAAGAGGTCGGTGAGCGCCGTCACGCACTCGTAGCCGCAATCTTTCTCGGCATCGTGCCTGTCGACGATCACCGCGCGGATGCCGGCAGCGGCCGCCCCGTCCCCGTCGGCATCGGGGCGATCGCCCACATGCACGCTCGATTCGGCGCGCACGCCCATCTGCTCGCAAGCCAGGTTGAAGATGACCGGGTTCGGCTTGCGGTAGCCCACCACCGCCGAAGATACTACCGTGTCGAAGTACGGCAGCAGCCTGAGGTCGCGCAGGAGCCCTTCCAAGCCCGCATCCCAGTTCGATACCACTCCCAGCGCGTATCCACGCTCCTTGAGCGCTCTCAGGCACGCTGTGACGTCGGCGTACGTCTCCCAGCATTCCGCGCGCCGATAGGCCTCGTGCACCGTCTGCGCCACGCCTTCCGCATCGTGACCGATGCCCGCGAGATGGCACACGTAGCGGTACTGGTCCAGCCAAATGGCCGTCGACCCCTCGTGCGAGCACCAGAAGTCGCCGTCGCGCAGATACTCCGCTTCGTAGTACGCGTCCATGGCCGGCATGTGCGGCTCGACGTCGCGCACGGTCAAGTCGTGGCCGCGCTCGGCCGCAACGCGCGCGAACGTCTCGGCCACCGACGGGCACGGCCGGATGAGCGTCGAGCCCACGTCGAAGAACACCGCCTCGGTCATGCGCCCTCAGTCCTCATGGCCGTCGTTCGGCTCGATGTGGACGAGCACCTCGATCACGTTCGGGAACCGCTGCATGATGGCGCGCTCCACCCGCTCGGACAGCTCGTGGGCCTCCCCCACGGTCATCCCGGGCGCCACGAGCACGTGCAGGTCGGCGTACACCTCTCCCTCGGTGCCGCGCGTGCGGATATGATGGGCATCCTGCACGCCCGGCACGCCCATCGCCACGGCACGCACGTCCTTGTCGGGAATGCGCGCATGATCGGACAGGGTGGCTAGCGCGTGCTTGAATACGTCGTAGGCCGTGGCCAGGATGGCGACGGTCACCACGAGCGCCATGATGGGGTCGGCCATGGGAAAGCCCAGCGCCACGGCCGCCAGACCGACGATGACCCCGATGGACACGAGCGCGTCGGACAGCGTATGGTTCGCATCCGCCGCAAGCACCTCGCTTTTGAGCCGCTTCGCGCACCGGCGCTCGTAGGTGGTCACCCCGATGTTGACGGCGAGGGTGCCCACCATGACGATGAACGACACGGGAGTTACTTCGGCCGTGTACACGCCGGACACGAGCTTGCCCACCGCGCTCGAACCCACCTCGAAGGCCGCCAGAAGCAGCAGCACGCCGATCACGAGGCTTGCGTACGTCTCGAACTTCGCATGGCCGTAAGGATGGCTGTCGTCGGCCGGACGCGCCGCCAACGCGATGCCGACGAGGCCCACCACGTTGCCAGCCGAGTCGAACACCGAGTGGATGCCGTCGGCTTGCATGGACGCCGATCCGCTCATCAGGCCGTAGACGTACTTCGCAGCGGCCACCGCCAGGTTCAGCACGAGGATGACCCACAGCACGCGCCGGATGGAGCGCATGCGCTCCGATACCGGGTTCTTCGTTGCAAGCGCCTTCGCCACGCCCGCTCCTTTCGCCGAAAGCGGCTCCGTCCGCATATACAATGCGGAGGTATAAGAAAAGAGAGCCCTAAGGCTCTCTCCATTCTCTCTGGTGTCGGAGGCGGGATTTGAACCCGCACACCCTTAAACGGGCACTAGCACCTCAAGCTAGCGTGTCTGCCGTTCCACCACTCCGACGTGTTGCTCGAAACGCAACGCAGGTTATTCTACCCGAACCCTTCTGCGTTGTGAAGGGGCAATTTTCGCTATTTTGCAATCGTCCCGTGGGGATAGATGATCATAAGGACGATAAGCGAAAGCATGAAGATGATCGCGAACGCGATGGTGATGCGGTCGAGGTTCTTCTCGACGATGCTCGTACCGGTTTGGGTGGAGTACACCGAGCTGGCGATCATGTCGGAGATGCCCGTGCCCTTGCCGGAGTGCAACAGGATGAACACGATGAGGCCGATGCCCGAAACGACGAGCAGGATGAGCGTGATGATGAGGAGCGGATTCAAGGTTCGTCTCTCTTCTTTCGATCAAAGGTATATCGGTACGCAAGTTTCTAAGTATAGCGAAAGGCTCCCGTCAGGGCAAGGGCGGCGCAGGCGTTCGCGTAGCGGGACGAGACGGAGCGGGACGCCAGCCCCGTCCCCCTCGCCTCATCCCCGCGAAAACGCCACCTACGCCAGCAGGCTCCTCCCCGTCATGGCGGCAGGGGCTTCGAGGCCGATGAGCTCGAGCAGCGTGGGCGCGATGTCGCAGAGCGCGCCGAGCCGACCGTCGAGCGTGCGCCCCGTTTCCGCGAAGTCGACGAGCGCGAACGGCACAGGCGCCGTGGTATGGGCCGTGAAGGGGCTGCCGTCCTCGGCGAGCATCTTGTCGGCGTTGCCGTGGTCGGCCGTGATGAGCGCCGTGCCTCCCTTGCGCTCGAGAGCGGCCAGCACCTGGGACACGCCCGCATCCACCGCCTCGATGGCGGCCACGGCGGCCGGGATGACGCCCGTATGCCCCACCATGTCGGGGTTCGCGAAGTTCACGATGTACACGTCGGCCTCGTCCGCGTCGATGGCCGCGGCCAGCGTGGCGGCCACGTCAGGCTCGCTCATCTCAGGTTTCAGGTCGTAGGTGGCAACCTTGGGGCTGGGGATGAGCGCGCGCTCCTCCCCCGCTTTCGGCTCCTCGCGCCCGCCGTTCAGAAAGAACGTCACGTGGGCGTACTTCTCGGTCTCGGCGATGTGGTACTGCGCAAGGCCCGCCTCGGCCAGCACGTCGGCCAGCACCTCCTCGGGGAACTCCTTGGGATAGGCCACCGGAGCGGGTATCTCGGGGTCGTACTCGGTCAGGCACACGAAGCTCACCTGCGGGCGCGCGCCGCGCTCGAAACCCGCGAAGGCAGGGTCCACCAGCGCGCGCGTGATCTCGCGGGCGCGGTCGGGGCGGAAGTTGAAGAACACGACCGCGTCGCCGTCGCGCACGCCGCGCCCGGTCAGCGCCGTGGGCACGACGAACTCGTCGGTGACGTCCACGGCGTAGGAAGCGGCCATGACCTCGGCGGCCGTCGCGTCCGCGCGCGGCTCGGCGGCCACAACGGCGCGCCACGCCTGCTCGACGCGCTCCCACCGGTTGTCGCGGTCCATGGCGTAGTAGCGTCCCGAGATGCTGCCGATTTCGGCCGTGCAGCCCTCATCCGTCAGCTCGGCGAGCACGCCTTCCAGCTCGTCCAGATAGCCCGCACCGCTCTTCGGCGGCACGTCTCGGCCGTCCATGAAGCAGTGCACCACGATATGCGATGCCCCGGCCTCCTTCGCAGCGCGCGCGAGCGCGTAGAGGTGCTCGTTGGAGGAATGGACGCCGCCGTCAGACACGAGCCCCATGAGGTGCAGCGCCGCCCCCGGCCGTGCGGCCGCCGCGAACGCCTCGTTCAGCACGGGGTTCGCCGCCAGCGAACCGTCGGCGCAGGCACGGTTGATGCGGGTGAGCTCCTGGAACACCACGCGCCCGGCGCCGATGTTGAGGTGTCCCACCTCGGAGTTGCCCATCTGCCCCGCGGGCAGGCCCACGGCCTCGCCCGATGCCTCGAGCTTGGTCCACGGACGGGTGGCGAACACCTCGTCGAGGCACGGCGTGCGCGCCTGAGAGATGGCGTTTCCCGGGCCCGGCTCGGCCAGGCCGAAGCCGTCCATGATGATAAGGCATGCGGGAAGGGTAAGGTTTTCGGCTGATGCCGCACGGGATTCTTCGACTGCGCTCACTTCGCTCGCTCCGCTCGGTATGACGGGAGGCGGCGCGGAGTGCGCGCCGCCGGGACAACAGGTTCTCAGATCCGCCGTCCGAAGCGAAGCTTCGACGAAGAACCTCCGTTGACGAGAAGGCCCTTCGACCCGCTTCGCTCGCCCGGGACGGCGACAGGGCTACAGGCAGGCGTTGATCAGCTGCACGAAAGACGCCGCCTTCAGGCTGGCGCCTCCGATGAGGCCGCCGTCGATGTTCGGCTGGGCCATGAGGCCCTCGACGTTGCCCGGGTTCATGGAGCCGCCGTACAGCACGCGCATCTCCTCGGCGACCTCCGCGCCGTACAGGTCGGCGAGCGTCGCGCGGATGGCGGCGCAGACGGCCTCGGCCTGCTCGGGCGTGGCCGTGCGCCCCGTGCCGATGGCCCAGATGGGCTCGTAGGCCACCACGCAGCGCTGCGCGTCGGCGGCGTCCACGCCGGCGAACGCGGCGCGCACCTGGGCGCACACGAACTCCTCGGTGGTGCCCTCGTCGCGCACGGCCAGCGACTCGCCCACGCACACGATGGCGTACAGGCCCGCCTCGACGAGCGCCTTCACCTTGCGGTTCACGTCCTCGTTCGTCTCGCCGAACAGCTCGCGGCGCTCGGAGTGGCCAACGATGCTGCCCGCGCAGCCGATCTCCTTGATCATGGGCACCGAGATCTCTCCGGTGTAGGCGCCGGAGGGCTCCCAGTACACGTTCTGGGCGTTCACGGCCACCTTCGTCTTGTCGAAGTCGAGCACGGTCTTGGCCGGCTTGAGGTCGACGTAGGGCGGGCAGATGACGATGTCGACGTCCTCGCCCCAGGTCTCCTTGTCGTACTGGTTGGAGATCTCCTGCGTCAGCACCACGGCCTCGGCGATGGTGTTGTTCATCTTCCAGTTGCCTGCCATCATGGGTTTGCGCGCCATGCGAACTTCCTTTCCATCGAAACGCCCCGGACGGGAACCGTCCCCGTCCGGGGCAATCGCCTGCTTGCTACTTCAACGCCTCGACGCCCGGGAGCGCCTCGCCCTGCACGAGCTCCATGGAGGCGCCGCCGCCGGTGGAGATGAACGTCATCTGCTCGGCCAGGTCGAACTTGTTCACGGCGGCCACGCTGTCGCCGCCGCCGATGATGGTGTCCGCATCCGCGTTGGCGGCCACGGCCTCGGCCACGGCCTTCGTGCCGGCCTCGAACGCCTTCATCTCGAACACGCCCATGGGGCCGTTCCAGAACACGGTCTTGGCCTGGGCCACCGCGTCGGCGTACAGCTTCGCCGTCTCGGGCCCGATGTCGAGGCCCATCATATCACCGGGAATCCCGTCGACCGAGACCGTGAGCGTTTCGGCATCTTCGGCGAAGCGGTCGGCGCACACGACGTCCACCGGCAGCAGCAGCTGCACGCCGCGTTCCTCCGCCTTCGCGATCATGGCCGCCGCGCGCTCCACCCAGTCCTCTTCCTTGAGCGAGGTGCCCACGGCCTTGCCCTGGGCCAAAAGGAACGTGAAGCACATGCCGCCGCCGATGATGAGCGTGTCGCACTTGTCCATGAGCGCGTCGATGACCTTGATCTTGTCCGACACCTTCGAGCCGCCGAGGATGGCGGTGAAGGGACGGCGCGGCTCCTCCAGCATGCCCGAGAGCGTGGCCACCTCGCGCTGCATGAGGTAGCCCGCGTACGCCGGCAAGAGCGCGGCGACGCCCGCCGTGGACGCATGGGCGCGGTGCGCGGTGCCGAACGCGTCGTTCACGTACGCCTCGCCGAGCGCGGCCAGTTCCTCGCAGAACGCGGGATCGTTCTTCTTCTCGCGCTTGTCGAAGCGCAGGTTCTCCACCACCAGCACGTCGCCGTCGCGCAGCGAGGCGGCTTTCGCGCGGGCGTCGTCGCCCACCGTGTCGGTGGCGAACACCACGGGCTTGCCCATAAGCTCGGAGAGCTTCTGGGCGGCGGGACGCAGCGTGAACGACTCCTCGAAGCCCTCGCCGGCCGGACGGCCGAGATGGCTCATGAGGATGACGCGCGCGCCGTCGTCGACGAGTTTCTGGATGGTGGGCAGCGCCGCGCGGATGCGCGTGTCGTCGGTGACGGCGCCGTCCTTCACCGGCACGTTGAAGTCGACGCGCACGAGCACGCGCTTGCCGCGCGCGTCCAGCTCGTCGATGGTTTTGATCTCGGCCATGGGGCCCTCCTGTCTAAACGAGAAACGAGCCTGCCAAGGCAGGCTCGTTTCGGGGAATGCTGTTAAAGAAGGATCTTCACCAAGTCCTTCACACGGTTCGAGTAGCCCCACTCGTTGTCGTACCAGGAGATGCACTTGACGAAGTTGCCCTCGCCGCCCAGCACCATGGTCAGCTTGCTGTCGAAAATGGAGGAGTGCGGGTTATCCACGATGTCGATGGAGACGATCGGATCCTCGGTGTACTCCAGGATGCCCTTGAGCGGGCCCTCGGCGGCGGCCTTCATCGCGGCGTTGATCTCATCGGCCGTGGCGTCCTTCTCAAGCTCCACGGTGAGGTCGACCATCGATCCGTCCGGCGTGGGAACGCGGGTGGCGAAGCCGTCCAGCTTGCCCTTGAGCTCGGGCAGCACCAGCGACACCGCGCGGGCGGCGCCCGTGGTGGTGGGGATCATCGACATGGCGGCCGCGCGGGCGCGACGCAGGTCCTTATGGGGAAGGTCGAGGATCTTCTGGTCGTTCGTGTAGGAGTGGATCGTGTTCATGTAGCCGCGCTTGATGCCGAAGTTGTCCATGAGCACCTTCGCGAAGGGGGCCAGGCAGTTCGTCGTGCACGAGGCGTTCGAGATGATGTTGTGCTTCTCGGGATCGTACTGGTCGTCGTTCACGCCCATGACGATGGTGATGTCCTCGTTCTTGGCCGGCGCGGAGATGACGACCTTCTTGGCGCCCGCGTCAAGGTGCGCCTTGGCCTTCGTGCCGTCGGTGAAGAAGCCGGTGGACTCGACGACGACGTCGACGCCCAGCTCGCCCCAGGGGAGGTTGGCGGGCTCGCGCTCGGAGAGCACCTTGACCGCATGGCCGTCGGCCACGAAGCCGTCCTCGGTGACCTCGACCGTGTCGAAGGCGCGCCCGTGGATGGAATCGTACTTGAGCAGGTGGGCCATCGTCGGAATGTCGCCGAGGTCGTTCACTGCCACAACCTCGATCTCGGGATCGTTCACCATCGCGCGGAACGCCAGGCGGCCGATGCGACCGAATCCGTTAATGCCTACTTTGATTGCCATGCGTATCCCCTTTCAGATACTCGCACTAAGAATTGCAGGAACGCCCCGATCATAGCGGTAGCCGCCCAGATGCTGCAAGCCTTATCTGGCAGCCGTATAAAAAAAGCAACCGAACAGGCCATTCACAGAAGTTTCACACCGCTCGCCGAGGGGCTCCGCACCCGGTGCGCGCCGTACAGCAGCGCGCTTCTCCCAGCATCGGCCAGTTCGCCCGATCCGTCCGTGTCGCACAGCCGACGGCTGCGGTAAGGTGCCCGTAGACGCACGTCCGACCGAAGGAGCAGCATGGAAGCAGTACCGCAGGAAACCGTGGAGAAGCTGATGGGCAACGTGCCGGCGCAAAAGGAGCTCGAGGGCATCCGCATCCTCGCCTCTTCGCCGGGCAGCGTGCGCTACGAGATCGACGTGCCGGACAACGTGCTGAACTACCACGGCTGCATCCACGGCGGCTTCGTGTCCACCATGCTGGAAATCGCCGCCGGCATGGCGACGTACGCCTACGGCGAGAGCAACGTGGCCGTCTCCTGCGCGACGAACTTCGTCCGCGCCGTACGCCCGCAGCGCCTCACCGTGAGCGCCGACACCTCGCACAAGGGCCGCAGCACGTCGGTGGCGCACTGCGCCATCGTCGACGAGCGCGGCAGGCTCGTGGCCGAGTCCACGTTCACGATGTTCTTCCTGGGGCCGCTCGAGAGCTAGCGCATCCTGCGCCGAGCGTCTCCGTCTTCCGGCTGAAGCCTCCTAGCCTTGCGCCTCCTTCGCCATCTGCTCGATGCGGCGGACGCGGTGGTACACGGCGGACTTCGACAAGGGCGGGTTCGCGCGCTCGCCCAGCTCCTTGAGCGTGGCGTCGGGGTAGGTCACGCGCAGCTTGATGAAGTCCTGCAGCGCCGGCGGCAGGTTCTCCATGCCGTGCGCCTCGAGCACCACGCGGATGGCGTACAGCTGGTCGACCGAGGCGTTCGCGGCCTTGGCCTGGTTCGCGATCTCGGCGTTCGTCATGCGGTTCACGTCGTTGCGCACGCTCTTGATGACGCGCGCGTTCTCCATGGCGAGCGCGCTCTGGTGCGCGCCGGCGAACGCGAGGAACTCCAGGATGGCGCTGCCGCTTTTAAGGTACACCATGTAGGAGCTGCGTCGCTGCATGACGCGCGCGCGGATGCCTTTGCGGTCGAGCAGGTCGACCAGGCCTCCGGCCAGGTCCTCGCTCTCCACGGTGATCTCGAAGTGGAAGTCGCCGCGCGGGTCGGACACGAAGCCGCTGCCTAGGAACGCGCCGCGCAGGTAGGCCGCCGTGCAGCACTGCTTCTCCACGAGGTCGGGCTTGAGGCCAAGCTCCAAGCCTCCATCGGGCGAGAGAACCCCCATGTCGACGAGAGCCGGCGCGAGGCGGGGCTGCGAAGGAGCCTCGATGAGGTAGTTCGGGGTCTTGTGCAGCACGCTGCGGCGCACCGTGAGGTTCGTCTCGAGATGGTACAGCTCGTGCAGCAGCTTGATGATGAGGCGCGCCACGGACGGCACGTCGGTTGCTATCTCGATGCGGTACTTTCCCTGGCCGCTGAAGAACAGCGTTCCTTCGATGCGCACGAGCGCGGCCAGCGTCGCCTTCTCGCAGTGCGAGCACGTGGGAGGGACGCGAGCCAGCTCGTCCTTTACCTCCGCCGTGAACGACATAGCTTCAACACCCCCGCAAACGCATCGCGCAAGGCAGCAGGATCGTGCCAGGTTGGATGAATGGGATCGACGAGGTTGCGCGCAATGACCACCGGCCCCTGCGCCTGGATGGCCTGCACGTCCTGGTAGCATACGCGCACGGGGCGGATGCGTCCGGACAGCACGAGATCGTCGAGGTCGGCAGTGGAGGCGTGCTCCGAGTCGGCACCCGTCACAGCGGTGAACACGCCCGTGGCCGGGCTGTCGGGGCGCAGCGAGACCGGGGTATGCACCAGCACGTAATCCAGCAGCCCGCGCGTGCCGTGGTCCATGAGCGCCTCCACGTGCTCGCGCGCGGTGAGACCCCAGGTCTCCCCCTGCATGTCGGCAAGCGAGCACACGAACAGCGTGGAACCCTTCGACGCGCGGATCGCATCCACCACGCCGGGCACGAGCAGGTTCGGGATGATGGACGTGAACAGCGAGCCCGGGCCCAGAACGATGAGGTCGGCCTCGCGGATAGCCTCGAGCGCCGGCTGGTAGGGCACCACCTCGTGCGCGGCGCGCAGGCTCACCCGCTCGAGCGCCGTGCGCGAATGGCAGGCCACGGCCTGCCCCTCGAGGGAGCGGCCGTCGCGCGTGCGAGCCGTGAGCGTCACGCGATCGAGCGTGGAGGGATACACGTGCCCCCGCGCATCCAGCAGCCGCTCGCAGATGGAGATGGCCTCGGGAAACGACCCGGCCGCATCCTCGAGCGCAGACAGCATGAGGTTGCCCAGCGTGTGGTTGCGAGCGAACGAGAAGCGGTACTTGAACGCCTTGGTCAAAGGGTCGTTCGGGTCCGCAGCCATTGCGGCGATGCACTTGCGCACGTCGCCCGGCGGCGTGACGTCGGCTTCCTCGCGCAGGATGCCGGTGGAGCCGCCGTCGTCGGCCATGGCGACGACGGCGCTCGTATCCAGTCCCATGGACAAAAGCGTGCGTATGGACACGGGCGCGCCGGTGCCGCCGCCGATGACGACGACGCGCAAGCGCTCGTCGCGCGCGACGACGGGCTGCGATTCGCGCAGTGCGGCGAACGCCGCCGTAGCCGAGGGGTCGTGGGAGAACGGACGGGCAACCATGGTCGCTCCCCTACCGGCCTGCAGCAGCGCCGGAGCGCGCCGAGGCGTCGGCGCCCTCGGCCAGCGACAGGTCGCGGTGCGCGATGCTCACGCGGTAGCCCTTCGCCTTGAGGTAGTCCGCCGTGGACTCGGCCAGCGCGACGCTGCGGTGCTGGCCGCCCGTGCATCCCACGGCGATGGCCAGCTGCTGTTTGCCCTCGGCCACGTAGCCGGGCATGACGCAATCCAGAAGCGCGCGCCACTTCTCCTGGAACTCTTCGGTCTCGGGGCGGTACAGCACGAAGTCGCTGACCGGCTTATCGAGGCCCGTGAGGCTGCGCAGCTGCGGTTCGTAGTAGGGGTTCGGCAGGAAGCGCACGTCCATGACCAGGTCGGCGTCAAGCGGCGCTCCGTGCTTGAAGCCGAACGAGTACACGGTGACGGACAGGCCCGCGCGCTCCTCGCCCGGCGCGAACAGCGCGCGGATGGTCGAGCGCAGCTGCGGCGGCAGCATGGACGTGGTGTCGATGACGTGATGGGCGTTCTCCCGCACCTCGAACAGAAGGTCGCGCTCGCGCTCGATGCCCTGCGCGATGGATGCGCCGTCGGCGCACAGCGGATGGCGGCGTCGGCTGGACTTGTAGCGCGCGACGAGCTTCTCGTCGGCGGCGTCCAAGAACAGGATGCGGTAGTCGATGCCCAGGCCCTTCAACTTCTTGAGCTCGCCGGCAAGGCTCGCGAAGAAGTCGCGGTTGCGCGCGTCGCACACCACGGCGAGGCGGCGCTTCTCGTCGGGCTGGCCGGGCATGCCGGTCAGCTCCAAAAGATTGCCGATCAGGCTGGACGGCAGGTTGTCCACGCAGAAGTAGCCGAGATCCTCGAACGAGTGCATGGCCTCGGTGCGCCCGGCGCCGCTCATGCCGGTGACGATGACCAGCTCGGGCATATGCTGCAGATCGACGGACTGGTCTGCCGTCTTGCCTGCGGTTTCTTCGCTCATAGCGCTATCCTTCCGTATCCGTGCGCGTGCGTTCGCCCTGCACGGCAGCCTCGACCGCCGCGTCCACCGCGGCGGATTCGACCGCCGCCGGGCCCTCGCCTGCGGGCGGGCAGACGGCCTCTCCGGCCTCGCCGCCCACCACGCGCTCGTCTTTCCGCTCCCTATTATACTGCTGCAGCACCCGGTACAGCTCCTCGGCCACCTCGACGGGGACGACGCGCGCCTCCTTGATCTCTTCGAGCGTGGCGCTCTTCAGGTTCTTGAACGACTTGAACGCCTTCAGCAGCGCCTTCTTGCGCACCGGCCCCATGCCCGTCACGTCGTCGAGGATGGAGGCCGTCATGCCCTTGCCGCGCAGCTCGCGGTGGAACGTGATGGCGAAGCGGTGCGCCTCGTCGCGGACCTGCTTCACGAGGTACAGCGACGCCGAGCCGCTGGGCAGCACCACCGGGCCCGTGTCCTGCCAGGGCACGAACAGCTCCTCGTCGCGCTTGGCCAGACCGCACATAGCGATGTCGTCGATGCCCATCCGCTCGAACATCTCGAGCGCCGCCGACAGCTGCGGCTTGCCGCCGTCGAGAATGATGAGGTCGGGCTTGCTGCCGAAGCGCTCGTCGGCCATGCGCTCGGGCGCGTAGCGGCGGCTCATGACCTCCTGCATGGACAGGAAGTCGTTCGCCTCGTCGAGCGGCGTCTTGATCTTGAAGCGGCGGTACTGGTTCTTGTCGGGCTTGCCGTTCGTGAACACCACCATCGAGGCCACCGTGTAGGAGCCGTGGATGGTGGAGATGTCGAAGCACTCGATGCGCATGGGCGGCTCGTCCAGGGCCAGTGCGCTCTCCAGCTGCAGAAGCGCGTTGTTGATGCGCTTGTCGTCGTAGTTCGTGCGCACCTTGTAGCGCATGAGCGTGTGCTTCGCGTTCGTCTCGGCCATGCCCACGAGCTCGGCCTTCTCGCCCTTCTGCGGCGCGGTGATGCGCACCTTCGCCCCGTAGGGGCTGGCCAGCTTTTCGGTGAGCCATGCCTCCATGGCAGCCTTGTCCTCGGGCTCGTCGCGCAGGATGACCTCGTGCGGGATGGACGTGGTGGCATCGTAGTAGCGCAGCAGGAACATGTGCAGGAGGTCGTCGTCGGGCACGTCCTTGCCGCGGTCGAGCACGAACTCGTTGGAGTTGATGATGCGCCCTTCGCGCACCATGAACACGTGCACCCCGGCCACCGTCTCCTCGCGGAACAGGCCCACGACGTCGGCGTCGAGGTTGCGCGTTGACACCGCATGCTGCTTGTCGGTGAGGCTGTTGATGGTGTCGATGCGCGCTTTGATGCGCGCGGCGCGCTCGAAGTCCAGCTCGGCCGCCGCCTCCTGCATCTCGGCCTGCAGCTCGTCGACGAACTCGCGGTGCTGGCCCGACAGGAAGCGCTCGATGCGCTTGACGTGGACGCGGTAGTCCTCGGGCGTGATGCCGCCGCAGCAGGCGCCGGGGCCCAGGCCCACGTGCGCGTCGAAGCACGGGCGGGCCTCGCGGTCGAGCAGCGCGAGCGGATCCTTGTCCAGGCGGCGCTTGAGCCCGCGCCAATCGGCGCATGACGTGGCGCACAGCGGCACGACGCGACGGGCGATGTCCACCATGTCGCGGGCGGCGCGGCTGTCGGTGTAGGGGCCGAAGTACTTCGTGTCGGGACGGTGCTTCTCACGCGTGTACTTGATGGCGGGGAACACGTCGCCCTTCGTGAGCGCGATGAACGGGTAGGACTTGTCGTCCTTGAAGTCGGCGTTGAAGAAGGGGGCGTGCTGGTTGATGAGGTTCTTCTCGAGCACGAGCGACTCGTGCTCGTTCTCCACCACGATGTAGTCGAAGCTGTCGATCTGGTCGACCAGCAGGGGAATCTTCGCCCGCTCGTCCTGGTAGTTCACGTACTGGCGCATGCGGGCGCGCAGCTGCTTGGCCTTGCCGACGTAGATGACCTGGCCGGACTTGTCCTTCCACAGGTACACGCCCGGCAGCGTGGGCACGCTGTCGAGCTCGCGCTTGATGCGCTCGAGCTTGGCAAGCTGGCCGGCGTCGGCAAGCGCGGCGTCGGCGTCGTGCTCGCGCGCGGCGCGGTTGAGCGCGGGACGGCGGCGGCCCTCGCGCTCGAGGCGCTCGTCGTCGCGCAGCGCGCCCGCGCCAAGCGAGGCGTCGCCCGTCAGGCGCTCGACGCCGCCCGCGTCGGCGTCGGCAGGACCGTCGAATGCATCGGATCCGTTGATGGTGTTGTTGAGATCGTCCATGCCGTCAGTATAGCAAACCGCACAAGCGTTCCCCTGGGGGCGTCACGCTCCACGCGGAATGCAAAAGGGGCGGCCGGCCTCTTCCCTGGACGAGTTTCGGCACGCCGACGCACGCCTACGGTTGCTGGCTCCGCTTCGCCGTCACGTACCGCTCGTATCGGGAGACTTGGTCGGGAGCTTCCATCGGGAAGATCGGCTGCGCCACGTACACGCGCGCCGTCGGCCACGCGGAGGGCGCGCCCTTGTCCACCGTCCGCGGAAAGCCCGGGTCGGGACCGTACGACGGCGTGGCGCACAGCACGTGCCAAAGCGGCTCCCCCGTGTCCTGGTCGCAGACGGAGGTGCAGAACCCGACGCCCTCCCCCGTCTCCTCGTCGAGGCGGTACGACTCGTCGTATCCGACCGCGACCGACGCGGCATAGGATGCAGGGAGCATGACCGTGTAGTACGGCGTTTCCACCGTCGTGTGCAGCGGCTCGTGCGGCGTTCCGCCCGCGCACCCGCCGAGCAGCATCGAGACCGCGGCCAGAGCCGCCCCGAGGATCGCGATCCGCTTCATGGCCCCTCCTTCGTCCGTCACAGTATAGCATGCGGCAACACACGAACTAATGTTTCACGTGAAACATCCGAGGGCACGGTGAGCGGTTGGCGCTACGACCTCCGGTTCGACGTGCGATAGAACGCCCGATCCGCAAGCACGGTTTTCAGCGAAGCTGGGCAATGCACGAAATCCAAGCATATGTCGATGGCCGACTTCGCAATGTTGGAAGCACTCAAACGCGTTGCCTCCTTGATCAGGCTCTTCGCCTCGACCTCCTCCTTGGAAGCCTGCAATAGCCCCTCCATCAGACGCGGCACCGCGTCAATGTAGCCTTGGCGTAACCCTTGGCACACGTCAATCGCAACGTAGTTGGTGAAGTCGAGCGATGAGTGCTTCCCTTTGCCGGTTTGCAGAATGAGGATCTCGGGCTCGCCACAATAGCGCCACTTCGTCCGTAATGAGAGCTGGTTTTGGAATTCCACGAAACAGCGATCGCTGTACCACCAGTCACATCCGTCAACCGTGCACACTTTTTTCGCATCGCCGTACGTCTCCGTGGCGCCGAGGCCATACCCGGCAGCGTAGATCGAACAGTGGCCGCGCGACGCGAAATGATAATAGTTGAAGTTCCCTATGAGCTGATCGGCGATGCCGTCGCTCGGCTTCACCAACAACACGACGATGGCTCGCCGGCCACGGCGACCCCGTTCGTTCGAATCGATGCTGTTGAGATCGCGCAGGGGAAACATAGGCATCCGCCTTGATTGCGTATGAGGGTTGTCATCACGCGACCAGTATAACCCTTTCGCTCAACATGTAGCGGAATACGCTGAGAAGCGATACGAACTAATGTTTCACGTGAAACATCCGCTTGAAACTTGTGCGAACCTAAGCCTCCGCCAGCTTGGCCTTGAACGAGATGGTGCGGGGCGTGTCCATGCCGTCGAACTTCACCTCGTAGGCGCGCTTCTCGGTGTCGACGGCCGACACGCGCCCCGCGCCGAACACCGCGTGCGCCACGCGGTCGCCCACCGAGAAGCGCGCGTCGCGCACGAGGTCGGCTATCCAGCGGTCGGCGAGCGCGTAGGCGGCGCGCGCGTCCTCCATCTGGGATTCGGAAGGCCTGTTCGAGAACTCGAGCGCGGCCGGGTCGATGTCGAGCAGGAAGCGCGAGGGGAAGCGCGGGGCGCCCTCGTGGCCGCGGCCCTCGGCCTCGGTCAGGTACAGGCCGTCGCGCGCACGGGTCATGGCCACGAACGCGAGGCGGCGCTCCTCCTCCATGCCCTGCGGCGTGCTCGTCTTGCGCGACGGCAGCACGCCCTCGCTCATCGAGCAGAGGAACACGTGCCGGAACTCGAGGCCCTTCGCGGCGTGGACGGTCATGAGCCGCACCTTGTCCTGCGCATCGTCCATCGCGTCGGCGTTCGAGAACAGGGCCACGTGGGCCAGGTAGTGCTCGAGGGTCACCTCTTCCCCGCACGTGGTTTCGAACTCGTAGACGGACTGCTTGAGCTCGGCCAGGTTGTCGAGCCGCTCCTGGCTTCCCTCGGTGCGCAGCGCGCGCTCGTAGCCGCTTTCCGAGAGCACGGCGGCGAGCACCTCCGATACCGGCCGGCCTTCGTACGACGAGTGGAAGCGCTCGACCAGGTCGAGCAGCTGGCGCGCCTTCGTGCGCTTGAACAGGTCGTCGTCCGCCGCGAGCGCAAGCGCCTCGTACAGGCTGCATCCGCGCTCGTCGGCCTGCTGCCGCAGAAACGCCATGCGGCGCTGTCCCAGGTTGCGCTTGGGCGCGTTCGCCACGCGCGCGAAGTCGAGGTCGTCGCGGAAGGCGACGAGCCTGAGGTATGCCAGCGCGTCCTTGATCTCGCGGCGGGCGAAGAACGGCACGCCGCTGTGCACCGCATGGGGCACCTCGGCGCGCAACAGCGCCTCCTCCACCGGCCGCGAAGCGTAGTGGGCGCGGTAGAGCACGGCCATGTCGCGGAACGCCACGCCCTCGCCGTGCAGGGCGAGGGCGCCCTGGGCGATCCACGCGGCCTCGTCGGCCGCGCTCTTCGCGTGATGCCACACGGTGGGCCCGTGAGCCGAACGCGCGGCGACGAGCCGCTTGGGCATGCGCTCGCGGTTCTTCTCGATCAGCGAGTTCGCGACGGCCACCACGCGCGGCGCCGACCGGTAGTTCTCCAGCATCATGACCGTGTGCGTTCCGGGAAAGCGCTTGTCGAAGTCCAGCAGGTAGCGCACGTCCGCGCCGCGCCACGTGTAGATGGTCTGGTCGGGGTCGCCCACCACGAACAAGTTCTTGTGGTAGCCGGCCAGCACCTCCATGAGCTCGTGCTGCAGGCCGTCGATGTCCTGGAACTCGTCGACCATGACGTACTCGAGCCGCCTCTGCCACTTCGACCGGATGTCGGGGTTCTGCTCGAAGAGGTACAGCACGAACACGATGAGGTCGTTGTAGTCCAAGCCGAAGCACTTCTTCTCCTGGTAGAGGTACCCGTAGAAGACGATGTCCTTGGCGGCGGTCGCGTCGAGGTACTTCTGCCGCAGGTCCTCGAGCGGCATGGCCAGCATGTCGCGATAGTAGCCGGGGCGCTCCTTCAGCTTCACGATCTCGATCATGTCGCGGGCCTTCGAGAACGTCATGTCGCGCAGCGTGAGCCCGCGCTCCTCGTAGACGACCTGGAGCATGGCGTCGATGTCGGCGTTGTCCAGCACGAGGAAGCTCTTCGGGTACTGCAGCGCGTGGCCGTCCTCTTGCAGCACCGACACGCAGAAACCGTGGAAGGTGTTGACGTAGCCGGTGTCGTTGTCGCCCGTCAGCCGCCGGATGCGCCGCCGCATCTCGCCAGCCGCCTTGTTCGTGAACGTGGCGCACAGGATGTTGCCCGGCATGATGCCCAGCTCGTTCACGAGATAGGCGAACCGCTCGGTAAGCGCCCGCGTCTTGCCGGTGCCCGCGCCTGCGATCACGCGCACGTACCCCTCCGTCGTCGTGACGGCCTCGCGTTGCGCCGCGTTCAAGCGCGGAGGGGCGCCCGCGTCGTCGGGTTGGGCGCTCGCCGCTGTTTCGATCATCTGTTCCATAGGGACAGTATACCAGAAACCGCACGGATGTTCCCTATACTTTCAGAAAAGCGAGCCCCCCAGAACACCCTGTTCGCTCGGATTGGATCATTACGCGCAAAACGAGGTCGCGAGGTCGAGGACGGCGGGATAGAACGGCGTTCGGGCGGCCTCGCGAGCGCGCTCGGAAAGATGCCCGACCCACCTGCCCACATGGTTTCGGATGAACGAAGCCTGCGCTTCCTGTAATTCCATCGCCAGAGCCGCATCCCCCCTCGACCACGCATGCGCCTCGTCGCTGGAAACGAGATACAGAAATTCCAGTTCAAGCGCTATATGATCAGGAAGCTCGGACAGTTCCTCGGAAACGGCGAAGCCGCGCTGCCCGTAAGCGCGCAAAACGGCGCGCTCCTCTTCGCCACGCAGCCTCCCACCACCCGACACGCGGGCTTCGCTCGCGTAATAGCTTTCGTAGGGCGGAGCCGGCAATGCGGCAGGTCCCACGAACAGGCGGTTGTATTCGACTTCCAATCGAAGCCTCAACGTCCCGGGCTCATCCGAAGAACACGCCCGCTCGAACGACGTAAGCTCCTCGAGCGCTTGGGCGACCCGCGGATCCGACGAGGAACGCAGCATGCCGAACCGTCTCGTCAGCGACCCGGCGATGATTTCCGCAGCGAGCCCCGCGTCGGGCCTCCTCATGCAACGGGCCGCCGTATCGAAGAGCCCGGCTTGCGCCGACGCGAACCGCATCTCCTCTTCGTCGCACATCATCCACCTCCTCTTCCTTTCGAAACCGCAACCGCGCGCCGCCTGGGAGGGATGGCGACGGCGCGCGATGCGGACGCGACGGTGCCTCACGCCATGGAATTCCAATAATACGCCTGCGGCCCCGTGCCCTTCTCCTCCAATAGACGCCGGGTTTCGCGCTCGGCGACGATCTTCGCGATAGGGGAATCGGGATCGTCGAGGTCGCCCACGGTCAACGCACGCCCGGGACACGCGATTTGGCACAAGGTCGTGCCCAACCCGGCATCAAGCCGATGAGCGCACAGCGTGCACTTGTCGACCTTCTTCGCCTCAGCGTCCACCTGGCGAGCTCCGTACGGGCATGCCTCCACGCACAAGCCGCAGCCGATGCAGTTCTCTTCGTCGACCACCACGATGCCGTCCTCCCGCTTGTACGTGGCGCCCTTCTGAGGGCAGGCATCCACGCAAGGCGGGTTGTCGCAGTGCTGGCACGGCACCGGCGTCCATGTCATCGTGAGGACAGGGTACTCCCCTGCGGGAATATCGTAGACAAGCTGCTCCTCGTCATTCAGGACCCGCATGCGCAGCAGGCCGTCCGCTACGTGGTTTTCCATCTTGCAGCCGATCGAGCACGTGCGACACCCGATGCATCGATGCAGGTTGATAGCGAATCCATACTTCGTCATGATCGCACCTCTATGCCTTTCTCACATCGACGAGGTTGTCGTAAGGAGCGAAGTTCGTCTCCGAAATGGCATCCTGCGCCGGGTTGAGCGTCATCTGGATGAGCGCGCTGTAGTGCGTGTTCCCAGGAAAATCATCCGGCCACCACCCTTGCCGCTGATTGAGGCAGCCAGGCTTTATCTCAGGCGTCACGAGCGCCTTGACGCGATACGCCCCTCGATCGTTGAACACCTCGACCACGTCTCCGTTCGCAATGCCGCGGGACGAAGCGTCTTCGGGTGCGATCTCGAGCCAGGGCTCGGGAGCCACCTCGCGGATCCACGGAAGCTGCACGTGCTGGGAATGCGTCGTGTAAACGGTGCGGCAGTTCATGAACGTGAGCGGATACGTTGCCGCAGCATCGTTGCGGTTCGATTCGAGCGGCTCGTAATGACACGCCAGCTCCTCGCCGAAATCCGTCAGGCTTTCGGCGTACAGCTCGATCTTCCCGCTAGGGGTGGCGAAGCGCATGCTCTCGAAGGCGACGTAGTTCTCGGGGTAGTTCGCCCGCACCACTTTCTTGTCCATCAGCTCGTCGAAGTCGATCGTCGCGAACTCGGGAGCAAGACTCTCCTGGAGGATATGCTTGCGGCCGTACTCCTCGATGTCGAGCCTCCATTCCGTCTCGTCCAAGATGCCGAACCGCTCGGCTAAGAGCTGCGCGACCTGATAGTCGGTCTTGGCTTCGAACAAAGGAGCGATGGCCTGTTCGCGCACCTGCACGTACATCGACGACCAAGCCGTCACGATCTCGAACGGCTCCTCGTAGTAGCTGGTCACCGGCAGCACGAGATCGGCGTATCGGGCGCCGGGCGTCAAGATGGAGTCCGACACGATGATGAAATCGAGCTGGGGCAGCACCTCTTCCACCATGCGGTTGCGATCGGGGCCCTGCGTGCCCCAACCGTAGTTGTGCGTCCACAGAAGCTTGACGGGATACGGCTTTTGCGACGCGACGATGTCGTACCATTGCGATCCGGGCTGGGGCGTCGACGCATGGCCGGGGCGCGGGGTGACGGCCGAAGGGGCAAGCGAGAACAGGATGCGCATGAGGCTGCCGCCGGCCCAGTTGACGTTGGCATGGGGCTTGCCTATGTTGCCCGTGATCGCGGCGAGCTGGACGAGAGCGCGGGTGGGCAGATGCCCGTTCCAATAGCGGTTCGTGCCCTGGCTCACGCGCAAGCTCGCGGGAGTCTCGTCGGCGTACAAGTCGGCCAGCGCCACGATGTCGGCTGCCGGGACCTCGCAGATCGCGCTGGCAGCTTCGGGCGTATAGGACGCAAGGGAGTCGACGAGCAGCTGGTAGGCGGGCGCCGCCTCGATATGCGAGCCTTCGATTTCGAGCGTGTAGGTGCCGCGCAGGGCGGCCGTTTCCGGAACCTCGGTCTCCTTCGACGGCTGGCCGCTCACCTCGACGGAGGGATACGCCGGCTTCATCTCGTCAGGAAGCGCCGCAACCGCGACCGCGGCACCTGCGGATTCGTCCCATACGGCATAGGCGTCTCCGATGCGAACGAGCTTCTTCGTAGAGAGGTCCACGAGAAATGCGCCGTTCGTATGCGTCCGCACGTAGTCCTCGTCGCATTTGCCCGCTTCAACGAGATGGTTCATCATGCCCAACACGAGCGCCGCATCGGTTCCAGGCCGAATGGGCACCCATTGATCCGCTTTGGCCGCGGTGCGCGAGAAGCGGGGATCGACCACGACGAGCTTGCTACCGGCCTCCTGGGCATCGAATACGAAATGCATTTCCTGCATGTTCGTCTCGGCATAGTTGCAGCCGAACATGATGATGGTCTTGGATCCGATGAGGTCCTCCCACGAACTTGCATCCTGTTGCACGCCCAACGGGGGCAAAAAGCCCATGTTGCAACCGTTGTCCCCCATGATGCCGAAGTTCGTGAACGCGGTGCCGTCGTACGTCATAGCCAAAAGCGAATCGATGATCTGCGGGAATACGCCGTAATTGCCGGTCATGCCGAGAAACGCGTTAGCCGTCGGGCCGTACGTGTCCATGTTGCGTTGCATGTTCTCATGGATGAGGTCGATGGCCTCCTCCCAGCTGATGCGCTCGAACTCCCCTGCTCCGCGCTCGCCGACGCGCTTCATGGGGTATTTCACGCGGTCCGGCGAATAGACGCGCTGAAGGGCGTTCGAGATGCCGCGCAGGCATATGCGATGGTATGCGTTGTCCGGAAAATCAGCCGGCTCCACCTTCACGATTGCATCGTCTTTCACGAAAGCGTTGATACCGCAGCTTCCCACGCAGTTCGGCGCGCACACGGTACGCACGATCCTGTCGTATTCGGGCTGACCGCTCCCCGTCTCCCCGACCCCGGATAGCGTTTCCTCCGCTTTCGGCGCGCAGGATACGAGCGACGTTCCCACGGCGGCCGCAGCGGCGGCCGCAGCCGTCACCTGCAAGAACCGGCGTCGTTTCATGTTCAGCCATTCGTTGCCGCGAGCGATTCCCTCGTTATCGTCTGACATGGCCCTCTCCTCTCCAGTGCTCGATCTCCGGTTAAAGGAAACGACTTCATAGGATCTGCAGCTCCCCTGTTCCCCTGCTTCGAGTATACGAACCGCGGCGGAACCTGCGAGCGTTTTGCGGGAAGCGCGAAAACCCGCAAGCCGGCTTCGCTTGCGAGCCGCCGGACGAGATCACGCGAGCGAATCGCGATCGACGGGCCGTTCGGGCGTGATGCGACGAGCCATCTGCTCGAGCAGGTCGACCGCGCGCGGCGCCGCGAAAAGGCGGCCGCGTTGGAAGCGGTCGACCGCCTGCACGATGCCGGCCCGCTCCAAACGGGACAGCGCATCGTTGACGGCCGAGAGGCTTTTACCCGTAAGCGCCGCAGCTTGCTTGACCGTGAGCACCGGCGTGCCCGGAAGCAGGTCGAGAAGATCCTCGAGAGCCGATCCTTTGTTCGGACGGCCGAAGTCGTCGAACCACGATTCCTTGAGCCGAAGGATCGCGTCGAGGTACACGTCCGCCGCTCGCGCCGACACCTCGGCGGACAACGCGCAGAACCGTACCCATTGGTCGATGAACGCCATGCGATTCGTCTCGTCGATGGCTCGGCCGAAATTGTACGGAAGCAGCGATTGAGCATGGCTCGCAGTGTCGATGGCGGGTTCCAATCCGATCGGGGCCACGATGCCGCTCATGAGGCCCCGGCGATGCAAGATGGCGTGGCACATGAGGCGGCCGGTCTTGTCCATACCCGATTTGAACGGCTTGATACTCTCGAACTGGAAATGCGCGATAGCCGCTTGGGCGATGGGGCTGTACGCCTCAAGGCTCGCGAAATCGACCAGGTCCTCCACGAATGCGCGAACATCCTCAGATCGAGGGGGCTCGTACACCTTCGCCGAGACCTTCTCGACCGACCATTCCCTGTTTCTGAAGCCAACCCCGCTCTCCGAAGCGCAGCAGCCGAAACGAGCGAGCGAATGCGCGTCGAGAAGCTCATCGAGGGAAAACGGCTTTCCCGGATCGAGGTCGCGGTAGACATAGTCGAGAGCGCGCTCGAAATACAGGACCTCGATAGCCGCCAGTTTCTCTTCCTCGCATTCGAATCCGAAGAAATCGAACGCCTCGTCTCGCACGCGGGCGCCCTCGCTCGAAGCGCACGCCTCGAGCTGCAAGAGCGCGATCAGGCGCGGTGCTTTTCCCTCGATGCGAATCGTCGAAACGGCTTCGATTCTCGCGAGCACGCGTTTCAGCGAGCCGCTGACGCGTCCGTAGAGCGCCTTGTCTTCCATTCGAACGAGAGCTTGTTCGGCACGAGCGGTGCAAGCCTGCACCTCCGGTGAAATGTTGAATCGCTGCATCTTCAGCAAGCTCGGTGTGTACATGCCCGTCCCCCTTGCTTTCATGGGCCCCTCCCCCAAGGATGCCCATCCCTCGCACCATGCTAGCCAAGCGCTCGGCAGGCGGCAACGGTTTTGCAGCTTTTGGCGAATCGTGGAAAGGACGCGCTTGCGAGCGCTTTCGTCCTCACGTTCCCTCCACCTTACATCAGCTGGTGGAACGCCTCGATCAGCACGGGTACCAGCGCGGAGCAGATGACGCCGTTGAGCACCGAGAGCACCACGGTCTCGCCGTTCGTGCAGCGAACGAGCATGGGCAGCGTGGTGTCCTCGCTCGTGGCGCCCGCAGGCGCGATGCAGGTGGGATAGTTGAGGTGCTTCGCGATCCACGGGATGCTGAAGAACGACACGAGCTCGCGCAGCAGGTTCGCCAGAAACGTGATGCTGCCCGCCTGCGCGCCCGCGATGTCGGTCATCATGACGCCCGCGAGGCTGTACCACCCGAGTCCCGACGCGACCGCCGCGCCCTCGGGCAGCGACATCCCGACGAGCGGCGCGCACACGAGGCCGCCCGCCACCGAGCCGATCACGATGCCCACCGGGATGATGAGCACGCGCACGTGGTACTGGCGCAGCTTGCCCAACAGGCCGCGGCTGCCGCCCACGCTGATGCCGACGAGGAACATGAGCGCGAAGAGGATGGCATCGGAGTGGTCGGCCACGAAGTCGACCGGCGCGAGGGGCACGCCCGCCAGGCCGTACGCAACGCCGAGCGCGAGCGCGCCCACGGCGACGGCGATCATGACCGCCTCGCCGCGCGATGCGGGCTCGGCCGGCGCGTCGGCGCCCTGAGCCGCGGCCACGCGGGGGCCGGGCGGACGGCGGGCGATGTCGGAGAGGAACAGGTTCGTCAGCCCGTACACGGCGGCGGTGGAGAACGCCACGGGCACGAGGCAGAACAGCACGCTCGCCCACCCCACGGCCCCCAGCTCCTCGAGGAACGCGTCGCGGCCGGCCAGCAGCGCGCCCATCGAGAAGATGAGCAGCGCGGTGGCAGCCAGCGTCAGCTTCTCGTTGAGCCCCTTGAGCCGCGCAGGGAACACCGTGGCCCCCACGAGCACGCCCGCAACCATCACTGCCAGAATTTCCACGACATCCCTCCTGCCGCCCTGAGCATGCGCGCCCGGCGGTCGATCTACGGTGAAGGAGTCATCTTATCGCATTCGCGCGCTTCGGGGAGGAGGTTTCGCCGCCGGCGTCGTCGCGAGCAGCGCGAGCTTCGCCGCCCCCGCGACGACGAGCAGCGCGGCGCTTAGGGCGAGCACGAGCGCGGCGTCGGGCGAGAACGCGAGCAGATCGCGCCAGGGCACGCCCCAC
This sequence comes from Eggerthella sp. BIOML-A1, assembly GCF_009875595.1. Classification (NCBI taxonomy): domain Bacteria; kingdom Bacillati; phylum Actinomycetota; class Coriobacteriia; order Eggerthellales; family Eggerthellaceae; genus Eggerthella; species Eggerthella sp. BIOML-A1. The sequence goes on along the minus strand of NZ_WWRZ01000006.1, from coordinate 250,352 downwards.
TGCAACGGGAGGGCGAGAATCGCGACGGGCAGAGCCGCATGCAGACCGAGACCTTGCGCGAGCAGGCGCCGGCGCGGCACCGAGGCCAGCCGTCGACGCCAACGGCCCGTCAGAAGCAGCGGAGCCGCGGCGGCCAGCAGGGCGCAGGCGTACAGCACGTCGGTCCGCTGCCGCCACTGCGCCGTCCACGAGCCGTCGACCGGCTCGCCTTCCGCGCCGATGGCCACGCTCACCACGCCGCCGGCCAGGTCGAAGAAGCGGTCGTTGCCGCCGGCATTGTCGTTGGCGTCGCCGAGCACCGCCACGCCGATGCCGCGCTCGGGCAGCAGGCACATGCTGGCCACGTAGTTCTCCACCTGCCCGTCGTGCGACAGCACCAGCTCCCCGTCGTCCCAGTAAAACGACGTCCATCCCATGCCGTAGTACGTGTCCCCCGCAGGGTCGGGCACGCGGTCGAGGAACATGCTTCGCACGCTGTCGGGCGACAGCACGCGCGCACCGCCGTCGGTCGCGCCGTCGTTCAGGTACATCCGCAGGTAGGAAGCCATGTCCTCCGCGCTTGCGGCCACGTACCCCGACGCGGGACCGCCCCACGCGGAGTCGCCCTGCGCATGCCGGAACCCGTCGGCGAGGTGCAGGCCGAACCAGTCGCGATGCCCCGGGGCCATGCCGAGCGCCGCCGCCTCGTCCGCGTCCGCCGTCGACGAGGCCATGCCGAGCGGACCCAGCACGTGCTCGTCGAGGTAGGCTGCGTACGTCTCGCCCGTCGCGCCCTCGATGACGCGGCCGAGCAGGTCGTAGTTCGCGTTCGCGTAGGAGAAGGAGCCGAAGGTGTCGCCCACCTGCGCATCGGCGAGGGATTCATCGTACCCGAAGCCGCTCGTCTGGTTGAGCAGGCTGCGCACCGTCACCTCGTCGGGCACGTCGTAGCCGGGCGCGTAGGACGACGCGGGCGCGTCGAGGTCGACGAGCCCCTGCTCTGCCAGCTGCATGACGGCTGCCGCGGTGAACGACTTGCTCAGCGAGCCGATGATGAAGGGGGCGTCCGCGCCGGGGCAGTCGCCGAACGTGTCGAGGTAGCGCACGCCGTCGGCGTCCACGACGGCGACGGCCACGCCGGGCACGCCCGTGCGCGGCACGTTCTCGCGCAGGTAGGCGTCCAAGCGCGTCTCGAGCGCGGCGCCCTCCGGCTCGAACCCCTCGGGCGGCGCGGCATCGTCGAGGCCGTCGAGATCGATGGCCGCATCGTCGGGGGCCGGGCCGTCGGCGTCGTCGGGAGCGGACGGCGCGTCGACGCCCTCGCCGCCCCTCTCCGCGAGCGGCGCGTCCGCACCTCCGATCAGCGGCGGCTCCCCGTTCGCCCGCGCAGCGCACGAGGGCAGCAGCACCGCGCACGCGAGGAGCACGGCGGCCGCGGCCGCTATCCGTCCCGCCCGCGCCATCAGAAGCTGCTGTACACGAACTGCACCGGCTCGTTCATGCCCGAGAACAGGAGGTACCACCCCACCAGCATCGCCATCGCCACGACGGCCGCCGCCGCGAGGGCGCCCAGCGCGCAGGGGCGCGCCTCCACCGCCGAGCGCACGGCCTCCGCAACCCGTTTCGCCCGCGCCATCACGAGGCCTCCTCCCCCACGCCGACGAGCGAAGCGCCCGCGTTGCCCGCCGCGTCGAGCCCTTCCGCCGCGCCGAAGGAACCCCCGCCGAGGAACGCGTCGTCGCGATCGTGCACGAAGTCGTAGAACGCCTGCTCGATGCGCACCCATCCGCGCCACCCGGGGTGCACGGTATCGCAGAGGAAGTACTTCTCGTACTCGCAGGTGGAGAAGTCGGCGTAGGCCGCGCCCGCCTTGTCGCACAGCCCGCGGATGCGCTCGTAGTACGCCTGCCGCTCGCTCGCGGGCACGCCCTCGCGGTCGTACCAGGCGCCGTGCACGGGCAGGATGACCACGAGCGGCTCGAGGCCCACCTCGCGGCACACGTCGAGGAAGCACGAGAAGTCGGCGTACTCGTCGTCGGCCTCGGAGAAGTTCTGCCCGCGCTCCACGTCGTACCCGGAGTTCTTCTCCCAGTAGGCGTCGTAGATGCCGTAGCTGTTCGTCGTGCACGCCTCGTCGCCCGACGCGTCGGCCTGCGCGAGCAGCGCGTTCCAATCGGGCTCGCCCGTGGGCGCCCCGGCGGCGCGCACGGGACTCTTGAGCGGCGCCTTCTCCACGACGCCCGGCAGCTGGGCGCGCAGGCTCAGGTCGTCGGCGAACGCGGCCGCCACGTCGTTGACCGCGTCGAGCACGGTGTCGCGGTGCGCGGCGGCCGTCGTCTTCGCGTCCACGCCCAGCTGCTCGACGCGCGAGCGCACGTACGCCTTCGTCTCGTCCGAGATGTTCGGGTTGCCCGCGAACTGCCGGTACAGCGTCGACGAGAACTTCGAGGCGAACTTGCCCTGGTCCCCGTTGTTCTTGAAGAACCACTGCGGCGACACGACCAGCATCGCCTTCTTGTTCTGCACCGCGCTGCCGTACGCGCCGGCCGCGATGGCCTGCCACAGGCTCTGATCGTAGGCCTCGCCCACGTACGTGAGGTCCACGCCGCACACCTGCTCGCCGAACACCGCCTGCGGGCACTGCGCCACCTTGTCCTTCGAGATGAAGAACTCCGACGACCCGAACGCCACATGCCCGTCGTCGCTCATGGCAGACAGCGTGAACGCCGTGCTTTCGGACTTCACGCCCGAGTACACGTAGTCGTACAGGCGCGCGGGGTCGTGCGCGTCCTGCGCCGGCAACGCGAAGCACGCGCCCGTCAGCACGAGCGCGGCCACGAGCAGCCCGACGAGAACGCCGCGCAAAAGCGCCATGCCCGTTGGCGCCGCGCCCCGGTTGTTCGACGGCTTCGCCATGCTAGAGCCTGATCTCCACCTGGTGGATGATGAGGTTCACCGTGTTCATCTCGTCGCGCTCCACCTCGGTGGGCGCGATGCACACGCCGAAGACGTCCTCGATGTCCACCAGCAGCTCGATGGCGCCCATCGAGTCGAGCAGCCCGAGGGCGAACAGGTCCTCGTCGCGACGGGCGCGCACCTCGTCGTCGCCGCACACCTCCTCCAGGATGTCGAGCATCTTCTCCTCGAGTTCCGCATGATCCGTCTCAGCCATGGAACGCTCCCTTCACGAGCATCGTTATCTGCCCCGAGAACAGCGCGAACCCGAACATCACCAACTGCAAGGTGACGAACCAGGACAGCGCCTTGAACGCGGGATTGTTCTTATGCTTCTTGTAGAACTTCGATTTCTTCTGAAACGCCTCGGTGCCTGCGAGCAGCAGGCCGTGGAACAGGCCGTACAGCAGGTAGTCGGCCGTCAGGCCGTGCCAGGCGCCCATGAGGGCCATGTCGAACACGAAGCCCCAGCACGCCGTGGTCAGGCGGCTCGCGAACCAGCGCTTCTTGAGCGCGAGCCGCGAGAAGCGCATGAACACGAAGTCGCGCAGCCAGAACGACAGCGTGATGTTCCACCGGTTCCAGAAGTCCTTGATGTCGAGCGAGGCGAACGGGGCGCGGAAGTTGCGCGGCGTGCGGATGCCGAAGCAGTAGCTCGCCCCCATCGCCATGAGGCTGTACCCCGCGAAGTCGAAGAACAGGTACAGCCCGTACACGTACGCCGTCTGCACCTGCGCGGCCAGCTCGGTCAAAAACGGCCCCGAGCCCCACGTTGCGGGGACGTAGAAGCGGTGGAGCCACGCGGCCACGACGAAGGTGTACACGAGCCCGACGAGCACGAGCAGGATGCCGCGCGCCAAGAGGCCCGCGTACTCGTCGCGCGAGCGCACCGCCCGCGCGTCCTCGGCGAAGCGGCGCGACCGGTCGATGGGACCCGACGTGAACACGGGGAAGAACAGCAGGAAGTACAGGTAGTCGAACAGCCCGCATTCCTTGATCACGCCGTCGCGCACCTCGAACAGCACCTGCAGCGCCTTGAACGTGATGTAGGACACGCCCATGAAGCCCAGCAGGTTCTGATCGAACACCGCGCCCGCCTTCGCCGACACGAGCGGCAGCAGCGTGAGCGCGAACGCCACGGCGAAGCGCAGGTTGGAACGCGGCGCGGCCAGCACCCAGCGCATCGACAGCACGGCCACGACCACGAAGCCCGCAGCGGCGATCAAACCCGGAAGGTCCTTGCAGAACAGGCATGCCAGGAACACGACCGAGGCGGCCATGCCGTAGCGCGCGAGCGGTTTCTCGCGCAGGCCGAGGAAGGCGGCGCCCGCCACGGCCAGCGCCAGCAGCGCGAAGAAGCTCGGATCGGCGTAGAACGTCATCAATGCCCGCCATGCCTCATGCCTCGGCCAGCGCTTTGCGGTCCACCTTGCCGTTGCAGGTGAGCGGCAGCTCCCCGACGAGCGACACGGCCCGCGGCACCATGTAGCCGGGCACGCGCTCGGCGAGCCGCGCCTTGATGAGGCGGCCGATCTCGAAGTCGGTGCCAGCAGGACGCTCCTGCAGCACGACGCACGCCTTCAGGTACACGATGCGCTCTTTGCGACGCACGGGCACGACGGCCGCCTGCTTCACGAGCGGAAGCGCGCCGAGGTTCTCCTCCACATCCTCGAGCTCGATACGGAATCCGTTCACCTTCACGAGCGAATCGAAGCGCCCGTCGCAGTACAGCATGCCGCCCTCGTCGAGATGGCCCGCATCGCCCGTGCGGTAGCCGCGCGTCGGCGTGCCGTCGGAAAGCCGCGTCTCGAAGAACGCCGCCGCCGTCTTCTCGGGGTTGCGGAAATAGCCTTTGGCCACCGTGTCGCCCACGATGACGATCTCGCCCGTCTGCCCCACGGCGCAGGGCGCGCCCGTCTCGGGATCGACGATGAAGAGCTCGGTGCCGGGACGCGCCGTGCCCACCGGCAGCGGGCGCGCGTCGGCCAGCTCCGCCGCGCCGATCTCGACGTAAGTCACGGCCACGGTGGATTCGGTGGGGCCGTAGGTGTTCACGATGCGGGCGCGCGGGAAACGCTCGCGCAGGGCCGCGGCCGTGGAATGGCGCAGGGCCTCGCCGCAGAACAGGAACAGGCGCACGTCGGGCAGCAGCTCCTGGGCGAAGCTCTTGTCGGCCAGGCACAGATCGGCGAACGAGGGCGTGGACGTCCACACCTCCACGCCCGAGGAGCGCAGGTCGGCGAACAGGGCGCGCAGGTCCTCCGTCTCCTCGCGCGAGACGGCGTGCAGGCAGCCGCCGGTGGACAGCGCGCCCACCACTTCGTATTCGGACAGGTCGAAGGAGTACGGCGGCTGATCGAGGAACACCCGGCCGCCCTCCGCTATCACGGGAAACGTGCGCACCCACGCCATGAAGCAGGCCACGTTGCGGGCGCTCACCTCGATGCCCTTCGGCCGGCCGGTGGAGCCGGACGTGAAGATGAGGTACTGCGTCTCCTCGCCCGTCACCCATTTATCCCGCTCGGGCACGCGCACGGGATGGGAGGAGGCGACGACCGTGCGCGCGTCGAGCACGCGAGCGGGAGGGAGCGCCGCGGCAAGGGGAGCCGGCACGGGTACGGTCGTCAGCACGAGCGGGTCGCCGAGCTGGGACATGATGTCCGCGAGGCGCGACGGCGGCATTTCCACGTCCACGGGAACGAAGGCGTGGCCGCTCTTGAGGCAGCCGAGGAAGCCCGCGCACATGAGCGCCGATTTGCAGCCGAGCACCGCAACCGGTTCGCGCCCGTCCGTGCGCGCCGCCAGGGCGGCGGCAATGCGGTCGGAGGCGGCCCATAACTCGCCGTACGTCATCGTCGACCCGTCCGACGCCCGGTGGGCGGGCGCCTCCGGGTGCGCGCGCACCTGCCGCTCCACGGCGCATACGAACTCGTTCTCCCTCGTCATGGTGATCCTCCCGCCGTTTTATCCAATCGAACGGGGATGAATCTATGACGCATTTCTCAATAAAATGTCTACGGCGCGCCCCGATCACCGTCTGCGCACATTTCGGTCACCGTCCCGTCGCATTGGCGAGGCGCGCGCGCTTCGTCCGGGACGATCCTGCCGTATACTGGAGCCTCCCGAGAAGAAAGCGAGCCCATGAGACCGACGATCTACATCGACGCGGACGCCTGCCCCGTCACCTCCGAGGCCCTCGCCGTCGCGCGCGCGGGCAAGCTGCCCGTAGTCATCGCGGGCAACGCGACGCAGAACCTGGCCCGCCACATCCGGCGCGGCGACCCGCGCAAGCCGACCGACGGGTTCTGGGTCGACACGCTTGCCGTGGGCATCGGCGCCGACGCGGCCGATTTCGCCATCGTGCAGGAGCTCGAGCCCGGCGACATCGTGGTGACGCAGGACATCGGCTTGGCCGCCATGGCGCTCGGGCGCGGCGCGCGGGCCATCGGCGTGCGCGGTCGCGTGTACACGCGGGGCACCATCGACCTCGACATGCACATCCGCCACGAGGAGAAGAAGGTGCGGCGGCTTGGCGGCCGCACGAAGGGGCCCGCAGCCTTCGAGGACGACGACCGCGAACGGTTCAGCGCGAACCTCAGGCGCCTCGTCGACGAGGCGTTGCGCGAGGGGGACTGAGGACGTAGCTCATTACGAGGCGGGCATGTTCTCCCAGTAGTCGGACGACGTGTCGTCGTTGCCGACGATCACCTTCGCACGCAGCACGCCCTCGGCCGGCAGGTCGGAGAACCCGATGACCACCCCGTCCATTCCCCACTGCAAGCCCTTCATGCCGTACAGCCGTCGCTCGACGAACGCTTCGGACACGTGCAGCTCGGTGCCGTTCTCGACGAATCCGCCCCCGTCGTCCACACGGAACGAGAACCCGCCCTCCCCGACGGCCGAGGTGACCGTGCCGGTGATCGCGTAGGGGCAATCGTACGACGCGAGGATGTCGTCGAGGCTGCGTTCGGGACCGTCTTCCGGTCGGTAGTACTCGCTGATCTCGACGAACACCTTCTGCGCGACGACGACCCCGTCCGCGCAGGCCTCGGTCGAGCGGATCTGCACCGTCTCCCCCACCGCGAGTTCGTCGAACGGGACGTCGAAATGCTCGGCCGTCGCGCATTCGACGGTCACGCGCTCGCCAACGGCAAGGTACTCGGTCGAATCCGTCACCGCCAGCTCGAGCGTCCGCGCCTCCGCGTCGATGGACGCGATGGTGCCGGTCGTATGGTAGGAGTACCCCGACTGCTCGCGCGGAAGCGGCTCTTCGACTTCGGGAGCCGCGGCTTCGCTTGCGTCGGGCAACATGCGCATGAACAGGGGTCCTTCGGGTACGGCGTGCTGCACGCGCGGCTTGTCGAGCCACACGGGCGTCACCACCTCGATCGTGCCGTCGGGCAGCTCGGTTTCCTCGGGAACGTCCAGACGAGCCGAGCTGAACAGCATGACCGGGAGCAGCACGAGCACGCAGAGCACCCCGTACCCTGCAACGCGGTAGTCTTTGCCCGGCCCTACCGCCGCGCCTATGGCGGCGAACGGGATGGCGACGAAGCACGTGGCCAGCACGCAGAAGGTCGGCACATCGTACACGACGTTGCGCATGACCAGGCCCTGCGTCATCGCCTGCTTGTAGCAGATGAAGAAGAACGCGAGCGACAGCACGCTGACGGCCACCGATACGACCAGCACGGCTATGCAGGCCGTGCGCAGCTTGCTTCGCGGTGCAACGTCCGGACGCGCTGCAGGGCGCACAGTCGGTCGGGCGTGCGGGCGTGGCGGCGGATCGCCTGCGCGCTCCCCGCGCGAGCGCCAGACGAGCTCGCAAACGATCCGCTGGACCGCGCCCGCCGCAGCCAGCGCGGCCGCCACGAAGACGAGGCCTTGGAACGCGAAGCCGAGGAGGCTCGAGGACAGGTCGAGCATGCCGGCCGAGGCCAGCGCTCCCGCTGCCAGGACGAAGGCGGCCTCGCCCGCGACCCAGCCCCACGAACGCCGAGCCCACCGCACGCTGCTGCCGAGCGCCCATGCGACCGGCAGCGCGAGACCCAGCCCGCTGTACACCATGAAGATCGCGTAACCCCAGAACCAGACGAGCGGGCTGGAATAGCAGAACAGGCTCGGCGAGCGCAGGAAGTCGCTTGCCGCCTGGACGAGCATCATGGTCGCGAACACGACGAGCGCCTCGAGCGCCACCGAGCCCGACGAACCGCGCGAGGGCTTGAACGCCGCCCACAGCATGAGCACCGCGCTCATCGAGGCCACGAACGCGAAGAGCTCGAGGAACCCGGGGTGCGCCGACGGCACGACGAGCGAGAGGAGCCATGCCGCGAGCACTGCGACGAGCGTGCCCGCCAGCGCGTACCCCGCCCGAGCGAGCATCGAGCCGCTCGCTTCGTTTCCCGCCGATTCGCCATCGTGCCGCATGCTGCGCTCCGTCCGACTCAGATTACAATCCGCGAGACTCCCGCCTTTTCTGCGCTTCGCGGTAGACCGCATCGTCGGATCGCACCCCGATGACGACGATGCGCATAGCATGCTCGGCTCGCTCCAACTTGTACACGATGCGGATGCCGTCTGACTTCAATTTCACCTTCATCAATCCGCTGAGCTGGGATACGCGCTTGTTGCCGAGAGGCTTTCCGCAACCGCCCTCGGATGCGGGCAAGGGGTTCTCCTGAACCTTGGCGATCGCCTTCGCGACGCGGATGCGCTGCGATCCGTCAAGGCTCCTCAAATCTTCCTGCGCTTCGGGGAGAAACGAAAGCTCCCATGTCATGACAGGTCCACGTCGTCGGCTGCGGCGATATCCTCGGGAGCGATGCCCAGGTCGGCGTACACCTCGTCGGCGGACAGGAAGCCTGCGTCCTGGTTCGCCGTCAAACGCGCCATCGCCTCCGCCATGAGCACCATGTCGGCTTCGACTTCGGACAGGTACGCGTATTCGTCGGGCGTGGTAATGACGCGATAGGGCGCGTTGTTCTTCAGCACGATGACCGGAGTGGAGTTCGACGCGGACGAGAAGGCCTGCGCCGCCTTGCCCCGACTGAACGCCGACACCGGCACCATGTTGTCCAAAAGCTCTGCGGGTGTTGCCATGCGACCTCCTTAAGTCGTGAAAATATACTAGCATATCTTCACGACTTAAGGCAATTTACGACGCGTCCTCTTCTTGCTCGGCCTTCAACGCTTCGAAGGCGGCCTTCATGGTGGGGTTCTTCCTCGTCAGGCGCTTGATGGTGAGGTCTTGGGCCTTGTTGTTCGCCAGGCGCAGGTTGTTCTCGGACGACATGAGCGCTTCCTTCGTCTTCTGCAAGTGCAGGATGGTCTTGTCGATCTCGTCGATGGCCGTCTGGAACTTGCGGCTGGCCAGGTCGTAGTTGCGCGCGAAGCCCGCCTTGAAGGCCTCCATCGACTCCTCGAAGTTCGTGATGTCGACGTTCTGGTTGCGCACGACGGCGAGCTCCGCCTTGTACGCCATCGAGTTCAGCGCCGCGTTGCGCAGGATGGAGATCATCGGGATGAAGAACTGCGGCCGGATGACGTACATCTTCTCGAACCGGTACGAAACGTCCACGATGCCCTGGTTGTACAGCTCGCTCTCGGGTTCGAGCAAGGTGACCAGCACCGCGTACTCGCATCCTTTCTTCGCGCGGTCGGCGTCGAGCTTCTTGAAGAACTCCTCGTTCTTGTGGCGGTAGGCCGACTCGTCGGACTCGTTCTTCATCTCGAACATGATGGAGACGATCTCGTTGCCCTCCTCGTCGCACTCGCGGAAGATGAAGTCGCCCTTGCTGCCGCCGGACTGATCGTTGTCCTTCTCGAAGTACGCGCGCGGGAACGCCGTGGCGCGCAGCTTGTTGAACTCAACCTCGCAGTGCTGCTCGAGCGACTCGCCCACGAGCTTGGTGGACAGGCGCGCCTTCATGTCCTTGTAGCGCTCGATCTCGCTCTCCTTGTAGGCGATGATGTCGTCCTTCGCCTTGAGCTCGATGGCCAGCTGCTCCTTGAGGGCGCTGGTGGCCTGGCACTTCTCGGCGTCTTTGAGCTTGACCTGCGCCGCCAGCTCGTCGCGCTCGCGCTCGAGGGCCGAGCGCGCCTGCTGGACCGCCAGCTGCTTCTCGGTCTCGAAAGCGCGCTTTTGCGAGGAGGCCAGCTGCTCGAGCTCGGCGATGCGGGCGTCCTTCGCCGCTGCGGCGTCGGCCAGCGCGCGCTCGCGCTCCGCCTGGGCGAGGCGCGCCTCGTTCTCGCGCTCGCGCGCCGCCGCATCCAGGCGGGCCTCCAGCTCCGCGATGCGCGCCTCCTTGCTCGCGGCGTCGCCCTGCGCCTTGCCCAGCGCCTCGGCCACGGCCAGCTGCACGGCCTGCTGCTTCTCGGTGGCCAGCAGCTCTTCGTGGCGGCGCACCTCCTTGTCGAACTCGGCGTCGCGCACCTGCTTGAGGATGGCCGCGAAGCCGGCCTCGTCGATGGTGAACATCTTGTTGCAGTGGGGGCACTTGATCTCGTTCATGCTCGCTCCTTCTCCCGTGTCCCCCGATTCTACCGCATCGGCCCTCCCTCGGCTGTCCCGCCTTCGGAACAGACGGCGAAGTTTTCATGGAAGGGACGGCGAGCCGCCCTTAGCCTCCTTCGCTCCTCCCTCATGCTGTTTTGTTTCGAATCGTTTAAATAAGCGCTTCCGTCGCAGTTCGCTCCCTATAATGAAGGCAGTATGGTCACCCGCACGAATGGAGGTCCGCCAAGATGGGTTACGTCGATAACGTCATCGAGCAGGTCAAGGAAAAGAATCCGAACGAGCCCGAGTTCATCCAGGCCGTCACGGAGGTGCTCTCGTCCCTCAAGCCGGTCATCGAGTCCGATCCCGCCTACGAGAAGGCGGGGCTCCTCGAGCGCCTCGTGGAGCCGGAGCGCGTCGTCATGTTCCGCGTGCCCTGGGTCGACGACGCGGGCAACGTGCACGTCAACCGCGGCTACCGCGTGCAGTTCAACAGCTGCCTCGGGCCCTACAAGGGCGGCCTGCGCCTCCACCCGTCGGTGAACCTCGGCATCATCAAGTTCCTCGGCTTCGAGCAGATCTTCAAGAACAGCCTGACCACGCTGCCCATGGGCGGCGGCAAGGGCGGCTGCGACTTCGATCCCAAGGGCAAGTCCGACATGGAGATCATGCGCTTCTGCCAGAGCTTCATGACCGAGCTGTTCCGCCACATCGGCGCCGACACCGACGTGCCGGCCGGCGACATCGGCACGGGCGCCCGCGAGGTAGGCTTCATGTTCGGCCAGTACAAGCGCATCAAGAACGTGTGGGAGGGCGTGCTCACCGGCAAGGGCCTGTCCTACGGCGGGTCGCTCGCGCGCACGCAGGCCACCGGCTACGGCCTGGTCTACTTCGTACAGGAGTACCTGAACTGCCACGACGACTCCTTCGAGGGCAAGACGGTGGCCGTGTCCGGCTCGGGCAACGTCGCCATCTACGCCACCGAGAAGGCGCAGCAGCTCGGCGCGAAGGTGGTCACCCTCTCCGACTCCACCGGCTGGATCCACGACCCGGCGGGCATCGACCTCGACCTCGTGAAGCAGATCAAGGAAGTGGAGCGCGCCCGCATCTCCGAGTATGCCGAGCGCAAGGAGGGCGTCGAGTACCATGAGGGCCGCGGCGTGTGGAGCGTGCCCGTGGACATCGCCCTGCCCTGCGCCACGCAGAACGAGCTCTTGATCGACGACGCCGAGCAACTCGCGGCCAACGGCTGCAAGATCGTCGCCGAGGGCGCCAACATGCCCACGACGATGGACGCCACCGACTACCTCATGGACAACGGCGTGGTGTTCTGCCCGGGCAAGGCGGCGAACGCCGGCGGCGTGGCCACCTCCGGCCTCGAGATGTCGCAGAACTCCGAGCGCCTGTCCTGGACGTTCGAGGAAGTGGACGGCAAGCTGCAGGAGATCATGAAGAACATCTACCATGCGGCCGACGACGCGGCAAAGGAGTACGGCCACGAGGGCAACTACGTCATGGGCGCCAACATCGCCGGCTTCAAGAAGCTCGCCGACGCCATGATGGCCCAGGGCATCGTGTAGGCGGCGCAGCCTTCACCTCGCGCAACGAACGGCCCCGTCTTCGGGGCCGTTCGCTTTCCCGAAGGGAGCAAGGCTAACGGTCGGGGCGGTCGCGTTCCAGCAGCGACACCGTGCGCTCCACAAGCGCCCCGGGGTCGCTGCCGTCCTCGGGAAAGCGCACCGCGGCCGAGCGCGCCATGCAGAACGCCTTCTTGCCGTCGATGCGCACCTTCCACAGCAGCGCCAGCTCGAGCGCGCGCATGAGGTCGCCGAGCGCGCGCCTGACCATGTAGCCCTCGACCACGATCACGAAGCTCGCTCCGCTGATCCGCGCCGCCTCGTACGCGCCCTCCATCACGGCATCGATGCCGGCATGCACCCGCTCGAGGTAATCGCGCCGGGCTTCCCAACCCAGCGTGCGGGCGGTAGGCTCGAAATCGTCCACCGTCAGGCAGATGATCGTCCACCGAAGGGGATCCCCCGCCCTTCCCGCGTCGCGTTCGAGCTTGTCGACGAGCGCGCGGTACGTCAGCAGGCCCGTTTCGCGATCGCGCGCAGCCTCTTCGATGCGACGGCGGCGATCCCTGAGCCGCAACGCGATCGCGCCGCCCAGCCCGATCAGCGAGAGCGCGGTCGCGCTTGCCCCTGCGACGATGAACATCGTCCAATCTCGGGGAACCCAGCCTTCCTCGGGCATGATCGACAGCGTCCATTGCGTGGGCATGTTGAACTCGGACTTCGCCGCATGGGAGAAATCGCTTCCTCCTTCGGACGTCGCGATCACGTTTTTGCTGCCGTCTTGCGGGCTGACCGCCCACAGCTCGTAACGGTACCCGTATCCCTCAAGCGACGAGAGGTCCAGCTGCTCGATAACGTACGGCTCGCTCACCCCCACCGCGACCTCGCCGACGAAAGCGCCGTCGACGTTCACCGGTTTGATGAACAGGAACGCGCTTTCGCCGCTGTCGAGGCTCACCGGGCCCTCGACGACGAAATCGTCCGTGACCTTCGCCAAAGTGTACACGTAGGGAAACGCGGACAGGTCCTTCCCCACCGTGCCGCCGAACGTGTCTTCGGGAAATGCGTACGCCATCGTCTCGTCCTGCACGTACGCGACGTAGGCGACCCCCTCGCGCCCGATCGCCTCTTCGGCCAGCGCGGGGAACCCCGCGGCATCTCCGGAACTCGCCGTGAGAACCGCAACCAGGTCGTCCACCTGGCTCACCTCGCCGTGAAGCTTCGAGACCATGGCCTCTTGAAAGCACCTGAGCAGGTCCTCGGCCTCGCGGTGGCGGATCGCGCCCACCTCGCCGTAGACGAACGAGCCGAGCGACGCCATCAGCGCGCAGACGGCGAGGACGTAGCCGACGAACCCGATCGCGCCCCGTACCTTACGTCGCTTCACTGACGCTCCCGTCGCCGAACACGCTGAACCTTCCTTTGCCTTGATGCTTGGCACGGTACAGGGCCTGGTCTGCCTGCTCCGTCAGCTCGTCGATGCCGATCGCGCCGTCCCATACCGCCGCGCCCACGCTGCAGTGCAGCTTGAACGCCTCGTCGCCGAACTGCAGGTCCAAGCTGAGATCGGCCACCATGCCGGCAAGGACGTCGAGCAACTCGTCCTCGTCGTCAAGATCGGTCATGAGCAGCACGAACTCGTCGCCGCCGTAACGGCCTACCAGCCCGTCGTAGCGCCGTTCGTACGTGCGCAGCACGTACCCGACGTTTTTCAGGGCGGCGTCCCCGGCGGCGTGGCCGTAAGCGTCGTTGACGTGCTTGAAATCGTCGAGGTCCACGAAGCACAATGCGTACAGGGAGCCGCCGTGCGCATCCTCGAGAAGGTTCTCGAGCCTGCTCGAGAACACCGACCGGGTGACGACGCCGGTCAAGCCGTCGGAAAGCCCCGACGACGTGAGCTCGAGGATGTCGGTCACGTCGGCGTCGCCGCGATGGCGCTCGTCGAACATGGTCTTCTGCAGATCCTCGACCGACTGCTCCAGCATGCGGGCATTTTCCGTCTGCCGCGCGAAATCGGCCCGCAGCAGCATGAAGGCGCCTGCGATGAGCGCGAGCACGATGGCGACGAACGGGGCGAGCGCGCGCATGATCTTCGCGTACGCGGCCCAAAAGCTCGTGACGCACACCGCGTCCCAGCTGGTGTTCGCTATCGGCTCCACCGCATAATAACGCAGGTCGAGCCCGTCGACCGTCCAGAAGCTCACCGGATTGAGGGACAGCAGCTCTTCCTCGATCGCATCGGCCGTCATGCCGAAGGCGATGTGGCTGCGGATCGGGTCGAGGAAGCGATCGTCGTACGCGAAGCCCGACGAGCTCGACATGACCTGGCCGCGGCTGCCGACGAGCACCGACGACACGTCCTCGCTGGACGCGCTCCGCTCGAGCACGTCGACCATGTCGTCGAAGTACAGCGAGACGAACAGCGAACCCGTCATCTTGTCGCCGTCGAACAGGGGCACGAGCACGGTGTAGTTGAGCGTCACGCCGTCGGCTCCGGCCGCGAAGCTGTCGGTGACGAGACGGGTTCCCGTGGAGTACAGCTTCTGCATGAAATCGCGGCTGGCGAGGCTGGCCGGGCCGGAGGCGTCCCATACGTTGATATCCTCGTCCACGAAGCACAGCAGAAAGTACCCGTAGCGCTCGTTGATCTGGTCGAGGATCGCCACCTTGTCCATGACGGGGACGGAAGCGTCGTAAAACTCAGGACGGTCGGCCAGCGTTTCGAGCAGCTTGAACGACTCCTCGATGCCCGATTCTATCTGGGGCTTGGCGGCGGCGACGGACACATCGGCCTCGTCCTGCATGTCCAGAACCGCGAACACCGCCCCCGTCACGCACACGACCAGCAAAAACGCCGCTGCAAGCGCGAAGCCGCACCCGGCCATGCGCCGGAACGTGAACTGCGATACCCTGCCGGGTCGTGCTGCGATCTGTGCCAATACGTAATCCCTCTCATATGCCTGGAAGCTAGAGTATACCACCCCCCCCCCGCCGATACCGTCTCGAATAGGTTTCCTTTCGATCCGGCCTTCGATCCGGCCGTTTCCGGGATCTCCGGGATCGCGAGGCTTCTCCGCACGACCGCCCCCATCCGTCGGGGCCCGAACGCACGGAGGCCCCGGCGATCGCCGGGGCCTCCGATGGTGATGCGCGGCGGATTCCGCAGCGCTTAGAACAGACCTTGGATCATGACGAACAGCGGGGCGAACGTCAACGACACGATGGTCATGAGGTTGATGAGGATGTTCATGGACGGGCCGGAGGTGTCCTTGAACGGGTCGCCCACGGTGTCGCCCACGACGGCGGCCTTGTGGGCTTCGGAGCCCTTGCCGCCATGATGGCCCTGCTCGATGTACTTCTTGGCGTTGTCCCACGCACCGCCGGCGTTGGACATGAAGATGGCCATGAGCATGCCGGTGGCCACGGCGCCGGCCAAGAAGCCGCCCAGCATGGCCGGGTTGAAGCAGCCGATGAGCACCGGAACCACGATGGCAAGGCAGCCCGGGAGCATCATCTCGCGCAGCGCGGACGAGGTGGAGATGGCCACGCACTTGTCGTACTCGGGCTCGGCCTCGTAGGTCATGATGCCCTTGATCTCGCGGAACTGGCGACGCACTTCCTCGACCATGGCATGGGCCGCACGCGACACGGCGCCCATGGTGAGGGCCGCGAACATGAACGGCATCATGGCGCCAAGGAAGATGCCGGCCACGATGAGCGGGTCGGTCAGCGTCAGCGAGAAATCGGAGATGGAGTGGTGCATCGTGGCCTGGTAGGACACGAACAGCGAGATGGCGGACAGGCCCGCGGACGCGATGGCGAAGCCCTTCGCGATGGCCGCGGTGGTGTTGCCCACGGCGTCGAGCGCGTCGGTGCGATCGCGCACTTCCTCGGGAAGGCCGGCCATCTCGGCGATGCCGCCCGCGTTGTCGGCGACGGGGCCGTACGCGTCGACGCCGATGGTGATGGCGGTGTTGGACAGCATGCCCGTGGCGGCCAGGCCCACGCCGAACAGGCCGACGGCGATGCCGCCTTCGGCCGAAGCCAGCGGGAAGGCCATGTTGCCGAACGTGAAGGCGCCGATGATGGCCAAGGCGACCAGCACGATGGGGGCGATGGTGGACAGCATGCCCGTGCCGAGGCCCTCGATGATGACCGTGGCGGCGCCGGTGTCGGCCGCGTCGGCGATCTTATGCACGGGCTTGTACTTGTCGGAGCAGAAGTACTCGGTGATCTTGCCGATGGCAAGGCCGGCGATCAGGCCGCACAGCACCGAGCCGAACAGCCACAGCGGCTGGGCCTCGACCGACTGGGAGTTCCAGATGGCGAACAGGCAGAAGATCACGACGATCTCGATGCCGGCGGCCACGTAGGTGCCGCGGTTGAGCGCCTTGTGCAGCGCCGCGCCCTCTTTGGTGCGCACGGCGAACAGGCCGATGATGGACGTGATGATGCCGCAGCCCGCGATGAGGAGCGGCGTCACGAGAGCCCACACGAGGTCGCCCGTGGCGAAGTAGCCGCCCAGCGCGCCGAACGTGGCGGCCAAGATGGTGGGGGCCAGGATGGCGCCCGTGTAGGACTCGAAGAGGTCGGCGCCCATGCCGGCGACGTCGCCCACGTTGTCGCCCACGTTGTCGGCGATGGTCGCCGGGTTGCGGGGGTCGTCCTCGGGAATGCCCGCTTCAACCTTGCCCACGAGGTCGGCGCCCACGTCGGCCGCCTTCGTGTAGATGCCGCCGCCCACACGGGCGAACAGCGCGACAGCGGAAGCGCCGGTGGCGAAGCCCTCGACCATGCCGATGTTCGTGTGCATCTGCGCCACTTCGACGATGTTGATGCCGAACACGAGCAGAAGCAGCCACAGCGAAAGGCCCAGCAAGGCGAAGGACGCCACGCACAGGCCCATCGTCAGGCCGGACTTGAAGCTGATGTTGAGGGCCTTGGCCACCGATTCCTCGGCGGCGTGGGCCGTGCGCGTGTTCGCGCGCGTCGCCACATGCATGCCGACGTAGCCGGCGGCGGCGGACATGACGCCGCCCGTGACGAAGGCCAGCGCCGTGATCGGCGACAGCGCGAGCGCCATCACGACGGCGACGATCACCATGAAGATGACGAGCAGCTTGTACTCGCTCATGAGGAACGCCTTGGCGCCCTGCTGGATCTTCAGGGAGATGTTGTTCATCTTGTCCGGACCCGGATCCTGCTTCAGGACCCACGATCCGAGGTAGGCAGCCATGCAGATGCCGATGAGGGCACACACGGGAGCCATCCATGCGACTGCAGTAGTCACGTGTCTCCTCCTTGTTCGAACCGATACGACATGCGACCTTTTCGCCGGGCATTCGGGCGAGAAAGTCGCAACTGCCTTATTTTAGGGTATTTGGAGGTAATGTGAACCCGTAATCGAGGTTTTTTGGAGGCGGAAGGCCGCAAGCCCCGCACCAGGGGCGGACGCGCGGCCCCTCGGGATTCCGCGTTCGCATCCGTAAGCGAACCGTTATCCGTTATACTGTGCCTTTTCGAACATGCGACACGTCTGATTCACGCGAGGAGCACCGACATGACGTTCTTCCAGCGCATCACAGCGGCACGGGACGCCGCCTGCGCGCTTGCCGCCTCCCTTGAAGCCGCCCGGGCCCGCGCGCGCTCGTCGGCCGCCTCGCGCGCCGCGCGCCCCCTCGTCATGGCGCTCGCCGTGCCGGTGGGGTTCCTGCTGCTCGAAGCGCCCTACAACGACCGGCTCTCGTCCATGGACCCCTATTTCGTCGCCCTGAACCTGGCGGTGCTCGCGGGGCTGTTCGCCATCGTGTACGCCGTCGGGCAGCGCTCGCGGGCTTCGGCGGCCGTGTTCGCGGCCGCGTGCCTGCTCGCGGGAACGGCGAACCATTTCGTCATCCTGTTCAAGGGGCAGCCCGTGGTGCCAGCCGACCTCTTCGCCCTGTCCACCGCCGCATCGGTGGGAGCAGGCTATTCGTTCTCGCTCGATGCGAGCCTGGCCTTCGCGATCGCCGTGTTCGTTGCGTACTGCGCGGCGCTGGCCTTCGTCCCCCGCGTGCCGCTGTCCCCCCGCAAAGGGCTGGCCAACGCCGCGTGCGCGCTGGCTTTGGTATGCGGTTTCGGCTGGTGGATGAGCGCGGTCGACATCGAGGAGGCCTATGGCTGTTCCGTGGACGTCTGGGGCGTGAAGGAATCGTACGCCGAGCAGGGATCGGCGCTGTGCTTCCTCAAGCGCGTGCAGGATCTGAGCCCGACCCAACCGGAAGGGTACGACGCCGACGGCGTGGCGGCGCTGCTCGGCGGGCTCGCCGACGGCTCGCCCGAGGCTGTCGACGGAGCCGAGGCCCCCACCGTGATAGCCGTCATGAACGAAACGTTCGCGGACCTGTCGCGCTACCCCGGCCTCGCGGGCACCGACGCCCGCCCCGCGCACTACTACGAGATCGCGGAGGAAGCGCTCGAGGCGGGCGACGCGTACGTGTCGGCGCTCGGCGGAGGCACGTGCAACAGCGAGTTCGAGTTCCTCACCGGCTCGACCATGGGCCACCTCGGCGGCGGCGTGTACCCCTACGTGCTGTACGACCTTGACGGCGCCGAGAGCCTCGTGTCGTACTTCGACGCGCTGGGCTACGCGACCCATGCCGTCCACCCGGCCGAGAACACGAACTGGCGCCGCGACCGCGTGTACGACCAGCTGGGCTTCGACGAATTCTCCGACCAGGCCGCGTTCGAGGACGCCGACACGCTGCGCGGGCTCACCACCGACCGCGCGACGTACGACTACGTGCTCGACCTGCTGGAAGCCGACGAGCACCCGCAGTTCGTCTTCGACGTGACGCTGCAGAACCACGGCGGCTACGACGTGGGCGGCCTCGCCGACGAGCTGGCGGTGAGCGTGCCGCTCGACGACGGCAGCACGTCGTCGGAGCTCGACGAGTACGCGAGCGTCATCCGCCAGGCCGACCGCGACCTCGCCTACCTCGTGGACAGGCTGAACGCGCTCGACAGGCCCGTGGTGCTGTGCTTCTTCGGCGACCACCAGCCCGGCTTCAGCGACTGGCTGTTCGAGGCCACCCACGGCGCGACGGCCGACGACCTGGGGCTCGAAGCCGTGCAGGAACGCTACACCGTGCCGTACCTCATCTGGGCGAACGACGCCGCCCGCGCACAGGGCGCGCACGCGTCGGGCAACGGCGGCAGCGAGCGCACGAGCCTCAACTACCTGGGATCGAAGCTGGTGGAAGCCGCGGGCCTGCCCACGACGGGCTACCAGCGCTTCCTGCTGGCCGTGCGCGAGGCGATCCCCGCCATCAACCTCAACGGCTTCTTGACCGCCGACGGGGCCTGGCACGGTTTCGACGACGAGGGCGCCGAGGCCGGCGACGCGCTGGAAGCGCTGCGCGCCTACGCGACGGTGCAGTACGACAACCTGTTCAACAAGGATTCGGTTTGGGCGACTAAGTAGGGAGACGAAGGGACGGGATGAGACAAAGGGACGGGGTAATCGTCTCATTCGCGCGCGAATGAGACGATTACCCCGTCCCTTTGTCTCATCCCTTGCCCTACAGGTTCTCCCGCACCCAGGCGATGTTCCCCTTGACCGTTGCCACCAGCTCGTCCAGGTCGTCGAACTTGCGCATCTCGCGCAGCCAGTGGAGGAACTCCACCTTGACCGGCTTGCCGTAGAGGTCGCCTTCGAAATCGAGGAGGTGCACCTCGCAGGTGGCGGTGGCACGGTCGGCGAACGTGGCGGCCACGCCCACGTTCACGGCCGCCTTGTAGCGCGCGCCGTCAACGTGGGCGTAGGCGGCGTACACGCCGTCGCCGAGGGGGCGCATCTGGTCGGGCACCGTGAGGTTCGCGGTGCGGAAGCCCAGGTCGGCGCCTTCGCCGCGACCCGGCTGCACGATGCCGGTCATGAAGTACGGCCGGCCCAGCAGATGGTTCGCCTCCTCGATGCTCCCGTCGGCCAGAAGCAGGCGGATGCGCGTGGCCGTGATGGGCGCGCCGTCGTCGCTTTGCAGGTCGTGCGCCTGCACGTCCGTGCCCCCCTCGGCCGCCCACGCGTCGAGGTCGCGCACCGTGCCCGAGGCGCGCGCGCCGAACTTGAAGTCGTAGCCCACGTGCAAAAACGCCGGGGGCGTGCCGTCGAAGGTCTGCACGAGGAACTTCTCCGGCGAGGAGGAGGCGAAGTCGTGCGTGAACGGCAGCACCGCGACGGCGTCCACGCCGCTTTCCGCCAGCATGGCCACGCGCTCCTCGTTCGTCATGAGCTTCTTGAGGCGCGCCGGATGGAACACCTCGTCGGGATCGATGTCGAACGTCAGCGCCACGCTCTTGCCGCCGCTCGCGCACGCGGTGGCGCGGGCGCGGTCGAGCAGGAAGCGATGCCCTCGATGCACACCGTCGAACACGCCGAACGCGCACGACGTGCCTTTGAAGAACGCATGGTCGAACGACTCGTCGACTCTAAATATCTCTGCCACGAGACACCCCCGTTTGAAACACGCAGCGCGTCTCGTAGCGAGCGCGCCCCTCATCGAACGCATACAGCGCAACCAGCTTGTTGTCGGTCAGCACGGCCACCAGCTCGCCGTCGCGCGGCGGCTCGCAGCTCTCTCGCACGCCCGCCGTGCAGGCGCACATCTCGAGCGCCGCCGTCGAGCGCCTCCGCTCGAACAGCGGCAGCGCGTCGGCGCTCAGCTGCGCCCCGTTCGCCACCTTCTTCGCCAGGTCGTCCTGAGCGTAGGCGAAGCGCACGCCCAGCAGGCGCACCGGGTCGAGCGCCGCACGGTCCTTGAGCTCGGCCAGGGTTTCCAAGCTCACGCACTCCTCCAGCGTGAGCAGCCCCAGCTCGGTGCGCTCGAGCGCGGCCACGTGCGCCGGGCACCCCAGCGCCACGCCGGCGTCGCGGGCGAGCGCGCGGATGTAGGTGCCCTTCGACACCTCGAACGACACGTCCCACGAAGGAGGCGCCTCGCCGTCGCCTTCGTCGACGCCCAACAACCGCGCATCGTACACCTCGATGTCGCGCGGCGCAAGGTCGATGATGTTGCCGGCGCGCGCCGCTTCGTAGGACTTCTTGCCGTTCACCTTGATGGCAGAGTACGCGGGCGGCATCTGCTTGCGCTTGCCCACGAGGCCCGCGACGAACGCGGCGGCGAACTCGGGGTCGAGCACGCGGCCGGGCACGTCGCCCGTGCGCACCACCTGGCCGGCGGCGTCGTCGGTGTCGGTGGCGGCGCCGAACGCGATGGACACGCGGTAGCGCTTGTCGTGCCCGGTCAGATACGACCCCAGGCGCGTGGCCGGGCCGACGCAGATGGGAAGCACGCCGGTGGCCATCGGGTCGAGCGTGCCCGTGTGCCCCACGCGGCGCTCGCCGAAGATGGACCGGCAGCGGTTCACCACGTCATGCGAGCTCATGCCGGCCGGCTTGTTCACCCCGACGACCAGCGACAGCCCCGAAAGCCCCCGTTTCACGCGCGGCACGCCCCCTCGACGGCGAAGGCGGCCTCGAGCGCTTCCCGGACCTGCCGGCGCGCCTCGTCCATCGGGCAGGGCAGCGTGAACCCGGCTGCGGCGACGTGCCCTCCCCCGCCGAACGTTCGGGCGATGGCGGCCACGTCGGTGCCGTCCTTGGCGCGCAGGCTGCCGCGCACGACGTCGCCCTGCTCGCGCAGCATGCACGCCGCGCGCACGCCCGCCACCGAGCGCAGCGCGTCGATGATGGGCTCGGCATCGGCCTTCACCGCGCCGACGGCCTCGAAGTCGTCGGCGGAAAGCCAGCTCAGCACGAAGGCCCCGTCCGCCCCGAACGCCATGCGCTCGACGGCGACGCCCTCGAGGCGCACGGAGGGAAGCGTTCGGTTCTGGAAGATGGCGCGCGACACGGACGCCGGGTCGGCGCCTGCCTCCACCATCTCGGCGGCGGCGCGCATCGCGGCCGCGTCGGTGTTCTGGTACTGGAAGCGGCCCGTGTCGGTGACGAGGCCCGTGTAGCAGCACAGCGCCACGTCGCCCGCGCGATCCGCCCCCAAGAGGCCCGCGAGCTCCCACACGAGCATCGTGGTGGACGCGACGTCGGGGTCGACGTACACGAGGTCGGACATCGCCTCGTCCACCGCATGGTGGTCGACGGTCACCGCCAGCTCGCAGCCGTCGCGCAGGGCGGCGGCCGCTTCCCCGATGCGCTCGCGGGTGGGCACGTCCACGCCCACGAACACCTGCGCGCGCCCGTCGAAGGACGCCGCCGGCACCAGCTCGGCCGCCCCCGGCAGGAAGGCGAGCCGCTCGTCGATAGGCTCGTCTTTCGCCAAAAGGCAGGTCACGCGCTTGCCGAGGCCTTTCAGCGCCGCGGCCAAGCCGAGCTGCGAGCCCAGGCAATCGCCGTCGGGGCTCACGTGCCCGCAGACGACGAAGTCGTCGTGCGCCTTGAGCGCCTCGGCGATGGAGGCGAGGTCGGTGTTCGTCTGGGGCGTGACCGTCATGGAGTCTCCCTATTCGTCGTCGGAAGCCTGCTCGGCTTCGGCCTCTCGGTCGGCGATGACGTCGGCGTCCGCCGGCACGTCGCTGTCCGTGGGAGCCGTCACCTTGTTGCGTGCCGCGTCGCGCTCGAGGGCCGACGCGATGCGCTCGGCCTCGTCCACGCTCTTGTCCAGCAAAAAGCGCAGCTCGGGCGCGATGCGCCACGACAGCTGCTTCGCCATGAGCGAGCGGATGCGGCCCGAGGCCTTCTGGAAGGCCGCGGCCACGTCCTCGTAGCGGTCGGGCTCGGTGGTGTAGAACACGTTGCACACGCTGCGGTCGTAGCTCACCTCGCAGCCGGTGACGGTGACCAGCTCCAAGCGCGGATCCGATATCTCGAACAGCAGGATGCCCGCGATGATCTCGCGCGCCTGCTCGTTGACCTTGCGATTCGATGAACTCTGTTTCATGATGCGTCTCCTTACCGATAAAGGCGAACCTTGCAGGTGGAACAAAGGGCCTATAGCTAACCGAGTGACTTCGACATCGCCGGTCAGCCCCGAAGCCCAGCATACCGCGAGGGCTTCGCCGATCAAAGCGCGCGCCCTGCATGGTAACCGCAAGGTTGCCGCAGCGAAGCGCCCGGCTGTGCCCACCAAGCGAGTTCCGCACGAGCCGGACAGCCCAGTGGGCTGTCCGAGCGAGCAGGACTGCCGAGCGACTGGGCATTGCCGGGCGCTTCGCGATCCAGGTGGAACCCTTGTTACTCCGTGCGCTCGACTTCCTTCACGGTGTAGCCCTCGATGTGGTCGCCCACCTTGAGGTCCTGGAACTTCTCGATGCCGATGCCGCACTCGTAGCCCTGCTTCACGGACTTCACGTCGTCCTTGAAGCGGCGCAAGGAAGCCATGACGCCCTCGAAGATCACGGTGCCGTCGCGCACGATGCGCACCTTGTCGTCGCGGTGGATCTCGCCGTCGATGATGTAGCAGCCGGCGATCGTGCCCGCCTTCGGCACCTTGAAGGTCTCGCGAACCTCGGCGATGCCGGTGTCCTCCTCCACGATGTCGGGGGAAAGCAGGCCCACGCGCGCGGCGTTGATCTCCTCGATGGCCTGGTAGATGATCCTGTACAGGCGGATGTCCACCTTCTCCTTCTCGGCCTGCTGCTTCGACTTGCCCGTGGGGCGCACGTTGAAGCCGATGATGATGGCGTCGGAGGCGGAGGCCAGCGTGACGTCGGTCTCGGTGATGCCGCCGACCGCGGAGTGCACGATGTTGATGCGCACCTCGGACTGGTCCATCTTCTCGAACGCGTCGCGCAGCGCCTCGATGGAGCCCTGCACGTCGGCCTTCACGATGAGGTTCAGGTCGGTCTGCTTGCCCTCCTCGATGCGGTTGAACAGGTCGTCCAGGCTCATGTGGCTCTTGGACTCCTGCTCGGCCAAACGGGCGCGCAGCGCACGCTCCTCGGCCAGCTTGCGGGCGTCGCGCTCGTCCTCGAACACGCGGAACTCGTCGCCGGCGACGGGCACGCTGTTGAGGCCCAGGATCTCCACCGGGTCTGCGGGCAGCGCCGCGTCGACGTGCTTGCCGCGCGGGTCCACGAGGGCGCGCACGCGGCCGTAGGACGGGCCCGCCACCACGACGTCGCCCGGATGGAGCGTGCCGCGCTGCACGAGGACGGTGGCCACGGGGCCGCGGCCCTTGTCGAGGTTCGCCTCGATGACGAAGCCGGAGGCCTCGGCGTCGGGGTTCGCCTTGAGCTCGAGCACGTCGGCCTGCAGGATGATGGTCTCCAGCACGTCGTCGATGTGCAGGCGCTGCTTGGCCGACACCTCCACGAACATGTTGGTGCCGCCCCACTCCTCGGGGATGACGCCGTACTCGACGAGCTCCTGGCGCACGCGGTCGGGGTTCGCGCCCGGCTTGTCGATCTTGTTGACGGCCACCACGATGGGCACCTCGGCCGCCTTCGCGTGGTTGATGGCCTCGACGGTCTGCGGCATGACGCCGTCGTCGGCGGCCACCACGAGCACGATGACGTCGGTGACCTGGGCGCCGCGGGCGCGCATGGCCGTGAACGCCTCGTGGCCCGGCGTGTCGATGAACGTGATCTGCTTGCCGTCGATCTCCACGACCGACGCGCCGATGTGCTGGGTGATGCCGCCGGCCTCGCTGGCCACGACGCCCGTGTCGCGGATGGCGTCCAGAAGCGACGTCTTGCCGTGGTCGACGTGGCCCATGACGGTGACCACGGGCGGACGGGACTTGAGGTCCTCTTCCCGGTCGTGGTAGACCACCGCGTACTCCTCCTCCGGCGACACGACGCGCACCTTGCGGCCCAGGTCGTCGGCGATGAGCTCGATCATGTCGTCGGCCATCGACTGCGTGAGCGTCAGCACCTGGCCCAGCATGAACAGGCGCTTGATGATATCGTTGGGCTGCACGCCCAGAAGCTCGGCGAACTTCGCCACCGTGGCGCCCTGGGGGATCTCCACGACGGAGTCGTCCAGCACGAGCGTGGGGTCGAGGCCCTTCTCGATGGCCTCGAGCTCCATGCGCTCGCGGTTCTCGGCCTCGCGCTTCTCCTTGCGCTTCTTGCGGCGGCCTTCGCCCTCGTGGGTGGAGGCGGCGGCGACGGCGGCGCGGGCCTCGGCCAGCACCTTGTCGCGCTGCAGCTTCTCGGCCTGCACGGCCATCTGGGCGTAGCGGTCCTCGGGCTGGGAAGCCTGCTGCTCCAGCTCGGGCACGACCTGCTCGACGTGCCCGCCCTTCTTGCCCTTCTTGGCCGGGCGCTCGGGCCGCGGGCCCTTGCCGGCGGCGCCGCGGGCGGCCGGGGCGGCCTGCTTCTGGGCCTCGATGCGCTGCTTCTCCGCCTCGATCTGCGACAGCAGCGAGTCGAACGCGGGCTTCTTCGCGCCGAGCACCGGCGCGGGCTTCTTGGGCGCGGACGCGGTCGAGGCGCCCTTCGAGCCCTTGGCGTTGCGGTTGCGCAGCGCCTCCTCCACGGCCTGCTTCTTGGCCACTTCGGCGGCCATCTTGGCGGCGCGAGCGCGGGCGCGGGCCTCGGCGGCCTCGCGGGCGACGCGTTCCTTCTCGCTCTCGATCTGGCTCGCCAGGCTCTCGAACGGCGAGGACGCCGGCGCCTTCCTCGGCTTGCCGGAGCCCTCGGCCCCCGCGGCGCGCTCGTCGTCGGAGGCGCCTTCGGCGCGCTGGGCGCGCTCGGCCTCGCGGGCGGCGCGCTCCTGTTCCACGGCCTCGCGGCGGGCGCGCTCCTCCTCGGCCTTCCGACGCTCGGCCTCGGCGCGCTCCTCGGCGAGCTTTCTGGCCTCCTCGTCCTCCAGCTGCCCGGCGCGCTGCTTGATCTCGGGCTCGAGGTTCTTGCGGATCTTGTCGACGTAGGCGTCCGCGAGCATGCTCGCGTGGCTCTTCGCGGGGATCTTCATCTGCTGCAGCTTGTCGAGCAGCTCTTTGCTCGACATATCGAATTCCTTCGCCAACTCATGTACTCGCATGCTGGCCATATACCACTCCTCTACTTCTATCTCGCTTCGCGCGCAGCCGAAGCGACGTCGGCGGCGATCCTGTCGTACTCATCGCTGCCGAGCGTCGCCTTGAGCGCCCGGTCGAGCTTTTTCTTCTTGCATGCGGCGGCGAAGCACTCCTCGGAGCAGACGTACGCCCCCCTGCCCGGCGCACGGCCGGTCTCGTCGAACGACACGGCGCCGGACGGGTCGCGCACGATGCGCAGGAGCTCGGCCTTGCCGGCCAGCTTCCCGCACGTGATGCAGCTGCGCTGCCGCTTCGTCGCCGTCGTCGTCATTCCAGGCCGCCCTCTCTCGTCAACCCGGTCTTACGCCTCGTCGAGGTCGGCGTGCACGCCGCAGTACCGGCTGCCCGGGCGGGCATGGTTGCGGCAGCGGACCGAATCCTCGCCGACGTAGGCGCACAGCCCGGCTTCGTCGTCGCCGGCCTCGTCCTCGTCGATCAGCATGTTGTCCATCGGCGCGAGCGACTCGCCCGTGAAGCTGGCGCTCTTGATGTCGATGTGCCACCCCGTCAGGCGCGCGGCGAGGCGGGCGTTCTGGCCCTCCTTGCCGATGGCCAGCGACAGCTGGTCGTCGGGCACCACGACGGTGGCGTAGTGGTTGTCCTCGTCGATGACGACGCGCGTCACCTTCGCCGGGGACAGCGCGTTGGCCACGTACACCGCCGGGTCCTCGGCCCACTGGATCACGTCGACGCGCTCGTTGCGCAGCTCCTCGACCACCATGCGCACGCGGCTGCCCTTCGGGCCGACGCAGGCGCCCACGGGGTCGAGGTTCGCCTCGCGCGACGCCACGGCGATCTTGGAGCGGGCGCCGGGCTCGCGGGCGATGGACTTGATCTCCACCATGCCGTCGTAGATCTCGGGAACCTCGATCTCGAACAGGCGGCGGATGAGGTCCGGATGCGTGCGCGATACCACGATGGCCGGGCGCGCCTGCTCGCCGCGCATCTTCGGCGCGTCGGAGTTCGGGTCGCGAACCTCGATGATGAGCACCTTGAGGCGCTGGTTGTGGCGGTAGTGCTCGTTGGACGGGCGCTCGTTGCGCTCGTTGGGGTTGCGCTTCACGTCGTAGTGGGGCAGCTCGGCCTCCACGCCGTCGCGGATCTTGATAATGGTGAAGTCGGGCGTGCCCTGCAGCACCGTGCCCGTCACGAGGTCGCCCACGCGATCGGAGAACTCCTCGTAGATGGACTGGCGGCCGGCCTCGCGCACGATGGACGCGATGACGCCCTTGGCGTTCTGGGCGGCGATGCGGCTCACGTCGTCGGGGGTGACGTCGCGCTCCTCGAACTCCTCGTACTCGCCGGTCTCCTCGTCGGGCTCGCCCACGGGCACGAGCTCGTACACGTAGATATGGCCCGACTGGCGGTCGATGGTCACGCGAGCGTCCCACTCGAGGTCGAGGATGCGCTCGTAGCTTTTGGCGAGCGACTGCTCCAAACGCTCGATGAGGTAGAACTCGTCGATCTTGCGCTCATGAGCCAGCGCCTGCAACGCCTCAATCAGTTCTGAACTTGCCACGTCTTCGCTTCCTTTCCTCAGATGCTCGCCTGCGAGCTGAAATCGATCGTGCCTTTGAGATGGGCGCGCTTGACGACGTCCATCGGGATGCGCGCCTCGGCGCCGTCCACGGCGAGCGTGACCGCGTCCGCGTCCGCCCCCACGATGGTGCCGGTCCAGTTGCTGCGGCCGTCCACGGGCTGCGTCTTGAGCACCGCCGTCTCGCCCGCGAACCGTGCGAAGTGCTCCGCGGTGCGCAGCGGCCGGTCGATGCCCGGCGACGACACCTCGAGGGTGTAGGCCCCGGGGAACGGGTCGAGCTCGTCCATGATGTCGTTGATCCACGCTTGCGCGGAGGACAGCTCGTCGAAGCTCACGCCGTCGGGCGTGTCTATGTACACGCGAATCGTCGGGGCCTTCTTCGCGCCCGCGACCTCGACCGTGACGACCTCGACGCCCTCCTGCTCCGCCCGGGGAGCCAACGCGTCGAGCAGCTGTTGTTCCTTCTTGCCGAGCACGCGCATCCTCCTTCCCGTTTGGTCGCGGCCGGGCGTTCGCGCCGGCCGTCGTGCTTCGCCGCCCCATGCTCGCCCGCCGCGCTTGGCGGCGAGCCCTTACAAACAAAGAAAGCGGGAACAAGCCCACTTTCTCGAGTGTCGAAAGTATGGTGCGCGAAAAACGCGCTTGCTTCTTTGTCGTGCCCTGCATTTATACCATATCGGCAACGTTTTGACTAGCGCGCCTATCGGGCAGAACGCAAGTTCACCATATTTTGGCGCAAGCGGGGCGACGGGCAGCGCGAAGGCGAGACGAAGGGACGGGGCAATCGTCTCGTCCCTTCGTCTCACGTCGAGAAGCGCACTGTCGGTCGAAAGCCTCGGAAATCGGCTCGAAAGCGAGGCTTTCGACCGACAATGCGCTTCTCAGAGGGCTCAACCGTCCAAGGGCAGGACGATGCGGACGACGGCGGTGCCGTCCTCGACGTCGGCGAGCAGGGCGCCGTGGCGGCGCTCGACGATCTGGCGCACGGTCGGCAGCCCGAGGCCGTGGCTGCGCGCGTCGGCCTTGCTCGTCGGGCCGAACGCCGCCCCCGGGGCGGCCGAGTTCTCGCAGCGGACGGCCAGGCGGCCCGCCTGCTCGCGCATGGAGAACGCCAGCTCGGGCGCGTCCGTCCCGGCGTCGCGGGCGCGCTCGCACGCCTCCACGGCGTTCGACAGCACGTTGGACAGCAGCACGACGAGCTCGGTGCTCTTCATGCCGAGCTCGGGCGGCACCCCAACGTCCCAACTCACCCGCACGCCGGCGGCCTGCGCCGGCGACAGGTAGGCCGCCATGACGGCGTTGACCACGAGGTTGTCGGCGTACCGCAGCGGCGCCTCGGACCGCTGCCGCTCTCCCAGCTCGTCGAGGTAGGAGCGGCACCGCTCCCACTCCCCCGCGTCGGCGAGCTGACGCAGCGCGCCCACATGGTGGCGCAGGTCGTGGCGCGCGGCGCGCGTGGCCTCCTCGCCGCTGCGCAGGTGCTTGAGGCTGGTCTCGGCCGCGCGCACCTGCACCTCGAGGTCGCGCACCTGCTCGCCCGCAGCGCGCAGGCGGCGCACGCGCTCCACGAGCATCCAGGCGAAGACGCCGACGAGCAGCAGCCCCGCGTACTCGCTCTGCCACAGGCCGTACAGCGGCTCGTAGGCGTTGTTGTCGAGCAGGTTCGCCACGAGCGCGGCGCCCAGCACCGCGCAGCCGTACCCCACGAAGCGCGCCTCGGCGCTGCGGTTGAGCGCGCCGGCCACCGCGCATCCCACGAACAAGCCCCAGCATCCGACGCGCGATACCGTTTGGAACAGGCCGTACGCCTCGATGGACTCCGGCAACGCGGGGATGGCGAGCACCCAGGCGAACGTGAGGGCCGGCAGCGCCCACAGCGCCCGGGCGCCCCAACGCGCGGCCGGGCGCCTCGCCTGCGTCCAGGGCAGCCCCGCAACGCGCGCGGCGAGCGCCACAGCGGCCACGAGCACGCACGACCAGGCGGCGTCCTCCACGGCGTGCAACCACGCGCCCGAGATTCCCGCGCGCCACGCCAGCCCGTGCGCGCCCGCCACGGCGAAGGCGACGCACAGCACGCCGAAGTCGCGCACGAGCGCGTCGCCGTCGCGCCTGCGGCGCACGGCCAGCGCGAACAGCGCCGCGGCGAGCGGGGCCAGCACGAGCACGCACGCGGACAGCGCGTTCGCGAACTGGATGTTCGCAATCTCCTGCGCCGTGCCCAGCACGGGCGGGTAGTACAGCCCGCTGTAGTAGCTCGCGTCGTTGGCCACCTCGAATCGCAGGCGCGTGTCGCCGCCCACTATGACGCCCACGTCCGCGGCGCCCCCGCTCGACGCGGCGAGGACGCCGTCCACGTACAGCGCGTAGTCGCCGTACACCTCGGGGACGAGCAGTACGAGCGCGCGCTCGCCCTGCTCGCCGACGTAGCGCAGGGTGAGCTCGTAGGAGGCGCTGCCGAACGGCGACGTGCCGCCCGGCGCGTACGAGAAATTCGAGTATTGGCCGATGAACGTCTCGGTCTGCGGCCCGCCGTCCACGCAGAGCAGCCACCCGTCCACGAGCGGGACTGCGCGCGCGAGGTCGGCGTCGTCGATCTCGACGATGCCGGCCGAACCGTACGGGGGCGGCGCGATGTATTTGTTATCATGGTAGTACGTCAACGCGAACAGGCATCCCGCCAGCAGGAAGATCGCCGCCGCAGGAGCTGCCGCGCGACATAGCGCACGAACCGGCATACGCCACCTTCCGCAACGACAAGGAGCCTCCGTGCAGCATGGTACCAGAAAACGCGCGCTCGCATGCGCGCTCGGCCTCGCGCTCGCAGCCGCCCTCCTGCCGTGCGGCGCCGCGAGCGCGCTGGGCGCGGGCGGCTCCGTCGGGGGCGGAAGCGTCGGGGGCGGCGCCGTCGACCGCGTCGACGAGCCGTTCGGGCAGATCGTCCGCATCATCCCCGATGTGGGGATGAGCGCGCTGCTGTTCCTGCCCGCGCTGCCGGTGGACCCGTGCCGTCGCGACGAGGGGACCGGGCATCCCGCCCTGCAGGTCCTCTACGTCGACCGCGCGTACGCGGACGCCCCCGGCGAATGGGAGCGCTGGGGCACGTTCGAATGGGACGAGGGCTGGCAGGAGTACGCCTCGGGCATCGACAGCATCCAGCCGGTCTACGACGACGACTTCCAGAACCCGACCATCCTGTACTGCACGGTCAGCTACTCGTCGGACACCGTCGACTACCGCGACTTCTACCTGCGCGCGACCGCGGTGACGCTCGAGAACGGAGCGCTGAGGACCACCGAGTACGAACCGGCGCTCATCGAGTACGCAAAGGAATGGCTTCCCGATCCTCCACCGGATCCCGATTCCCCCGAAGCGCCCGACGAGCCGGACCGGGAGCCCCCGAACGTCGTGAACCCGCCTGCGGTCGACGCCGGCGACGGCGGCGGCAACCGCGGCGGCGTGGGGCAAGGGGAAAGCGCGCGCGTCGACCCCGAAAGCTCTCCGGCGGACCTCGCGCCCGCGACCGAGAAGGCCGTCGCGTCCCCGCAGGGCGGCGGCGCGACCGAGGACGGCGAAGCCCCCGGAAGCGAGTCCGGCGAGGGCGACGACCCGGACGCCGGGGGAAGCCCGGACGCCGGGGACGGCCAGGCCGAGCCTTCCGCCGAACGCGAGGACGCTGCGGCGACGAGCGCGCACGACGGCGCGGATCCGTCCGCCGCGCCCGCAAGCGCGCCCGCCGCAGGCGAACCCCCCGACGAGGGACGCATCCCCGGCTTCGTGTGGGCCGTCGGGGCCACCGCCGGAACCGTCGCCGTCGCCGGAGGAGCCCACGCCGTGCTGCGGGCGCGCCCGAGACGCCCGCGCAAACCGCGCCCCTGAACGCGCGCCGACGCGCCTACTTCCCCGCGCGCACCAACTCCTCGGCCATCTCGCGCAGCTTGAACTTCTGCACCTTCATGGACGGGGTCATGGGGAAATCGTCCACGAAGAACACGCGCTTGGGCACCTTGTAGCGCGCGATGCGCGGGATGGCGAAGGCGCGCACGTCGTCCTCGGTCATGCCCTCGTGTCCGGGGCGCACGCGGACGAACGCGCCCACGATCTCGCCGAGCTTCTCGTCGGGGATGCCCACCACCTGGGCGTCCAGCACGCCGGGCATGGTGAGCAGGAAGTTCTCCACCTCAAGCGGGTAGACGTTCTCGCCGCCGCGGATGATCATGTCCTTGATGCGCCCGGTGACGCGGTAGTAGCCGTCCTCGTCGACCGTTCCGAGGTCCCCGGAGTGCAGGTAGCCGTCAGCGTCGATGGCCTCGGCCGTGGCCTCGGGCATCTTGTAGTAGCCCTTCATCACGTTGTAGCCCTTGCAGCAGAGCTCGCCCGGCTCCCCCGGCGCGCAGACGTGCCCGTCGGCGGGATCGATGACGCGCACGTCGACCGGCGGATGCTTGCGCCCCACCGTCTCGCACTTGTGCTCGAGGTCGTCGTCGGCGCTGGTCTGCGTGAACACGGGGCTCGTCTCGGTGAGGCCGTAGCAGATGGTGATCTCCGTGAGGTTCATCTTGTCCATGGCCTCGCGCATCGTCTCGGGCGGGCAGGGGCTTCCGGCCATGATGCCCGTGCGCAGGCTGGACAGGTCGAACGTGTCGAAGTCGGGATGGTTGAGCTCGGCGATGAACATGGTGGGCACGCCGTAGACGCTGGTGGCGCGCTCCTTGTGGATGGCCTGCAGCACGAGACCCGCGTCGAACTCCTCCACGATGATCATGGTGGAGCGGTGCGTGAGGTTCGCCATGACGCCCAGCACGCAGCCGAAGCAGTGGAAGAACGGCACCGGCAGCGTCACGCGGTCGTCCGGGCCCAGCTTCTGCCCCTCGCCGATGTAGAAGCCGTTGTTGAGGATGTTGCGGTGCGTGAGCATGACGCCCTTCGGGAAGCCCGTCGTGCCGGACGTGTACTGCATCATCACCACGTCGTTGTTGTCGAAATGGGTTTCCGCTTCCGCGAGCGCGTCGTCGGGCACGTGCTGGCCCAGCAGCACGAGCTCGGGCACGCTGTAGCAGCCGCGGTGCTTCTCGGGGCCCATGTAGATGATGTTCTTGAGGAACGGGTAGTTCTCCGACTCGAGGTAGCCGCGCTGCTGGGCGAGCGTCTCGGGCACGAGCTCGCGGATGATCTCGAGGTAGTCCACGTCGCGGTAGGCGTCGATGACGCAGAGCGCCTTCATGTCCGACTGCTTCAGCACGTAGTCCAGCTCGTGGCTCTTGTACACGGGGTTCACCGTCACCATGACCACGCCGATCTTGGCCGTGGCGTACATGAACGTCAGCCAGTCGGGGATGTTGCGCGCCCACACGCCCAGGTGGTCGCCCGGGCGCATGCCGATGGCCAGCAGGCCGCGCGCCAGGTTGTCGGTGCGCTCGTCGAAGTCCCGGTACGTCCAGCGCAGGTCGCGGTCGGGGTACACGACGAACTCGTGGTCGGGATCGATCGCCGCCTGCTCGCGGAAGTAGGAGCCGATGGTCTTCTCGGAATGCAGCGGGTAGTCGGCGTCCCCTGGGACGGGGGCGCCCGAAGCGGCCCCGTTCTTCTCGTCGGTCATCATGTCCGCCCTCCCTAGATCGGGGTGTACACGACGGCGAGGAACTTCGCCTTCTGGCCGTCGTGGGCGCGCACCTGATGCGGCACGATGCAATCGTAGTAGATGCTCTCGCCCGGATGCAGCACGTAGACGTCCTTGCCGTACTCGATCTCGATGGAGCCCTCCATGCCGAAGAGCCATTCCTCGCCTTCGTGCCCCACGAGCTCGTGATCGGTCTCTCCCGAGGGGTCGACCGTGATGACGAACGGGTCCATGTGGCGCGAAGGACGCCCCGCGGCCAGGCTGAAGTAGCTCAGGTCGCCGGCGTCGCTGGCCGTCTCGAGCGTCTTGACCTTCGCAACCTCCTCCATCTGCTCGCGGTCGATGTAGGCGGGGCCCAGGTTCTCGTCGTCGTCCATGAGGGTGCCGAGGCGCACGCCCAACGCGCGCGTGATCTTGATGAGCGGCGCGAGCGAGGGCGGCAGCTCGCCGGCCTCGAGCTCCTCGATGACCGAGACGTCGCATCCGCAGCGATCCGCCAGGTCCTGGCTCGACAGGTGGTGCGCCGTCCGAAGGGTGGTGATCTTGTTCCCCAGCTTGTTCTCGTCCGCCATGGCAGCGTCCTCTCCTCGTGCTTTCCGTACCCGCCATACTACCCCACGATCTGCCGTTATCCGGCCACGATTAGGCGTGCGGCCGAAACGGCGGAGGCGCTTGGCGCCGCGTCGCGCCACGGGGGGACGCGGCGCGGCGGGCGCGCGATGCGGCGGGGCGCGACGCCGGCCATGGTACGGCTGCGCCAGCCGAATCGCGTTTTCTGGTCGAAAACGCACGGAATTCACCGCCGGCCGCCCGATCCCGCTGCGATTTTAAGCAAGGAGGTTTTCGCGACCTGCGACGATGCAGGGCGGTCAAGCTCGCAAGGGCGCTCGCCGCGAGACAAGCGGGCCCGATCGGGTGAATATCGCGCAAAACCTGCCAAAACTTCGAAGACGCCTGGCACGCCCGCGCCGCTTGAAGAGGCGGCGCTGCATTGCTCGCAGGAGCAGATCGACGCCGAACGCCGAAGCGGGGCGCGAGACGGACGAAGCCGCCTCGGAAGGCGGCTTCGCAACGGCGGAACCATACGGCCCCCGCAACCCGACGCGGTCGGGTCGTCAGTTCTTGAACAGCTCGTGCTTGAGCTCGTCCTCGTCCTTGATGGACAGCGAGGTCTGCAGCACGTCGCCGCCGAACGGACGGATGGCGTCGATGAACTTGTCGGTGGTCATCTCGTCCACCACCATGAACACGGCGGCGCTGTCGTCGCCGGACAGCAGGTTGCGCACGCGGTCCTGGAAGTCCTTGTCCACGCCGCGCTTGACGATGGCGCCCGTCAGCGCGCCGATGCCGGCGCCGATGGCCGCGCCGAACACGGGCACGAAGAACAGAAGGCCGAACAGCACGCCCCAGAACAGGCCCCACACCGCGGAGGTGCCCACCTTGGAACCGGGCGTGACCACGTCGTACTTGCCGTCGGCGCGGCGCGCCACGACGGCGATGGACTGGAGGCTGACGATGAGGTTCTTGTCGAGGTCGAGAACCTTCTGGTAAGCGGATTTCGCTTCCTGTTCGCTCGGATAACCGAGCACGATGAGCGTACTCATTTGATGGGGCTCCTTTCGATGCGAATCGATACAGCCCCACTCTAAGGCTCTGCGTCCGCAATGGCGCAAAGCGTTGCCGGACGATGCCCGACCGATACCGTCGCGTAAAGCGAATGCGAAGCGGCGCGGAGCCGGGGCCCCGCGCCGCTCAAGCGCTTAGCTATGATCGGGCGATCCTACCCGTACCTGTACTCCACGCCCATGGTCGGCTGTGGGTTCTCCCACTTCTTCACGATGGTCGAGCCGCAGGCGATGCGGCAGGTGCCGCACTCCAGGCACCCGGCGTAGTCGAAGGACTTCGCGCCGTCCCCGTCGATCTTGTACAGGGCCGCCGGGCACACGCGCACGAGCTTCAGGAACTCCTCCGTGTCGGGGTCGTCGACCAGCTCGATGTGGGCGCTCTCCTCGTCGACCTCGTACTTGTCGACGGCCAGGAACCCGTCGACGTTGACCGTGATGTCGCAGACCTTGCTCATAGGGCCTTCACTGCTCCTCTCACTTCGCGGGCGAGCTTGAAGAGCCCGCGCTTCTTCACGATGGGCATCATGCGCTTCATGAGCGGCCTCTGCGGCGCGCCGTCCACGCTGAACATGGCGTTGAAGATCTCCTTCACCATGACCGGGTAGTCGGTGAACATGGAGTCCCATCGCTCCATGACGTGCGGCCACTTGCTGAAGGTCTTGAGGTCCTGGATGACGAACGAGCCCTCCATCTTGGCCTTGTAGGACGCGAGGCCGGCCTCGGAGACGTCGCCCTTGTCGATGGCCTCGACGGCGGCCTCGGCCGCCATGCGGCCCGACGCCACGGCGAAGTCCATGCCGCGCACCTGGTAGCCCATGTTCATGCACAAACCCGCGGTCTCGCCGGCCACGACGCAGCCGTCGAAGACGTACTTCGGAACCATGTCGTAGCCGCCCTCGGGCACCATGTGGCCGGAGTGCTCCACCATCTTCGCGCCGCGGATGACGGGCGCGACCGCCGGATGGTTCTTGAAGTCCTCGAGCATCTGGTACACCGGGTACGGGTTCGACCCGTCCGCCGCCGTGGAGACGGTGGCCACGAGGCCGAGCGAGATGGAGTCCTTGTTCGTGTACAAAAAGCCGCCCCCGACGTTGCCGTGCGTGCAGTCGCCGACGAACAGCATCGCAGCGCCCTCGCCCTCGGGGCAGAGGAAGCGGTCCTCGATCTGGCCCGCCGGAAGCTCGAACACCTGCTTGATGCCCACGGCCATCTCGTTGGCCTTGGGACGGGGATTGCCGAGGCACTTCTCGGACAGAAGCGGGTTCGCGCCCTCGGCCAGGATGACCACCTGCGCGGTGATCTCGTCCTCGCCGGCGCGCACGCCGACGACCTTGCCCGCGCCGTCCTTGATGAGCTCCTCGACGGCGATGCCGCAGATGTACTCGGCGCCGGCGTCCTCGGCCTTGCCCGCCAGCCACTGGTCGAAGGGCCCGCGCAGGACGGCGTAGGAGTCCTTGCCCTCCTCGGCCAGCTCGTCGCTCGTGAAGTCGATGGTCATGTTGGAGCGGGGATCCATGAGCGCGATGCGCTCGTGGGTGATCTTGCGCTCCAGCGGGGCCTCCTGCTCGAAGTCGGGGAAGACCTCCTTGAGCGAGTGGGAGTAGATGCGCCCGCCGGTCATGTTCTTCGCGCCGGCGAAGTTGCCGCGCTCGACCACGAGGACGCTCTTGCCGGCCGATGCGGCCGTGTAGGCCGCGACCGCGCCCGCGCAGCCCGAGCCCACGACGATGACGTCGAAATCGGTTTCAGACACCTTTCATCCTTTCCTAAGCGTTAGTTTCCGTCGATCATACCGCGCTGCGGCACGCGCCGCAAACCAGCCAGGCTGCCATCCCGAGCGCGCGAGGCGAACGAGGTTCGTCGGCACGCCGCCGACGGGCTGGCGAAGGTCCCGTCGGATGCAGCGCTCCCCCGTCGCCGCTCGCGGCGCTCGGGATGGCAGCCTGGCCGGCTTCCCCGGTCCCGCGTCGTGACGCGGGACCGGGGAGCGATCGCAGAGCCTACAGCGCCGCCGCGAGCGCCGGGAGGACGTCCTTGACGTCGCCCACGATGCCGTAGTCGCACTGCTTGAACACCGGAGCGTTCTTGTCCTTGTTGATGGCGAACATCGTGCCCGCGCGGTTGCAGCCCACCATGTGCTGCATCTGGCCGGAGATGCCGCAGGCGACGTACGCCTTCGGGGACAGCATGAGGCC
The DNA here is from genome assembly GCF_009875595.1 of Eggerthella sp. BIOML-A1. Lineage (NCBI taxonomy): Bacteria > Bacillati > Actinomycetota > Coriobacteriia > Eggerthellales > Eggerthellaceae > Eggerthella > Eggerthella sp. BIOML-A1. Next base: position 213,351 of record NZ_WWRZ01000006.1, on the reverse strand, counting down.
GGACACGCCCACGTACAGCTCGGTGGGAAGCCAGTTCACGCCCTCGGTGAGGGGGCGCGAGCAGGCCAGGCCCGCGCCCAGCTTGTCGCAGAGGGCGCGCGCCAGGTCGAGCTCGGGCTCCTCGGCGAAGCCGCGGCCGGCGGCCACGACGACGTCGGCCTTGTTCAGGTCCACGCCGCTCTTCTCGATGGGCTTGGACGACACGAGCTTCACGGGGTTGGCCGGGGCGACCCAGGCGACTTCCTCGACGACGTTCGCGCCGGAGGCCTCCGCGCCCTCGAACGCGCCGGCGCCCACCGTGTAGACGGCCACGTCGCCCGCGGCCTTCTGCACGCGCTCGGCCACGCCGCCGAAGTACAGGCTCGTGGCGCCGCCCTCGAAGGACATGACGTCGGTGATGACGGACGTGCTCGCATGCGCGGCCAGCTTGCCGGCGATCGTCTTCATGTGGCGCGTGGGCTCCACGAGCACGACGGCGGGCTGCTCGGCGTCGAACACGGAGATCACGGTGTCGGCGGCGTCGTCCAGGACGGAGCCCTCCGGCACGTCGATGCGGGCAACCTTGTCGGCGACGGCCTCGGGGGCCTCCCCGAAGGAGACGAGCACGACCTCGTCGGCCATGGTGCGCGCACCGGCGGCGAGTTCCCGGGCGGCGTCCGCGCGTTCAGCGATTACGAGTGCTTTCATGGATATCAACTCTGCCTTTCTGAATGCTTGAGGATGGTCGGGAACTTACAGGGCGGCCTTGAGGGCGGCGGCGAACTGCGCGACGGCGCCGTCGGCCGAGGCCTCGAGGATCTCCTGCTTGCGGTCGGCCTGCTGCGGCGCGAGGCACGACACCGTCTCCAGCGCGCTGGCGTAGGAGCCCTCGGCGCCGGCCACGTTCATCGGCTTCTTGCCGGCGGCCAGGATGTCCTTCATGCCCGGGATGCGGGGCAGCGCGATGTCGGGAGCGACGGAAACGACGGCCGGCAGCGGCACCTCGACGACCTCGACCACGTCCTCGAGCGTGCGCTCCACCTCGAGCGCGCCGTCCTTGGCGGTGATCTTCGTGGCGGCGTTCACCACGGGCAGGCCCAGCTTCGCGGCCAGCTGCACGTCCACCTGCTGCGCGTAGTCGTCGGCCGAGCCGTCGCCGCACAGGATGACGTCGAAGCCGCCCACCTTGCCCACGAGGTCGGCCAGGGCGGCGGCGGTGCCGTGGGCGTCGAGGCCCTTGCACGCGTCGTCGGCCGTCATGTACAGCTCGTCGACGCCGCGGGCGAGCACGTTCTTCTTGAGCTTGGAGTCGTCGATGTCGGCGCCTCCCACGGTGACGGCGACGACCTTCGAGCCTTCGGTGCCGGAAGCCAGCTGGGCGGCGGCCTCGATGGCGTTCAGGTCGTACGCGGACACGGTGTTCTTAGCCTTGGAGTAGTCGAGCGTGCGGTCGGCCGACACCTGGATATCCTGATCGTCGGGAACCACCTTGAAAGCAGCAACGATGTTCATCCTGTACCTTTCCCTTCTCGTGTGCCTTATTGCTTATGTACGCGATGCGCTCGCAGGGTGCGTCTCGGGCCTTCCCCTGCGCGTTGATCGCAGTTTGCCGTCAGGACGCCCTCCCGTCATCGCAAAATCGCTGTGAAACCCTCATTACTTAGATTTTGACTATGCCGATGCGGGGCTCGCGGGGCAGCATGCGGGGACGGGTCGGAGCTTGCCCGAAGAAGGAGGCGCACGGAGGCGCCCGCCCGTCATCACCACCCCCGTTTACCCGTGCCTACTGCTTTTTTTGCGATGCCCCGAATGCGCAGTATCGTCGAATTACTGCGCTGCTTGCGATGCGGCGCATACCTGACGATCCCTATGATGGAAACAGATTTCAGGCGCGTCGAACCTCTCGCCGGGACGTGCTGCGCATGCCGCGGCCGAGGCGAAGGCGCTTGGGAAGCCAGCGTGAGAATCGCAACGATCCAAGGAGGAGCAATGGCAGATTACTATGGCACCGACACCGTCGTATCCGAACTTCGCGAGGACGGCCTGCTGATCATCCGCATCAACCGTCCCGAGGTGGCGAACGCCCTCAACGGAGTCACGTCCAAGGCCATGGAGAACATCATGAACAACGCCGAGACCGATCCCGCGGTGCGCGCGATCATCGTCACCGGCACGGGCAAGGTGTTCTGCGCGGGCGAGGACCTCTCCGAGCTCAGCGAAGGCGGCGAGTGCCAGACCGTGACCGAGCACGGCTTCGGCGGCCTGACCGCGCGCCTGTGCTCCAAGCCCGTCATCGCGGCCTGCAACGGCTCCGCGGCCGGCGGCGGCATGGAGATCGCGCTGTCCTGCGACATGGTGGTGGCCTCCGAGCGCGCCAAGTTCGGCTGCACCGAGGTGGGCCTGGGCATCATCGCCTCCACCGGCGGCCTCGTGCGCCTCGCCCGCGACATCAACCGCAAGGACTGCATGGAGCTGCTGCTCACCGGCAAGAAGATCAAGGCCGACGAGGCCAAGGCGCTGGGCCTCATCAACTACGTCGTGCCGGCCGAGGAAGTCATGGACAAGGCCATCGAGCTGGCCGAAGAGTGCCTGAAGAACGCGCCTCTGGCCCTGAAGTGGACGAAGTACATCGTGCACGCCGCCGACCAGATGTCCGAAGAGGACGCCATGCGCTACAGCGACGCCGCCTACCGCTTCCTGGAGAAGACCGCCGACGGCATCGAGGGCCCGGCCGCCTTCGTCGAGAAGCGCACGCCGAACTGGCAGGGCAAGTAGCTCCTTCTTGGCTTTCGTCCTTGAAACCCCCGGACGCGCGTCCGGGGGTTTTCGCTTTTTCCAGCGCGGCAGAGGCGTGCGATCGGCGCGGACGGGTCGCATCCATCGCGAATCGGCGCGGACGGGTCGCGCGAGATGCGCATCCCTCCTCGCGTCAAAAAAGCGAGGCGATGGGACGGGGCCAACGTCTCATTCCTCCAACTCCCCCGTCAGACGTTCCTTCCAGGTGAGCTTGCGTGGCGCGAAGGGGCTTGGCAGGGGCACGTCGTGGCCGATGGAGCGCAAGGCGATGTCCCACAGCGTGCGGCGCCCGCCGAAGAACAGGTAGCGCTTCTCGAGCTCGGGAAGGGCCTCCTCGTCCGCCGCGCCGCTTTGGGCGAAGCCGTCGAGGATCGCGTCGCTCTCGCGCTTCGCCTTCGCCCGACGGTACGCCACCACGGCGTTCGCCACGAACACCCCCACGGTATAGGGCAGAACGAAGGCCTTCACGAGCGCCACCAGGTCGTCGGTGCGATAGTCGGCCAGCGCCCGAGCCTTGTCGCCCACAAGGTCGGGGTCGACGACGTGCGCGAGCTGCCCGCTTTCGCCCTGCGCCGCCCAGCGCTGCACGTCCACCAGCCACGCGCCCGCGAACACGATGGCTGCACCGGAGAACGCCACCGCCGCAAGGCCGAGCCCTTTGAACCAGCGCGCAACGCTGCTCATCCAGTAGTACGGTACCGTATAGGCGTACAGCAGCAGGAGCACGGCGGCGAACACCACCGAACCGCCGATGATCACGGCGTCCTGGCGCACGAAGTAGTCCGTCGCCGATCCGAGCACGCGCTGGACGTCGTAGACCCAGGAGAACCCGTCAGCGACGGCCGCCTCGGCAGGCCGGCCGATGGAGCCCGCGAGCGTCGAGATCCATGAGAGCGCCATGCCGAGAACCGCGACGATGACGAAGAACGCCGGCAGGGTGACCGGATGCTGGCCAGGCCGCGCGCGAGCCCGTTGTCGAAGCGCAGCGCCACGTAGTAGAGCAGCAGAAAGCCTCCCAGCAGCACGGCGGCGAATCCCAGGTACAGCGCGATGGAACCCGACAGCTCCGCACCCGGCAGAAGCGCGAGCGCAGCGCGCGAGACGAGCAACGCCGCCGACAGACCCACGAGCGCGATGCAGCCGAGCACCCAGGCGCGCTGCAGCCGATCGGTCTCGGTGTCGAGGCGCGCCGTGCCGTTCTCGTCGACGAGCCGCACGAAGTCCAGGCGGTGGATGCGCTGCGATACGCGCACCGCCTTCACGGCGAGCGCGAGCGCAGGCGGCAGGAACAGCGCGAGCCCCGCGCCCGCCGGCAGCGCAAGGCAGAGCCCCGCGTAAAGCGCGAGCGGCAGACCCCAGCGGTACCCCGTGTCGAAAGGCCGGCGCGTCCAGGCGCCCAACCGCCGGGCGGCCGAACGAACGGCCTGCTTGCTGTCGGGAAGGCTTCTCATCATGCATCCAGTGTACGATCGCCCCGCCCGCCGGACAAGCAACGGCTGCGCAACCCCGCGCGAGAGGAGCAAGGAAGCCGTTCGATATAACGGGAATTCCACGCGGCTCCAACGCGGATCACCCACGGATCCAACGCCGTTTCCACGTGGATCACCTACGGATCCAACGTCGTTCCAACGCGGATTCCACGTGCCATAACACCTGGTAAACAGCTGGTCTGCACGCTCGTAACACATCGAAGCCCCATGCTACCCTCACGTCATGAACAGATATCTCAGTCATACTTCCGCATTGGAATGGCTTGCATACGCGAAGGCCGATCCGCTCGCGCCGGCCGCAGCCGATCGTCGGGAACGGCTTCCTCGACACGACGGAACCCCGCTTCCGCCTGCCGGTAAGACGACGCGTGCGGACGTCGACGGGCTCGCCAGCTTCGGCCTCGGGTACCTCGCGAAGCCCGTGCACCTTCTCGTGCCGAGCAGCGAGTGCAGGATACGATGCGCCGACGCCCGTTGCCACGTGCGATCAGGCCCGTTCCCCGCCCGTTCGTTCCTGCCGATCGACGAAGGGACGTTCTCGTCCTCCCCGGAGCTCGCCTTCGTTCAGATGGCGGAAGTCCTGGACTGCCCCCGGCTTGTCAAGCTGGGGGACGAGCTGTGCGGCATCTACGGCATAGAAACCGTCGGCATCGTCGACTTCGACCGAACGAGCCCTTTCACCACCGTCAAGCGGCTAGGGCGGTTCCTGCTCAAGGCAGAGTGCATGCCCGGCCTGGTGAAAGCCCGGAAAGCAGTGCGACACATCGCGCCGGGTTCGGCTTCGCCCATGGAAACGGCCATCGTCCTGCTGCTCTGCCTGCCCCCGCGGCTCGGCGGGTACGGCTTGCCGCGCCCCGTAATGAACGGAAGGGCGAGCCTCAAGAAGCAAGCCTGCCGCAAGCCCTCCGACCGACGCTACCGTTGCGACCTCTTGTGGCCGGCCGCCGACATCGCCGTGGAATACGACAGCTTCCTGCATCACGGCAGCCGCGCGAAGATGGCCGACGACGCAAGAAGAAGGAACGACCTGCTGGCGCGAGGCACCACGGTGGTATCGATCACGGGCAGAACAGTGTGGAACCTCATCGAACTCGACGAGATCGCACGGCTTCTTGCAAGGCGCATGGGCAAGCGGCTTTCCACGAACGGAGTCGGCTGGCGAAAAGCCCAGCACGAGCTTCACGGGATGCTGACGGGGTCTTTCTTCGATGAACGATGAGCTTTCCGCTCGTATAATCGGCTTCCCAACATGCGCAGCAGGGCTTCGCGCACGTTTCCGCGTCGCGATGTGCAGCAAAAACGAGGTTTTGGCAGTCCTGACCACAAGGAATGCGAAACGGAGAAGTCGCGACCAGGGGTTTCGCCTGGTTGCGTTCGCTCCGACGGCGTCCAACCGCTTCCGAAACGTCGAAAGACTGCCAAAACCTCGTTTTTGCTGCACATCGATGAGATCGAACGTGCGCGGAGGCCGCGAGGAGCGGCGCGCGAAGCGAGGGCGGCACGAGGGTGGCGAGGCGAGGACGGCGCTGACGGTCGGGCGCATGCGGGGATCGCAAAGAGCAAGCGACGCGGACGGGCGCGAAGGTCGCAAGGTGCGGGCGGCGCGATGATCGCGTGACGAAGGAAGTCGAACGGGCACTGGGACCGCGAGGTGCGGGCGCGCACGGAGGTCGCAGGATGCGGGCGACGCGGGCGCACGGGGCGTGCGAGATGCCGTCGCGCGCCCGGGCGGTTGCCGGGCGCGCGAGGTTATGGCGCGGCGCCTCCCCTACGCCCCGCGCGGGTGCGCGCCCCCCTCGTCGAGCGAGCTCGTCTCCAGAAGCGACTTGCCCTTCGTCTCGGGCGCCATGAACGCCGACAGCACGAGACCCAGGATCACGAGGCCCGCCGCGATCAGCATGGTGGGGCCGATGCCGTAGGCGGCCAGGAACAGCGGCGTGCCGTACGTGGCGATGATGGTGCCGATGCGCGAGAACGCGATGGCGATGCCCACCGCAGAGGCGCGCACCTCGGTGGGGAACAGCTCGTTGGGGTACAGCCATTGCAGGATGCCCGGGCCGCCGCTGAAGAACGCGTACAGGCCGAACCCCAGGATGATCACGTAGATGGGGGCGTCCGGGAACACGCCCAGGATGACGAGGCCCACCGCCATGAGGGCGAGCGAGCGGATGAGCAGCGGACGGCGGCCCATCGAGTTCAGCCAGAACATGGCCGGGATGGAACCGATCAGGAAGAACAGGCTGACCACGCTCTCGCCCAGGATGGCCTCGTGACCCTCCCCCAGCCCGAAGGCCGTCATGATCTCGGGGCCGAACGTGTAGATGGCGTACATCGGCACCACCTGGCACAGCGTCAGGATGCCCAAGAACACGATGCGCTTGGCGTAGCCGCCCGCGAACACCTTGCGCAGGCTGGTCTTCTCGCCCGGATCCTCCAGCTCGAGCTCCACGCCTTCGCCGAACACGCGCCGCATGACGGCGTCGGCCTCCTCGGTGCGGCCTTTCTGAGCCAGCCACATGGGCGACTCGGGGATGTCGTGCCGCCCGACCAGCAGGATGATGCAGGGGATGACGGCCGAGCCGAGCATCCACTGCCAGCCGCCTGCCACGCTGTACAGGAAGTACCCCACGAACGCCGCCACCGTGGCGCCGAGGTACCAGGCGGCCGACACCATGCCCATGGAGATGGAGCGGTGCTGCTTGGGCGTGAACTCGGCGATGAGCGAGGTGGCTATCGGGTAGTCGGCGCCTACGAACACGCCGATGAAGAAGCGCGCCGCCACGAGCTGGAGCGGGTCGGCGCAGAACACGCTCAGGATGGAGAACGTTCCGATGGCCACGATGTCGACGATGAACATCTTCTTGCGCCCGATGCGGTCGGTGAGGTAGCCGCCCGCGATCGTGCCCACGAAGATGCCCAGCAAAACCGACGCCCCGATGGCCGCGCTCCACGCCTCGTCGAGGCTGAACAGCGGTGTGATCTGCGTGAGCGCCACGCCGATGAGCGAGAGCACGTAGCCGTCCAAAAACGAGCCTCCGCTTGAGAAGAACGTGATCTTGCGCAAGAAGGGCGTCATGGCAACGTCGTCCATGGTCTTCTTGGCCGACTTCTTCACCTTGTGGACCACGTCCCCGCCGATCTGCTTGGCGCTGTCGGCGACCTCGCCCATGGGAGGGCTCGTTACCTGGGTCATATGCTTTACGTTGCTCATGCTCTCGTCTCCTCCTGTGCTATGCGTTCCTCTTGCGATACATCCTGAGCGGAGCGAAAGCTCCCCTTACCGTCACCCCGAGCGAGCGCAAGCGAGTCGAAGGTCCCGGCGGCACCAGCCGTGACGTTTCCCGCTTGCGCCGCACGGAATCCTTCGACTACGGCCTGCGACCGGCGCTCAGGATGGCAACCTGCGGCTTACTCCCACTCGCAGATGCCGAAGTTCAGGTGCGGCTTGGCGCCGGTCTCGTCGGCGTCGGCGTCGACCAGCTGGAAGCGGATCTCGTTGTCGCCCACCTTCCACATGCGGGTCTGCAGCGTGGTGCCCGGCAGCACCGGCGAGGTGATGCGGGTCTTAAAGCGCTTCATGCGCTCCGGCTCGCCCGGGAAGAACGAGCTGATAATGTGGCGCATCGTGAAGCCGCCCAAGCTCACGCCGTGGGCGATGGGACGAGCAAGCCCCGTCTGCTCGGTGTAGGCGAAGTCGATGTGCTGCTGGTGCCAGTCGCCCATGAGACGGTAGATCAGCGGCATGTTGAGCGGCATCGTCTCCTCCACCACGGCATCAGGCGCACGATCGGGCATCTCCACGATGTCCTTCGGGGGCTTGGGGCCTCCCCAGCCGCCGTCGTAGATGCACACGTCCCAGGTCTCGGTCTCGCACAGAAGCGTGCCGTCGGAGGAGTAGGAGCGTCCGGTCTGCTTCGACAGGCACCCGCGGCCCTCGCCGCGGTCGTACAGCGCGTCCTGGGTGACGAACGTCTCGATGCGGTCGTTCATCTTGAAGGGCGCGTGCAGCTTGATCTCGAAGCCGTAGTGCAGCGAGCCGTCGTAGTCGTAGCCGTAGTCCAGCGTGCGCGTCATCTCCTCGTGCACGGTCAGCGGCACGCCGAAGATGGGCAGCACCTTGAGGTCGGGGTTCGCGGCGTCCCCCTCGTTCACGTACTCGAGGTCCGTCTTCCCGTCGTAGCCCGCGTTGCAGCCCAGCGCGCAGATCTCCAGGTCCTTGAACGTGTACTCCCTCACGAACGGCCCGAACTCCTTGCCCACGATCTCGGTGCTGATAGCCATAATCCCTCTCCTTCGGTCGCTTGTTACTGCAGCAGCTTCTTCTCGATTTTCATGGAGCACGTGCGGGGGAAGCTGTCGACGATCTCCACGTACGAGGGGACCTTGAACCCCGCCATGTGCTCCTCGCAGTACGCGAGCACCTCCTCCTCGGTGATCCGCGCGCCTGCGGCCGGCAGCACGAAGGCCTTCACGGCCTGGTCGCGGATGGGATCGGGCACGCCGATGACCGCGGCCTCGGCGATGCGCGGGTGGCCTGCCAGCACGTTCTCCAGCTCGGTGGTGGAGATGTTCTCCCCCGCCCGCTTGATCATGTTCACCTTGCGGTCGACGAAGAAGAACCAGCCGTCCTCGTCCACGTACCCCTTGTCGCCGGTCTTCAGCCAGCCGTCCTCGGTGAACGTGCGCGCCGTGGCCTCGGGGTCGTTGAAGTACTCCTTCATGATGGTGCGGCCGCGCACGCCCCTCACCTGGATTTCGCCTACCTCGCCCGGGTCGGCCTGCGTGCCGTCCTCGCGCGTGATGCGCACCTCGTAGCCAAGTCCCGCGCGTCCCACGGAAGGCCCCCGGCGCGCGCCGGTGGGCGGGTCGGTGAGCACCCAGCCGATGGACTCGGTGGAGCCGTACGTGTTCATGAGCGACACGCCGAAGCGCTGCTCGAACGCCTCCTTCTCGGCGTCGGACACCGGCAGGAAGTAGAGGATCTCGCGCAGCTCGTGGTTGCGGTCGTCGGGCGAGGCGGGCTGCAGCATGAGCGTGCGCAGCATCATGGCCACACACTGCGTGACGGTTGCCTTGAACTCGCGGATCTGCGACCAGAAGCGGCTGGCGCTGTACTTCTCCACCACGATGAGCGTGGCGCCCACAGTGAGCACCGGCATGAGCGCGGCCAGCTGGAAGTTGGAATGGCAGGCGGGCATGGTGGTGAGCAGGCGGTCGTTCTTCGTCAGCGCGACCTCCCAGTCGCCATACAAGCCGCTGAACAGGATGTTCGCATGCGTGAGCACCACGCCCTTCGGGCGCGAGGTGGTGCCGGACGTGAAGATGATCTCGGCCGGGTCGTCGGCGCTCAGCGGGCGCACCTCGTCGAGCTCGGCCGCCGCCTCGGCGCGCAGCCGCGAGAAGTCGTGCAGGGACCCGTCGCGCTCGAGGGCGGCGCGCGCTTCTTCGACGCCCTCGACCTTGTCGTCGTGCGTGCGCGCCACCAGCACGCCCTTGGGGCAATACGGGCCGCTGTCGCGCACGGCGCGGTACAGGTCGAGGAACTTCGGCTCAACCACCGCGCACGAGGCCTCGGTACGCTCGAGCACGAACGCGGCTTCCTCCACCAGGTACTGCTCGTTCATGGGCACCATGACGGCGCCGATCTTCGCCAACCCGAACAGGCACATCATGAACTCGGGGCACGTGCACAGCTGCACGGCCACGCGCTCGCCGGCCGCGACCCCCATCGAGAGGAACACGTTGGCCGCGCGGTCGATCTCCTCGTTGAACGCGCGGTACGTGTACGAGCTGGTCGAACCCGTGCGATCGCGGAAGAGGAGGAACTCGCGCTCGCCGCACGCGGCCACGAGGCCGTCCCACAGGCTGCGCACCGTTTCGTTTCCCACGATGTCGGTCAATCGTCTCACCTTTTCCATCCGTCGATCCCCTGGTAATCCGCACGATGCCGTCGTCGAGGGCCCTCGCCCGCAAGGGCGGCATCGTGCGGATGCGCGGCGAGTTCTGCCGGCCGCGCATCCGACGTGGCGCCCGGGAAGCGATTCCCGGGCGCGAGGTACCGCGTTAGCCGATCTTCACGACGCCGGCCGCGGCCAGCTCGTCGATCTGCTCCTGCGTGTAGCCCAGCTTCGTCATGACGTCGACGGTGTCGCCGCCCTGATGCGGCATCGGACGCCAGATCTGGCCCGGGTTGTTCTTGAACTTCGGGAACACGCCGAGGCCGTGGAAGGTCTCGCCGTCGACCGTCTCCCAGTCGACCCACGTGTTGCGCAGCTTCAGGTGCTCTTCTTCCACGAGGTCTTCCATGTCGTTGACCACCTGCGCGGCAATGCGGTGCGCGGCGAAGTCCTCTTCGATGTCGTACTTCGAGTTGGCCAGGCAGTACTCTTCGAACGCCTTCTGGATCTCGTCGGCGTGCGGGTTGGACAGCCACAGGCCGCTCGTGTCCTCGGGGATGTCCTCGGTGCCCCAGAGATGCCCCAGGCCGATGGTCTCGAGGAAGTACTTGTTCTGGTCGACGCCGTACAGGCACACGCCCAGGAAGCCGTCCTTGCACTTGAACTCGCCGATGCCGCAGAGGTTTTGGTTGCGGGCGCCCGGACGAGGCCACTTGATGCCCTCGTTAAGGTAGTCGACCAGGTAGTACTGGCCGATGGCCAGAAGCGTCTCGTACATGGCCAGGTCGATGCTCTCGCCCTTGCCGGACTTCTCGGCCTTGTACAGAGCCGCCAGCGCCGAGGAGGCGATCATCAGCGTATTGAAGTAGTCGCCCGCGTAGGGTCCGGGGAGCATGGGCTGCTCCTCCGTGCCGTTCTGCATGATGATGCCGGAGTAGGCCATCACCGTCAGGTCGTAGGCGGCGCGCTTCACCATCTTGGGGTCGCCCTCCTGGCCGAAGCCGGAGACGTGTACGATGACCATCTTGGGGTTGAGCTCCCACAGCACGTCGTCGGTGATGCCCTTGCGAGCCCACGTGCCGCCCTTGGAGGCCTCCATGAAGATGTCGGCGTCCTTCACGAGGTCGAAGAACACCTTCTTGCCCTCTTCGGAGAAGTAGTTCAGGGCCACCGAGCGCTGGTTGCGGCGCTCGGCCTGCTTCACGTACGCGGTGTCGCGGATAGTGTCGCCCGCGCCCGTGTTCTCGAGCCAGACGACGTCGGCACCCCAGTCGGCCATGAGGTCGGCGGCCTTCGGGCAGGCCAGCTCCACTGCCGCGTACACGACCTTGACGCCGTCGAGCGGGCCGTACGAGGGCTTTTCGGTAGGAATTGCCATGGTTGAATCCTCCTTGGTTGGTGACGGCTTGCCGTGGCTGCCGGCTAGCGGTTCAGAACCCGAGGTCATTCGGACACGGCCGATAGGCCGCTTACCTCATTGACCTCGGAACCTTCACCGCTATCCGACTCGCCACGACAGCCCTGTCCAATACTGACTAAACGGAGCTCCTGCTTACTTCTGCTTGTACTTGATGGAGGCGCCCTTGGAGGTGGCGAGGATCATCATCTCGTCGGTGCCGCCGGAGACGCGGTCGACGCGCAGGTCGCGCCAGATGCGGTTGATGCGATGCTCAGAAGCCACGGCGATGCCGCCCATGATCTGCATGGCGTCATCGGTCACTTCGAAGGAGGCGTTGGCGCAGTAGTACTTGCACATGGCGGCAGCGGCCGGGTCGAAGTTGCCGTCGTTGTTGTCTGCGTTCCAGGCGGCCTCGTACAGCATGTTCTTCATGTTCGTCAGCTTGATGCACATATCGGTGATCTTGATCTGGTTGAGCTGGAAGCGGCTGATGGGCTTCCCGAAGGCGATGCGGCTGTTCGCGTGCGCCATAGCGTCCTCGAAGGCGCAGATGGCGGTGCCGTAGTCGCAGGCGCCCACGAGCCAGCGCTCGAAGTTGAAGTCGGACACGCCGCGCATGAAGCCGTTGCCCTCTTTGCCGAAGATGTCCTTCTCCTCGAGCTCCACGTTGTCCATGTAGACCTCGCAGCAGCTGTCCATGCGCAGGCCCAGCTTGGTCAGCGGGGACAGCTTCACGCCCGGCTTGGACATATCGAGGAAGAACTCGGTGAACATGGTCGGGTCGTCGGCGTTCTTCGCCATGATGACGAGGTACTTCACACCGGCCGAGGAGGTGATGAAGGTCTTGGTGCCGTTGAGGTAGATCTTGCCGTTCTCGCGCTTGTAGGTGGTGGCCAGCGCGCCCACGTCGGAACCGGCGCCCGGCTCGGTGCAGGCCGAGTTCCAGATCTGCTCGCCGGAGCCCAGCGTGCTCATGACGGCCTCGATCTGCTCTTCGGTGCCCTCGCGGATGATGGTCTCGAAGCCGGGCAGCTGGTACAGCACGTAGGTGGGGGCGCCGTACTTGCCCAGGATCTCGTACACGGCCATCAGCGTCACGCAGGGCTGCTCCAGGCCCAGGCCGCCGTGGCTCTCGGGGAGCATGATCTGGTCGAAGCCCAGCTCGCAGAGGCCCTTCACCCAGCGCAGCGGGTACTCGTGCTTCTCGTCGCACTCGTGGAAGTAAGTCTCCCAGTTCTCGCTCTCCATGTACTCGCGGTAGCTATCGACGATAAGCTCCTGCTCGTCCGTCAACTTGAAATCCATGACGATCCTCCTTTTAGTGTTTGTGCAACGGGGCTGATCCCCCGCTGTAGCCTTGATTGGTCTTCCGGCCGCGGCGCCTACAGCCCCAGCTGCTCGCGGTAGAAGGTCGCGCCGTGCTCGAGGGCGTCGTTTGCCGCATCGAGCATCTTGGTGTAGTGCAGAAACGCGTGGATGACGCCTTCGAACACCTCGTAGCGGACGGGCGTGCCGTACTGCTCGCAGATGGCTGCCAGCGTGGCGCTGTCGTCGCGCAGCGGGTCGTACTCGGCCGCCGCGATGTAGCAGGCCGGCATGTCGCGCTCCAGGTCGTTCAGGAACAGGTTCGCGTAGGGGCTGGCCGCCAGCTCGGCGGGGTCGTTCGCGTACATCTGCATGTAGAACTGCCAGTCGGCCTCGGTAAGCCCGTCCCACGGACCGCCCAGAAGGCGCATCGAGGACGAGTCGGTCAGGCCGAACCAGCCGTAGTACAGAAGGCAGCACTTCACGAAGTCGCTTGCGCCCTTCTCCTCGCGCAGGTACATCGTGGCCGCAAGGCCCAGATGCGCGCCGCCGGAGTCTCCGGCGAAGGACAGGCGCTCGCCGTCGATGCCGTGACGGGCGCCCTGCTCGTGCAGGTAGGAGGCCACGGCGGCCACCTCCTCCACCGCGCTGGGGAACTTGGCCTCGGGCGACAGACGGTAGTCGACGGCCACCACCGGCACGCCGGCATGGCTTGCCAGGACGCGGCACACGCGGTCGTGCGTGTCGAGGTTGCCCAGCACGAACCCGCCGCCGTGCACGTACACGATGGCCGGCATGGCGGGCTCCCCTGCCGCACGGCCAGCAGCGGCTGCAGCCGTGGGATAGTAGTAGCGCACCGGAATGGCGCCGTAGGGGCCGTCCACCTCGGCATCGAGCTTCTCGGCCATGACCGGTCCGCCCTCGCACCAGAACGCGCGGCCGGCCACGTAGTTCTCGCGCATTTTCTCGAAGCCCACGCTGGTATCGTTCGCGTCGCCCGCCAGCTCATCCTCTTTGGCGAGCACGGCCTTCATCTGCGGGTTGATCTTCGAGAGCACGTCGAGCTTGTTCATTGCAACCTTCTTTCGCGAACCGATCGATGCGGGATGGTGGATCCGGTGGAACAACGGGATCGAGACGCGGGGACGCTGCTTGCAGCGGCGCGCCCCCGCGCTCGCTGGCGGCGCGTTACGCCTTGGCGGACTCGCCGTCCTCTGCGGCCGCGACCGCGTCGGAGGCGCCGAAGTGCTTCTTGATGGAGCGGAGCAGCATGACCAGCGCGATGCAGCCGATGACGCCGAACATGATCTCGAAGCCGAAGATGCTGGAGAACGCTGCCGTGCCCTGGGCGTCGATCATGCCGCCGTACCAGGTGTGGATGAACACGTCAGGCAGGAAGCCGATGACGGACAGCAGGCCGGAGGCGGTGCCGAAGATGGCCATGGGGATCTTGACCTCGGACAGCGGCGAGGAGCCGATGGAGAAGGCGCCGTAGGTGGTGAAGCCGAACACGACCACGAGGATGGAGGCGACCATGGCGCCGGAGGGATCCTGCGGGAACAGAATGAAGCCGACGAGCACCGCGATGGACAGGATGAAGCCGCCCAGGATGGTCTTCGAGGGGCTCTTGATCTTCGTGGCGATGAAGCCGACGATGGGGCCGGCGATGAGGCCGATGCCGTAGGTGCGGATGAGGCCGACGATGTTCACGAGGTTGCCGTCGGCGTTGAAGCACTGCGTGAGGTACGGCGTGGTGTAGGTAGCGCCCTGGTACACGGCGTAGCAGGCGAAGTATGCGACGCAGGCCCAGATGACGCCGGGGTGCTTGATGGCCTGGATGGCCTCCTTGACGCTGAACAGCTTGGCGTCCTTGTTGATCTCGCCCTTGAAGTCGGGGATGATGAAGAAGGAGACGACGCCCAGGACGGCGATGACGACGCCCAGGAAGATGAGCATGGCCTGCACGCCCGCGGAGCCGGAGATGGCCGCGATGATGCCGGCGTTGATGAGGCCGATAACGAGGCCGGTGACGCCGTAGATGGAGTAGCTGATGCCGATCTTGGAGGCGTACTCGTTCTCCTCGCAGCACAGGCGGATGACCTTGAAGCGCGTGCCCCACCACACGAGGATGGAGGTGACGCCCATGAGCACGAACAGGATCAGGCAGATCTGCACGGAAGGCAGCATGGCGTACACGAACACGAGAACGGCGGTGGCGATGAAACCGACCCATGCCAGCGTGCGCATGCGGAACTTGTCGGCCACGATGCCAGAGGGCAGGTAGCAGATCATGGCGGCGATGCCGTAGGCCGACACCATGAGGCCGAGGTCGGCGTTGGTGGCGCCGAGCGCCTGCATCAGCGGATCGTAGAAGACGTTCTTCAGATACATCGGCGCGTAGATGATCGACGAGCCCATGGAGATGAGCACGACGAGCGCCCACTTGTGCAGGGTGGAGAGCTCCTTGTAGGTAACCTCTCCCTTGCTCTTGGCAAGCAGTGACATCCTTACTTCCTTTCTCCTTGTCTGCGCCCGGTC
Source organism: Eggerthella sp. BIOML-A1 (assembly GCF_009875595.1). Classification (NCBI taxonomy): domain Bacteria; kingdom Bacillati; phylum Actinomycetota; class Coriobacteriia; order Eggerthellales; family Eggerthellaceae; genus Eggerthella; species Eggerthella sp. BIOML-A1. Next base: position 197,947 of record NZ_WWRZ01000006.1, on the reverse strand, counting down.
TCTCAGTCGGTCGCCGGCACGTTCATGGCGGCGACCGGCGGTGAACCGAGCCGTTGGGTGCATTCTGTTCGCAGACTGTGGTTTTGCCATCGCAAAATCCCCACTAATTGGCCTAATACTTACTTTCTTGCGAGGCGTTACCGAAGAATTAGTGATAGATTCTCGCCGTGATGAATAAGGCGGAGGCATTGGGAGCCACCCTGCGAAAGGGCAGCTCAACGGCATCATCATCCATCGCTAACGGGAGATAGGAAGGGTGGTCGGCTTTATGACGCTCCAATCGGCAGCACCGTCGGACCGGAAAACGGGAAAAGAGGGGTACTTGACGGATCTTGCGACTCGTCCTGCGCTGAAATACGTGGGATTCGCGTTGCTTTTAGCATGGCACTACGCTCTATGGTTCGTCCCGCACATGTTCACGCAGACCGAACTGCTGGACGAGCGCGTCACCATCTCCTGGCTGGTGAACTTGGGCGCCACCGTGGTCTCGCTGCTGCTCATCGCGTTCGCGCTGGGGCGCAAGCGGCACCTCTCGGCCTACCGTTGGCTCTACGTGGCCGCGCCGGCGCTCACCTGCCTTGCAACGTTGGCGATATGCCTGATTCCTCAAGTGTTCACGGTGCCCGGCCTCGCCTACGCGCTGTCCTTCTTTCTCGGCATCACCGAATCGGTCATGTGGATCCTCTGGGGCGAGCGCTACGCCTGCGTGAAGGCGAACTTCACCCTCCGCCACATCGGCACGACGTTCGGCCTGACGCTGCTCGGAACCATCATCCTGGCGTGGGTGCTGCCCTCGTACGTGACGACGGCGTTCGTCTCACTGCTGCCCATCGCCTCCGGCATACTGCTGGTGGCCGCTCGCCGCGACGGCTCGCGGGCGTTTCCGGTGCTGCTGCCGAAGAGCGCGGCCCAGGGCGGTCTCAAGAACATGGTCGCGGTGAGCATCATCACCTTCCTGGCCAGCGTCGCGTGCTATTTCCTCGTGGCCATCATCCCCTGGGAGGTGCTGCCCACCGGAGACGTCAGCTTCACGCTGGGCATCCTCGGAGGGGCGGCCATCATGCTGGGCATCGCCGGCATCAGCATCGCGTCGAAGGACAAGGCCAACATATTCAAGATGTTCCCCTGGCTGCTGGTGCTGCTGATCGCGGCGTTCGCGCTGTTCCTGGCCGACGAGGTGGCGTTCTTCCCCGCCTTCATCATGGCGACCGGCATCTCGTCGCTGCTGGAAATCCTGCTCATCATGTACTTCGGCATCCTCACCTCGAAAGGTTACGTGACGCCGGCCGTAGCGTTCGCCTTCTCCGGCGCGTTCGTGCGCGCGGGCATCGCCGTAGGCAATACGTGGGCCGTAGGCTACGAGCACGCCCCCGAGCTGGCCTTCGCCATCACGCCCGAGACGTGCCTGGGGCTCATGTGCGTGCTGGCCGTGCTGCTGGTGCCGCTGGTGCGCCAGGAGTTCAACATCGTGGCGCTGACGGCCGCGCCGCCCACGAAGGCCGAGATCGACGAGATCTGCTCCGAGGTGGCCAAGGAGTTCAGCCTGTCGGGGCGCGAGGCCGAGATCCTCGTGCTCATCGCGCGCGGCTACACCACGAACAACATGGCCGAGAAGCTGGTGATATCGCCGTACACCGTGAACACCCACGTGCGGCACATCTACGAGAAGATGCAGATCCACAAGCGCAGCGAGCTGCTGAACTACCTCAACATGCAGCGCAGCGATTTCTAGAAGGCCCGGACGCGAACCGGATAGATCAGGACAATTATCCGTCGCAGGACGCTTTCACAGCTGGTAGATTTGAGGTCTCCGAAGCTCGTCGCATAAAAGCGCCCTGAAGAGGCAGGTGCTTCAGGGCGCCGGCGACCGATAGAAAGGATCCCGAAACCATGCTCCCAGACGAAAGCAGCGCCGGTTTGGCGATGGCCGCCGGCTTGGCGGCCGCGATGGCCGGCGCGGAGGGGCCCCGCTACGTCGAAGCGCCCGACGGGACGCGCATCCTCTTCTTCGAGCGATCGAACATCTCGCATGACGAAGGATGCGATGTCGCCCGCATCGTGCTCTCCGGATGCTTCTCCATCAACGGCGACATGCTCCTCGACCGACGAGGCGAACCCGTGGAAGGCGGCTTCGAGGCGATGTTCGACGGTCCGGGCGACCCGGTGAGCGCGTGGGCGTGGCTCGCCGAAGCCGTCGACGACGGCGTGCGCGAGAAGTTCGAAGCCGTGTTCGGCTCGACGTTCTCCGAAGACGGCCTTCGCATGGACATCGGGCCGGAGGCGTTCTTGCTGTTCTCTGACTCGAACTGCTGGTGCGCCTTCGATGACGAGGACGACTCCGAGCTGCTTTTCGACCTCTAGGGGCGCGACCTCGAACACGACGGAGGGGCCGACGGATCGTCCGTCGGCCCCTCCGTCGTTCGCGGCAGCTTCGGGCGCCGCCTACAGCTTCTCCAAATACACCCTTCGCCCGGCGTAGTATGCCACGTTGAATCCCAAGTAGATGACCACGATGCTGGCCAGCCCCACGATGAAGAACGCGTCCCATCCGGCGTTCTGGTAGATCAGCGCCAAGCCCGACGCGGCGAAGGCTCCCACCAGGTTCACGGGAATCAACACGACCGAGTAGATCCTATCGTAGTCCTTGCTGCCGAAGATCAAACGCGTGAGGTACGGCAGGAGCGTGGTGACGAACGGGTAGATCAGGCCGTACAGCATGCCGCCGCCGAACAGCACCGGCAGGATCACCGCCTCGCCGCCGATCCAGATTCCGGAGAGGCCCAGGAACCCGCCGACGCATCCTATGACGAGCGCCAGCTGGATGGAGCGCGACTCCAACGCGCCGATCAGCACCTTGCCGCCGGCCATGCCCGCCATCGTGAAAGCCTCCAACGTCCCCGACATGACCATGAGGGCGCCGACGGCTTGCAGCGTCTCGCGGTCGACGGCGACGAAGCTTTGGTAGTACGTCGTGAAGTGCTGCGGGAAGATGCCGCCGATGTTCGCCATGCACCCGGCGAAGACGAGCGCGAAGAAGTACCACTTCCGAAACGCCTGCTTGGCGGGAATGCCGGGCAGCGCGTCGCCGGCGCCGTCGACCTGCGCGACCGAAGGCTCGAGCACTGCGCCGTACGCCTTCAGCCCGACGTCCTCCGGATGCGATCGGATGGCGAACAGCGTGAACGGGACGGACAGCGCGAAGGCCACGAGGCCGAGCACGAGGTACACCTCGCGCCATCCGGAGAGGTCCGCGCCCAGCAGGAACTGCCCCACCAGGTTGAGCACGGCGCCGCCCACGCCGGTCATCGCGTAGGACAGGCCGATGACCAGCCCGAGCCTCTTGCTGAACCAGCGGTTCAGCAAGCTGGCCACCATCAGCCAAAGCAGCGTGATTTCGCCGAAGCCTATCAGCACGCCCGAAAGGTACCACTGCCACAGCTCGGTGTAGAACGACATGGCCGCGAAACCCAGGCTGGTCGAACACGCCGCGGCCGTGCAGACGATGCGCATGTCGAAACGCTGCAGCAGCCTTCCGACCGGAGCCGACAGCACGACCTCGGTCAAATACACGATGGTCATGTACAGGGACACGTCGAACACGTCCACCCCTAGGTACTGGGACACGGGCCTGTAGCATAGGCCCGGAACGCTGAACGCGACCGCTGCGCATCCGAACGTGCAGAACACGCAGGTCGCGAGCACTCCCCAGTGCCGCATCGTCATCCTCTGGGTTGCAACGGCGTTCATGCGCAACACTCCCCCTCTATATATAGATCGACCTGCCCGCGCGTCTCCCCGCGCGAACCCGAACCGCCTCCGCGCCGTTTCCCATAGCGCAGGACGAGACATCGCCCTCAGTATCCGACATGGCGCGCATGATTGTGACGGTCAGAAACGCGGATCTGGGCAAGGCTGAGCTTGTCGTTTGTTACCCATATTCCCGTTCTTGTGGCAGGTTGTTGTTTGACAGTCATCGATCGATCCATATTTGTGCAGGTGCACAAATCTTTTCGCGCTGCAAGAGGGTGATCACAAGGACGCGAAAACCACACAGTATCTCGTTTTTGTACCGTTAATCGACATCGCATCTGCCTGCAACCCGCCCGATTCGGCCCCGTTTCACGTGGGGTTTCCGAAAAACGACGCGATCGATAGACCGCATCTATCGAAATCGCCCTTCAAACGAAGGAACCGGGCATTAGACGCGGGCCTGCCGAGGGCGCAGAATGACCTCATCAGATGGCGCCGCCATCGGAATGCAAGGCTCGAAACCTTAGGAAAAGGAGGGTCACATGAGCAAGTTGACCGAAGAGCAGTTCGAGGCCTACCTCAAGCAGATCCGCGAGTTGGTCGAGGGGCCGCTCGAGGAGATGCAGCCGGAGATCGAGGTGACCAACAAGTTCCCCCAGGAGTTCTACGATCTGGCGATCAAGAACGACCTGTACCGCTTCGCGCTGCCCTCGCAGTACGGCGGATGGGATCTGTCGGAGCTCGACATCCTCAGGGTCCAGGAGGAGTTCTCCCGCGGCCCGGGCGGCATGCGCATGCACCTGCACTACGCTGCCGACCTGAACTGGCGCATCCTTGACGACTACGGCTCGGACGAGCTCAAGGCCCAGTACATGGACAAGTTCCAGGACAAGACCGTGTTCACCTGCTTCGCCCTGACCGAGCAGTCCGGCGGCACCGGCGCCGACATCCACACGACGGCCGAGAAGGACGAGAACGGCGACTACATCCTCAACGGCGAGAAGTGGCTGATCTCCCACACCGACTGCTGCGAGTTCGCGTACGTCATCGCCGTGACCGACCCGGAGAAGCAGGGCGACGAGCGCCTGTCCGCCTTCTTCGTGCCGTGCGACACCCCCGGCTACGAGACCACCCCGATGCCCCACATGATGGGCGCTCGCGGCGCGGCCCACACCGGCCTCAAGTTCACGAACATGAAGCTTGACAAGAAGTACCTGCTGGGCGAAGAAGGCCAGGGCATGGAAATCGCCATCCACTCCCTCTCCGTCTCCCGCGCCCACATCGCCGCTTCCAACCTCGGCATGTGCCAGCGCATGCTGGAGATGAGCCTCGCCCGCGCCAACGATCGCGTCACGTTCGGCAAGCCCATCGCCACGCGCCAGATGATCAAGCGCGAGATCGCCGAGATGCAGACCTACACGCACGCCCTGCGCTGCATGGTGTACGACTTCGGCCGCGAGTACGACAAGGATCCGAACGGCAAGTACATCGAGGAGAAGGCCGCCATGTGCAAGCTGTTCTCGATCTACTCCACCCGCATCGTCTCCGACGGCATGCTCGAGATCTTCGGCGGCGACGGCTACTTCGAGGACTCCCCCTACGGCCCCGTTGAGCGCATGTACCGCGACGCACGCGCCATGTGGCTTGAGGAAGGCGCCCCGAACGTCCAGCGCATCACCATCGCCCGCAACTGCCAGAAGTTCGGCGGCAAGGTCGAGTACCAGCTCTAACCCTTTAGCGCTCCGCGCACGAGAACGAACCTTATCTTACATGAAGGGTTATCTGCCGCCGGTGGATAACCCTTCTTCTGTATCGCTCTTAGTATGGAGGATAGCAATGAAACCATTGGAGGGTATCAAAGTCGTCGATCTGACCAGCTACCTGGCCGCTCCCACCACCGGACGCGTGCTTGCGGAGTGGGGAGCCGACGTCGTGAAGGTGGAGTCGTTCGGAGGAGATCCCGCGCGTCGCCAGGCGGGCGTGTTCAACATGCCCATGGCCGATGACGAGAACCTGGCGTTCGACTACGCCAACTTCGGCAAAAAGTTCATGACGCTCAACTTGAAGAGCGAGACGGGCATGGACGTCATGATGAAGCTTCTGGCCGAGGCCGACGTCTTCTTGACCAGCAACCGCACCAAGTCGCTCGTCAAGATGGGGCTGGATTACGAGACGCTGCACGAGAAGTTCCCGAAGCTGGTGTACGCCCAGGTGACCGGATACGGCGACAAGGGCCCCGAAAAGGACGCCGCCGGATTCGACGTGACCTGCTACATGGCGCGCGGCGGCGTGTTCGGCACCACCGTGAACCGCGGCGACGCCCCGCTCATCCCCACCAACGGGCTGGGCGACTTCAGCGTCTCCCTGTTCCTCGCCGCCGGCATCGCCGCGGCCCTGTACGGCCGCACCGCCACGGGCACGGGCGACCGCGTCAGCGTGCCGTTGCAGCACGCCGGCCTGTACACGCTGTCCACCGGCATCATCTCGGCGCAGTACGGCAACGCCTACCCCAAGAACCGCCGCGAAGTGCCCAACCCCTTCAACAACATGTACTGCTGCGCGGACGGCAAGTGGGTGTGCGTGTGCCTCCCCGAGTACGACCGCGACTTCGAGAAGATCTGCACGGCGCTCGAAATCGATCCGCAGGAGTTCTTCGCCATCGATCCCGAGGCGAACATCTGCGCCAAGGTGAACGAGAAGTCTTTGAACCAGCAGGTCGTCGACCTGCTGGACGCGAACTTCAAGAAGTACACGCAGGCCCAGATCCTCGAGACGTTCAAGGCCAACGACATGCCTTGCGAGCCCGCCGCCACGCCGACGGACATCTACGAGGACCAGAACTGCTGGGACAACGACATGCTGGTCAAGATCCCCTACCCCTCGGGAGACCGTATCATGGCCACGAGCCCCGTCCACTTCGACTCCATGCCCGGTGCGCCCGAGTACAAGAACTACGGGAACATGGGCGAGCAGACCTTCGACATCATGAAGGAGCTCGGCTACACCGACGAGCAGATCGCCGCCGCCGTGGAGGCGGGCGAAGTTCGCGGAAGCACGTCCATCTTCGCATAAGGGGCCGACAAGAAGGCCGGACGAGCTGCGAGGCGCGCCCGGCCTTCTCGCATCGCAGCTCGTTCTCGGGTGCGCGCGAGCGCGCCCACCCGAGAACGACGGGCTGCGCAATCGCAAGGAGACGGGAATGATAACGAACCTGAAGATCGACGAAGAGCGCAAGCGGCTGTACTATCAGCAGGGGTATTGGACGGAAGAGACGCTCTACGACGTTTGGAACCGGCAGGCCCGGGCCTGCGCCGACCGCGAGTACGTCGTGGACGACCGCGGCAACCGCTACACCTACGCCTACGTGGACGACGCGGCGGCGCGCCTGGCTTCCTGGCTGAAGGACGTCGGCGTCGAAGAGGGCGACGTGGTCAGCTTCCAGATGCCCGTATGGGCGGAGTTCTGCATCGTGTACGTCGCATGCCTGAAGGCTGGGGCCGTCATGCACCCGCTGTCGCGCGCATTCAACGAACGAGACTTGCGCTACGTGCTCAACCAGGTGAAAAGCGCCGCGTTCATCTGCCCGGCGTTCTCGCGAGGATGCCGTTTCGACGCCCAGATCGAGTCCGTCGAAGCAGACGTCCCCTCGCTTAAAGGCGTCGCTGTATTCGATCGCGACCGGTCGGCCATCTCCACCTTTCCCCTCGTCGAGCGCATCCTGGAAAGCTACGAGCCGCTCAAAGAGAAGCCTCAGCGCACGACAGCCGACGACGCCGCCCTCATCCTCGCTACGTCGGGTACGACGGGCAACCCGAAAGCCGTCCTTCTCACGCACAACAACCTGCTGTTCTCGGAACGAGCGTTCACCGAAGAGCTGGAGCTCACGTCCGACGATGTCATGTTCATGCCTGCGCCGCTCAATCACGCCACCGGCTTCAACCACGGCCTGCTTTCCCCCCTGCTGCTGGGAGGAAAAGCCGTACTGCAAGAAAAATTCGACGCCGAAAGCGCGATCGACCTCATGAACGTCGAAGGTGTCACCTGGTCCATGGGCGCCACGCCTTTCATCTACGACTTGCTGGGAGCAATGGAGCGCACGGGCAAGCGCCCGACGAAGCTGCGCTTCTATCTGTGCGGCGGAGCCCCCGTCCCCGGAACGATGGTTCACAGGGCACGGGAGAAGGGCATCGTACTATGTGAAGTGTACGGGTCCACCGAAAGCTGCCCGCATGTGTACGTTCCGCCCGCCTACGCGCTCGGCTGGAACGGGAAGTTCTCAGGACGCCCCTTCAAAGGGATCGAAGTGCGCGTGGTGGACGAGCAGGGCCGCGACGTACCGACCGGCATGCAAGGCGAAGAGCTCTCGCGCGGACCGAACGTGTTCGTGGGCTACCTCGGCAATCCTGAAGCAACCGACGAAGCGCTCAGCTCGGACGGCTGGTTCGCAAGCGGCGACCTGTGCTCGATGGACGATCGCGGACGCATCCGAATCAACGGCAGGCGCAAGGAGATCATCATCCGAGGCGGTGAGAACATCAGCGCCGCCGAAGTGGACGAAGCGGTAACCGGATGTCCCGGCATCGGAAGCCATGCAACCATCGGCATGCCCGATCCGCGACTCGGTGAGCGCATTTGCCTGTTCGCCGTCGCGTCCGGCGAGGCGCGTCCCAGCGTGACCGACGTTGCGGACTTCCTAAAAGGCCGCAACGTGCAAAAACGCCTTTGGCCAGAACGCATCGAATACGTCGATCGCATCCCGATGACCGAAAGCGGGAAAGTCAAACGCAACTGGCTATCCGATATCCTCGCCGAACGCCTGCTATCGAACGAGCGCGCCCTACGCGACAGCTCGCTTGCAAGCACGCAGCCTGAAAGGGACGAACGATGATCGAGCAAAAGTACAGCGTCACACGCACGCGTGCCACATGGAAGCCCCGCATCGCCGACGACGACCTCCCCTTCTATCGCTGCCCCGAATGCGGGCGCGTGCTTCAGGGAATCGCAGGCAGCCTCCCGGGATCGTTTTCGGACGGCCTGCGCAATCCGATGGCCGAGCCCCCCTATGCGCACGACATGCAGGCCCTCCCGACATGCTGCGGGAGCGCGCTTGAGCGCATGGAGCTAACGGAACTCGATGCGCTGCCCGAGGGCATCGAGTTCGATTACCGCATCCTCGGGGGATTCAACAGCAACGCCGTGGAATGCTCGTGGCGCATCAGCGACGACCGCTTCCGCATTCAGTGGATAGCTTTGAAGACGTTCACCGGTTCGCAGCTGAAGTACGTCCTGCCGAAGAAGCGCTCTCCTTTGCTGTTCGCCTTGGCCGACGAGGACGCGTACGTGTATTGCGACAAGGACGTCTGCCTGGAATGCACGTTCATGTGCAAACGCGGGTTCGTCTTCTACGTAGGCGTCGAGGACATGCAAGACGGAACCCACCGCACGTCCGATCAAAATGGCGCGCCCCTCACGTCCCTCATCGTCCGCCTCCCCCTTACGAGAATGTCCCCGTACTGGGAATCGCGCCCTTAGGGGGCACGTAGTCCGACGTGAACTCGATGAAGCTCTCTACAGCGCGGCTTCTGAACGCATCGCGTTTATACACCATATAGATGCGGTGAAAATCCTGCGGGATGTCCTCTATGGGAATGATAACGATATCGCTGAACGACTTCAGGCCGATAGACAGCGTAGCCAAGCCAACGGCGCGCGGATCGGCCTGAACCATGCCCCCCAACGAGATCTCATCCTCATATTCCTGCACGGCCGACACGCCGAACTCCTCCAACGCGTCGTTGACGTTCTCGCCTATGGGCGTTCCGCGGCGATAGGTGTACACCAAGCGCCCGCGCAAATCCCCCAGCGAGACGCTTTTCAGATGAGCGATAGGATTCGACGGTGCAACGAAGGCAACCAGCTGATGGGACACCACGTGCTCGAAGCATAGATCGGGCTTGTTGGGAACCTTGGCCGTGAACGCCACGTCGTATTCGTCGCGTTCGAGCGCCTCCACCAACGGCGTCGAAAACCCCTGAAACAGGTTGAACTTCACCGTTTGCCCGTATTGGGCATGGTAGTCGCGCAACAACATGGGTAAATAATCGCCCTGCACCGTGTAAATGGAGCCGATGTTCACCGTACCGCTCAACTTGCCGTTGTACTCCTGCGCCAGAGCCACCCCTTTGTCGATCTCGCGCAAGCCGCGCTTGACGTGTTCGGCAAAAGCGCGACCGAGCGGCGTGAGCTTCATGCGACGCCCTTCCCTCTCGAACAAGGGAGCCCCCAATTCGGCCTCGAGCGATTTAATAGCGTGAGAAAGCGAAGGCTGGGTGATGTAAAGCTCTTTGGCAGCGTTCGCGTAATGCTGCATCTCGGACAGCTTGGCGAAGTAATACAGCTGAGAAAGGTTCATGCGCGCTCCGTTCGTCGGCCGACAGCTCTACCTAGCAAATCGCACACGAAAACGCACCTCCCCGTAGTAGGCCCCGTATCCATGATTCAAGAAAACCCCTTGGCGGTATTATATCACCGAAAAAACGATCCCGCCTGTTGACAGGCGGGATCGAAGCACTTGAGTCACGCTATTGCAAGAACCGTTATTCGGTCCACTGAGCCTGGACGCTCTTCTGCTTGCCGAAGGCGTACAGACCGCACAGCAGCACGACCACCTGGCCGACGATACCGACGATGAACACGCTGTCGTAACCGAAATTCGAACCGAGGAACGCCCAGATAGTGGCACCGAAAGCGCCCATGAGGTTGACGAACACGGACACGCGAGAGTAGATCTCGGAGTATTCGCGAGTGCCGAACACCTGGCGCACCACGATGGGGCACAGCACCACGGCGCTGGCAAAGAAGAAGCCGTAGATGCAGGCACCGGCGTACAGAGCGATCTCGGACTGAACCCCCAGCCACACCAGCAAGATGCCCGCAACGCCCGCGACGAACGCGGTGATCATCGTGACCTTGGCATTCTTGTCAGCGAAACCGCCCATGGCCACCTTGGAGATCGCCTGGGCGACCATGACGGCAACGGACATGACGCCGCCGACCACGGCCACGTCGTAGGCAACAGTGCCCGCCGCACCCAGCGAGCGCATGTAGGACGGGAACTGCGGCGCGATGATGGTCAGGAAGTTGATGATGCCCGCATAGATGAACACAGCGTAGAACACGGGGCTCTTCATGGCTTTGGAAGCAGACAGGCCCTTCGCCTTCTCTACCGTGCCGTCCTCGGCGATCTCGGCGCCGTAGGGCTGCAGGCCCACTTCCTCGGGCGTAGAGCGGATGCAGAACAAGGTGAACGGAAGCGAAGTAGCCAGCGCCACGATTCCCCAAATCAGATAGATGGTCTGATACGACGTGCCGCTAGAGTTCAGCGCGGTGAACAACGAGTTCCAGATAGCGCCACCGACGCCCGTCATAGCCATGCAGATACCGATGAAGAAACCGGCGCTCTTCTTGAACCAGCGGTTCATGAGCGTAGGGATAGCGAGCCACAGGATGGAGATTTCGCCCAAGCCCAGAAGCACGCCAGAGATGTAGAACTGCCAGATCTCGGTGTAAATGCTCATAAGGATGAACGCGATGCCCACCAACGCGGCAGACACGCTCAGTATGATGCGAATGTCCATCTTCTGAATAAGCTTGCCCGCCATCGGGGACACCACGGTCATCGTCAGATACAGAACGGTGATGTAGAGCGCGAAGGGAGCCGTATCGATCGCGCCAGTGGAGGTAACCATGCCCATGGCCTCCGACACGACCGGCTGGAAGTTCGTCCACGTCGAAAACGTGAGCGCCGAGCACCCGAAGGTGAGCATGATGCCGGTGATGATGAGCAGCACATGCCGTGAGCTCATCTTGGCCTTTTGCGTTGCAGTACTCAAGGGAAATCCTCCTTCTTGGTTCGCTCGGCTATCCGCACCCCGCCATCGCTTTCCGCGACGTCCACGATAAGCAGGTGCACACAGCCGAACGAGATCTGGTAATGAACGCACTGAGAACGAACCCTTGAGTCACAAGATAAGACCTTGGTTACGAAAATGGGACCAACAGTTTGACCTATATGGGTAAACATTCGTACTTTGCATGAGTGCAGAGCGAGTCGATAGACGACCGAACGAAAAAGAGCCCCGCCGACTTCGGGTCTTGTGATCGGCAGGGCTCTTTTTCGGTTTTGCGACGCAGGGGCCAAGAACGACTTCGCGAACGCGCCCTACGCGTACTTCTCCATGATGAGCGGTGCCGCGACGTACACCATGATCTGGTCGGTCCCCTCGGCCATCTGGAAGCCTCGGCAGTCCTGCCATATGGACGAGACGCGCTCGTTTCGCGTGTACCCGCGACCTCCGAATATCTGCATCGCGTCGCTCGCAACCTCCGTGGCGGCTTCGGGCACGTAACGCTTCATCAAAGCCACGCCCAGGCGGTCACCGCAACCGCGGTCGAGTTTCCACGCGTTCTTGTACACGGAGTTGCGCATGTTGTCTAGCTTGACCTCCATGTCCGTGAGCATCTGCTCGATCTGCTGGAAATTCGCGATCTGGGTTCCGAAGGCCGTGCGCGTGCGCGCATAGGCTACCGCATCCTCCATGGCGGCTTGCGCCAGACCGAGCGCCGTGGCGCACGAGAACAGCCTGCCGATCTCGAATAGATGGAACAGCTGCGGAAACCCGGCCTGCTTTCCGTGCAAACGGTACGGCTCGTCCAAGCGGACGTTCTCGAACACGACGGTGGAAAACGGCAGTATGGATTGGCCAATCTTCTGAACCGGATACACCTTGATACCGGGCAGATCATGAGGAACGAGCCAAAACGACAGCGCCGGATGCTTTCCCGTCGACGCATCCCGATCGATGGCCGCAACGAGCAAATAAGGCGCGTACTCCCCGTTGTTCACGAATGTCTTCGTTCCGTTGAGAACCAGCCGTCCGTCGATGGTGCGAGCAGACGTGCGCATACTCATGGTGTCCGAACCGCCCTCGGGCTCGGATATAGCAAGGGCGAACGCCAACCGCCCTTCGGTCTGGTACCCCGTTCGAACGAACTCAAACTGCCCGGACCCGGCGAACTCCTCCATGATTTGAAGGTTCAGAAAGTCGTTCGGGAACGGCAGAGCCGCCCCCGAAACACGGGCGAGCTCCTCCAGAACAAGCGTCTGCGCCATAGTGTCGTACGTCACATGGTCGCGACGATGAATAACGCCGAAGCCATTGAAATCGAGGTTCACGAAATCACGCACCACCTCGTCGGGCAAACCGGCATCGTGTTGCCACTGGCGAACAGCCTCACATGTAAAATGCTGCTCGCCGAATTCGCGCACCGTCGCAATAAGCTTCTCGTATTCAGGTGCGAGATCGAAATCCATGATGCGGCCCCTTTCGCTGTCCATGATGGTTCACATCAGGCAGAGTGTAGCCTATGCGCTGAATCACGTCGACGAAACAAGAGAAAAGCAGCGAAAGAAGCCCATCAAAAAGCCCATATTGGGTAAATGTCTCGCCATCTACGCAAAGAAGAGGTGCATGGAATCGAATTACCATCGCCGAGGATGCGACTACACGACACCGGAATTGCGCCCAAGGAGAGGCTCAGGCAGAGGATCGCCAGGATCGATCGTGCCCGTCACATGCAAAAGCGCGGTCGACAACAGGCACGTGCGACCATCCTCGTCTTTGATGGACGTTTCCACCAGCACAGAGGTCGCACCGGCATGGACGACGGAAGCCTCTATACGGATCGAGCCGCCCAGCTTCACGCTGCGCGTGAAATTAAGACTGACCTGCTGGGTGACCACGCGCTTACCCAGCGACCAGGCCGCCATGCACGCCGCCACGTCGACGAGCTGCATGAGATAGCCCCCGTGCGCGCAACGGTATAGATTTGAAGCACCGTCGGGCACTGTTACCACGTTGCGCACGAACCCGGGGCGAACCTCGTCGTTGCGCACGGCATCGAATCCGCGCAGATCGCTGAGATGGTTCAAGCACCCCTCGCGAAGATAACGTTCCATAAACTGCAACTCCTCGATCTTGCCGATTCCTACCTGAGGGCCCCGACGACGCTGAACGCCGGAACCCTCAGGAGCGCCCTGATTGAGGCGATCTCCGTCCAGAGCGCGTGCGGTTCCTTACCCGAAGCGGTACTCCACGCCCATCGTGGGCTGGGGGTTCTCCCACTTCTTCACGATGGTGTCTCCGCAGGCTATGCGGCAGGTGCCGCACTCCAGGCAGCCGGCGTAGTCGAAGCTGGTCGCCCCGTTCTCGTCGATCTTGTAGAGCGCCGCCGGGCACACGCGCACGAGCTTCTTGAACTCCTCGATGTCGGGGTCGTCGGCCAGCTCGATGTGCGCGCTCTCCTCGTCCACCTCGTACTTGTCGATGGCGAGGAACTCGTCGACGTTGACCGTGATGTCGCAAATCCCGCTCATAGGGCCTTCACCGCGCCTCTCACTTCCTTGGCGAGCTTGAACAGCCCGCGCTGCTTCACGATGGGCATCATGCGCTTCATCAGCGGCTTCTGGGGTTTTCCGTCCACGCTGAACATGGTGTTGAAGACGTCCTTGACCATGACCGGGTACTCGGTGAACATGCGGTCCCAGCCCTCCATGACGTGGGGCCACTTGGAGAAGGTCTTGAGGTCCTGGATGACGAAGGAGCCCTCCATCTTCGTCCTGTAGGAGGACAGGCCCGCCTCGCTCACGTCGCCCTTGTCGATGGCCTCGACCGCGGCCTCGCCCGCCATGCGGCCCGACGCCACGGCGAAGTCCATGCCGCGCACCTGGTAGCCCATGTTCATGCAGAGGCCCGCCGTCTCGCCGGCCACCAGGCAGCCGTCGAACACGTACTTCGGGATCATGTTGTAGCCGCCCTCGGGCACCATGTGGCCCGAGTGCTCGACCACCTTCGCGCCGCGGATGATGGGCGCGACCGCCGGATGGTTCTTGAAGTCCTCGAGCATCTGGTAGACGGGGTGGGGGTTGGAGGCGTCCATGGCCGTGGAGATCGTGGCCACGAGGCCCAGGCTGATGGAGTCCTTGTTCGTGTACAGGAAGCCGCCGCCGACCTTGCCGTGCGTGCAGTCGCCGACAAACAACATCGAGGCGCCCTCGCCTTGCGGGACCAGGAAGCGGTCCTCGATCTGGGAGGCGGGCAGCTCGAACACCTGCTTGACGCCGACGGCCATCTGCGAGGGCTTCGGGCGGGGGTTGCCCAGGCACTTCTCCGACAGGATGGGGTTCACGCCCTCGGCGAGCACCGTCACCTGCGCGGTGATCTCGTCCTCGCCGGCGCGCACGCCGACGACCCTGCCGCTCTCGTCGCGGATGAGCTCCTCGACGGCGATGCCGCAGATGTACTCGGCGCCGGCGTCCTCGGCCTTCGAGGCCAGCCACTGGTCGAAGGGCGCGCGCAGGACGCTGTAGGAGTCCTTGCCCTCCTCTGCGAGCTCCGGGCTCGTGAAGTCGACGGCCATCTGCGAGGCCGGGTCCATGAGCGCGATGCGCTCGTGGGTGATCTTGCGCTCGAGCGGCGCCTCGGACTCGAAGTCCGGGAACACCTCCTTCAGGCTGTGCGAGTAGATGCGCCCGCCGGTCATGTTCTTCGCGCCGGCGAAGTTGCCGCGCTCGACCACGAGCACGCTCTTGCCCGCCGAGGCCGCCGTGTAGGCCGCCACCGCGCCCGCGCACCCCGAGCCCACGACGATGATGTCGAAATCGGTCTCAGACACGTTCCTCTCCTCTCTCTCTTTTCTCATCAACACGGTAAGGGCGCCCTGCCGCCATGTCGCGGAGTCGAAGGGCGCAGAAGAAGGGAAGGGGCCTGCGGCGCCCACCAAGCGAGTTCCGCAGCGAAGCGAGGACTGTCTGAGCGACTGGGCGTTGCCGACCCCTTCCCGGGCGGGTCTAACGGTCTTACAGCGCCGCGACCAGCTTCGGCAGGACGTCCTTGACGTCGCCCACGATGCCGTAGTCGCACTGCTTGAACACCGGAGCGTTCTTGTCCTTGTTGATGGCGAACATCGTGCCCGCGCGGTTGCAGCCCACCATGTGCTGCATCTGGCCGGAGATGCCGCAGGCGACGTACGCCTTCGGGGACAGCATGAGGCCGGACACGCCCACGTACAGCTCGGTGGGAAGCCAGTTCACGCCCTCGGTGAGGGGACGCGAGCAGGCAAGGCCTGCGCCCAGCTTGTCGCAGAGGGCGCGCGCCAGGTCGAGCTCGGACTCCTCGGCGAAGCCGCGGCCGGCGGCCACGACGACGTCGGCCTTGTTCAGGTCCACGCCGCTCTTCTCGATGGGCTTGGAGGAGACCAGCTTCACGGGCGTCGCCGGAGCAACCCAGGCGACGTCCTCGACGGCGTTCGCGCCGGAGGCCTCGGCACCCTCGAACGCGCCCGCGCCCACCGTGTAGATGGCCACGTCGCCTGCGGCCTTCTGCACGCGCTCGGCCACGCCGCCGAAGTACAGGCTGACGGCGCCGTTCTCGAAGGACATGACGTCGGTGATGACGGAGGCGTTCGCATGGGCGGCCAGCTTGCCGGCGATCGTCTTCATGTGGCGCGTGGGTTCCACGAGCACCACGGCCGGAGCCTCGGCGTCGAACACCGATATCACGGTGTCGGCGGCGTCGTCGAGGACGGTCCCTTCCGGCACGGAGATGCGGGCGATCTTATCGGCGACGGCCTCGGGGGCCTCGCCGAAGGAGACGAGCACGACCTCGTCGGCCATGGTGCGGGCGCCGGCGCAAAGCTCCCGAGCGGCATCCGCGCGTTCAGCGATAACGAGTGCTTTCATTGTGGTTCCACCTTTCGACTACAGGGCCGCTTTGAGGGCCGCCGCGAACTTCTCGATCGCCCCGTCCTCGGAGGCGTCCATGACCTCGAGCTTGCGCTCGGCCTGCTCGGGGGCCTTGCAGGACAGGACCTCGAGGGCGCTCTCGTAGGCGCCGTCGGCGCCGGCCCCGCCCATCGGCTTCTTGCCGGCGGCGAGGATGTCCTTCATGCCGGGGATGCGGGGCAGCGCGATGTCGGGAGCGACCGACACGACGCACGGCAGCGGCGCCTCGACGACCTCCACCACGTCCTCGAGCGTGCGCTCGACCGTGACCGAGCCGGAGCCCGCCTCGATCTTCGTCGCGCCGTTGACGGAGGGCAGCCCCAGACGCGCGGCCAGCTGCACGTCCACCTGCTGCGCGTAGTCGTCGGCGGAACCGTCGCCGCACAGGATCAGGTCGTACTCGCCCGCCTTCGCCACCAGGTCGGCCAGCGCGGCGGCAGCGGCATGCGCGTCAAGGCCCTTGCACGCGTCGTCGGCCGTCATGTACAGCTCGTCGACGCCGCGGGCGAGGATGTTCTTCTTCAGCTTGGAGTCGTCGATGTCGGCAGGGCCCGCCGTCACCGCCACCACGCGCCCGCCGTCAGCCAGCTGGGCGGCGGCCTCGATGGCGTTCAGGTCGTAGGCGGACACGATCGGCTTGGCCTTCGAGTAGTCCAGTGTGCCGTCGGCGGCAACCTGGATATCCTGGTCGTCGGGAACGACCTTGCAGCAAACCACGATGTTCATGCTTACCTTCCTTTCGTTCTACATTCAGAGGATGGCGCTTATGCGCGGTATTTCTTCGCCACCTGACGACCGGCAATGTACGCCATGATTTCAGGCGTACCGCCACCGAACAGGTTGCCACGGCAATCAGCCCAGATGCGCCCAACGCGCACTTCGGTCGTATAGCCGATACCGCCGAAGATAGACAGCGCCATGTCAGCGACGTTAAAGCACTCCGTGCAGCCGTAACGCTTCAACAGGGCAGAGTCGAGCTGCACTGAAATGTCGTTGTCGAGCTCCCACAGCGTTTTGTACAGCATATTGCGGGTGTTCTGCAGGCGGATCTCCATTTCAGTGAGCTTCTCCTGCGTCATCTGGAAATTGGCAATGGGCTTGTTGAAGGCGATGCGCTGGTTGGCGTACGTCACCGCGTCTTCCATGGCGGCCTGAGCGAGGCCAAGCTGCTCGGCAACCAGCAGAGCACGCTCCACCTCGAAATTCTTCATGACCATCATAAAGCCCTCGCCCGGCGTGCCGACGCGATCCTCTTCCGTCAGCACCACGTCGTCGAAATACACCTCGCAGAACGGGATGCACTGCTGGCCGATCTTATGCAGGCCAGCCGTGGAAACGCCCTGACGATCCATCTCGATCATCCACAGCGACATCTTGTCGTTCTCTCGTGACGGATCTTCGTCTTTGGCCACGACGATGGTGTACGGAAGCTTGGCCCCCATGGTCACCCACGTCTTCTGCCCGTTCAGACGATACGTCCCGTCATCCTGCTTTTTGGCCGTGCACGACATGTTGCGGTTGTCAGAGCCGGCACCGGGCTCGGAGATGGAAAGCGAGCACAGCGGCCATCCGGTTTCCATGTACGCGTCCATGTACTTTTGAATCTGCTCCGGCGTGCCGAATTCGACGATATCGAACGCCGTGAGGGAGTTCTGATACAGGATATGGTTGCACCCGCTGGAGTGATACAGCTCCTCGATCATCATGCCGAGCGTGACCTTGTCGCAGGGAATTCCACCGTATTCCTCGGGGATGCCCATAAGACCGAAGCCCGCATCGCGATACGCCTCGGCGATCTCGTCAGGCATGTCGCCAGTCTCGTACATCTCTTTGATGACGTCCTCGGTGAAATACCGATCGCAGAACTCGCGAACGCTTTCCAGGAGCAGCTCTTGCTCGTCGGTCATAGCAAAGTCCATGGTATCCTCCTCGTAAGGGTTTCATAGGCGCCTCTTGAACCGTCGACTCGTTCCCGACGGATCCTGCTGCAAGCATACGCTCGCCATCACTCGTCATGGATACCCAAATACTTCGATCTGTTGCAATATTTAGTCGCGTAACGGACATCGACCCGTTTTCGTCCGACTTTGCGAAGGGAAACTGCAGTTACAAGGGAAGAGACATAGAGAGAATCTATGGGGAGGCGGCTAATTCATAGAGAAAGCCCGTACAACACGACTCATCGCATACCAACATATCGTCGTTTCTGTCTAACACTTCACCAAAAACCTCGTATAATCAACAACAGGCAACCGGCGAGGAAATCCGCAGAGAGCCTACCGGAAGAACCGCGCTCCACGTACAAGGAGGTCGTCATGGGCTCGATGAACACCATGTCGCTCATCGCAGAAACGTTCGTGTCGCTTACCGAGCACGAGCCCCCCGAAAAGATAGCCGTATCGGATATCGTTGCCGCTTCGGGGAAGAACCGCAAAACCTTCTACTATCATTTCGTCGACAAGAATCATCTCATCGCCTGGATATTCCGTTGCGATTTAGGAATGTTGCTCCGTAAACGCTTCGACGAGAACCTGTTGGTGTACGAACACGATGAAACAGGGAAAGACCCGCTCGCGCAGCATCCTTACTATATGTTCAACAAGAAGGGCGTGAGATCGCTTGATCAGGCAGGATTTTTTCAGACGCTGGCCGACTGTTTCGAAGCCCGAAGGAGCTATTACGCCAAAGTGCTACACGACAGCGGGCAGAACAGCCTTCGAGACTACCTGTACCGGCTTTACGTGCCCGCCCTCAAAGACGACGTGCGTTTCATTTTAAGCAACCGCCACCTTAGGGAAGAGAGCGTTGATTTCCTTGCCGAGTTCTACACGGGAGCGTTTTTGTCCTATCTTATCGGCCAGACGGTCAATCCGAAGAAGCACGACATCATGGAAGGCGTGGGGCCGTTTTGCAATATCGTTCACTCATCGCTTGAGAACGAGATCAAAGAGCAGCAACTCAGACGCATGCTGTAGACCGAACACGCAATAAACGACAGAACGTGAAGCAGGCGACCCGAAGGCCGCCTGCATACAGTAAGAGCTATCGAATGCGCATTACTTCGCCGGGTAGAAGCCGCTCGGCTCTTCGCCCAGGTTGATCATGATGTTCTTCGTCTGGGTGTAGTGCTCGAGCATCACCTTGTGCGTCTCGCGGCCGATGCCGGACTCCTTGTAGCCGCCGAACGGCGCACCGGACGGAATCTGGTTGTAGGTGTTCACCCACATGCGCCCGGTCTTGACGCCCTGCGCAACGCGGAAGGCGCGGTTGATGTCGCGGGTCCAGACAGCGCCGCCCAGACCGTACACCGAGTCGTTGGCCAGGTCGATGACCTCCTGCTCGTCCTTGAACTTGATGACCACGGCCACGGGCCCGAAAATCTCTTCCTGGGCAACGCGGCAGGAGTTGTTCGGCACCTCGATGAGCGTCGGCTTCAGGAACGCGCCCTTGGCGAGCTCGCCCTCGGTCGCACGCTCCCCGCCGCAGAGAACGCGGCCGCCCTCCTGCTTGGCGATCTCGACGTACTCGAGAATCTTGTTCATCTGGTTTTGGTCGATCTGGCTGCCCATCTGGGTGTCATCCTCCCAAGGCATGCCAACCTTCACCTTGCCGAACGCCTCGCACGCGTCCTGCACGAACTTGTCGTAGATGTCCTCGTGCACGAAGATGCGGCTGCCGGCGCAGCATACCTGGCCCTGGTTGAACAGGATGCCCAACTGGATGCCGTCCAGCATCATGTCCCACTTGGCGTCGGGGAAGATGATGTTGGCGGACTTGCCGCCCAGCTCCAGCGTGGCCGGGATAAGGCGCTCGGCCGCTGCGCGAGCGACATCGCGGCCCACTTCGGTGGAACCGGTGAAGGCCAGCTTGCTGATCTTCGGGTTGTCGAGGATGTACTGACCCGACTTCGAGCCGCGGCCCGTGACCACGTTGAACACGCCGGCCGGGATGACGCCCTCGGTGAGCTTCGCCAGCTCGAGCACCGTAAGCGAGGTCGTGGACGAGGGCTTGAACACCGTGCAGTCGCCGGCGGCCAGCACGGGGGCCAGCTTCCAAGCCGCCATAAGGAACGGGAAGTTCCACGGCACGATCTGACCGACGACGCCGATGGGCTCGTGCAGCACGAGCGACATCATGTTGCCCGGAAGCATGTCGGCCTCTCCCGTATCGGCCAGCAGCACGCCGGCGAAGTAACGGAAATGATCGACCGAGTACGCCACGTCGATGGCGCGCGTCTCGCGAATGGGCTTGCCGTTGTCCAGCGACTCCAACAAAGCGAGCTTCTCGGCGTTCTCTTCGATGAGGTCGGCCACCTTGTTCAAGATAATAGCGCGCTCGGCCTTCGTGGTCTTGCTCCAGGTTTCGAACGCCTCCCAAGCAGCGTCGACCGCGCGGTCGACGTCTTCCTTGGTGGCATCGGCAATAACGGAAAGCTGTTCACCGTTGGCGGGGCAGTACACGTCGAGCGTGCCGCCGTCCGACGCGTCGACCCATTCGCCGCCGATGTAGAGCTGATAGGATTTCTGAGCAGGGTTGTTCATGGGTACTTCCTTTCGCATGAGTGTTGCATGCCGCTTCCCGCCCCCGCCTTCGCACCGTCTCCCAACGCGCATCCGGCGGCGGGCGACGCATCGCATGCCCGCTGCGCGGCCCCTAAGGCCGTTGCCATGAAGATACACCCTTGCGCGTCGAACCGCCGTCCTCGTTGCCAACTGTTTACACGAACGGTACTGTTTCCTCGATTGGTGCACCATGGGTAACAATTACGGAACAGAGGACGTTCGCGAGCGGCATTCGGAAGGGAGCGAACGGTAGAGACGAGAAAACGTCGAACGAGGGTCCGCAACGTACCTGAGCGGAATCGAGCCCAAAGGCCGCCCTCCCCCGGCAATCGTCTCGGCAGGCGCCGACGCAACCCGCCGGATCGGCCGTTGCGCGCCGCCGTGCGATCCTGACCTCGCTTCAGCAGCGGAATCGAGCACCGCCAAGCGAGCCCAACGTCGTTTCAGCAGCGGAATCGGACACCGACTCACAAAAGTCACCGCTGTGAAGCTCGATGCAAGGGAAACCGCCGCCGTCGCGATCACTGACCTGCGCAAACGCGCGACATGCAAGATCGGAAGGATGCCGAATGCCATCCCTGGGCGCTTCAGAGCCCGGATCCCTCTTCACAGCGGTGACTTTTGTGACTCCGCTAAGGGCTTTCCTGTTAAACACGGGCAGCAGACGGGCGAAGCGGCATCCGGCTTCCGCAGGCCTTCTTCCACGCTGCGATGGCTTCAACCCGAAAGGAACGTTACAGCGCGTTCAGGCCCCTTCCTCATGGAGAGCATCGAGCGCACCGAGGCACGCTCGCACGCCGTTTTCAAGCGCCGAGCTCAATGGAAGGCCGCTTCGCACCGAGCTCCTCCGGAAACGACGGCGGCCCGTCCGAGGACGGGCCGCCGCTGCCGGTTCGCTTCGCGCGCTAGCGACGATGCTCCTGCTTGTCGTTGAGCAGGCGGTTCAGCGCGTTGAGGTAGGCCTTCGTGGACGAGACGATGATGTCGTTGTCCGCGCCGCGGCCCGTGTACACGCCGCCGTCGGGCGCGGTCACGCGGATGGTCACCTCGCCCAGCGCGTCGATGCCGCGCGTGACGGACTGCACCGAGAACTCGGTCAGCTCGTTGTCCACCTGCACGATCTTGTTCACGGCCTTGTACACCGCGTCGATCGGGCCCGTGCCGTACTCGCAGGCCGTGACCACCTGGTCGGCCGCGTTGCGCAGCGTGACCGTGGCCGTCGGGGTCAGCGGGAAGCCCGTGCTCACCTGCACGCCCTCAAGCGCGTAGAGGGCGCTCTCGTTGCGGTCGCGCTCGTTCACGAGGCTCTCGAGGTCCTCGTCGTACACTTCCTTCTTCTTGTCGGCCAGGTTGAGGAACGCCTCGTACACCTGGTCGAGCGCCTCGCCCTCCAGCTCGTAGCCCAGCTCCTCCAGACGGTGCTTCAAGGCCGCATGCCCCGAGCGCGCCGTGAGCACGATCTGGCTCGTGCCCGCGCCCACGTCGGCCGGGTCGATGATCTCGTAGGTGTCGCGCTTCTTCAGCACGCCGTCCTGGTGGATGCCGGAGGAGTGCGCGAAGGCGTTCGCGCCCACGATGGCCTTGTTGGCCTGCACGTTCATGCCGGTGATGGACGACACGAGGCGGCTCGCCTTGATGAACTCGCGCGTGTTGATCTCGGTGCAGGCGTCCAGCTCGTCGCCGTGCATCTTGATGCCCATGACCACTTCCTCCATGGCCGTGTTGCCCGCGCGCTCGCCCAAGCCGTTGATGGTGCATTCCACCTGGGTTGCACCGTTCTTCACGCCCGCCAGCGACAGCGCGGTGGCCATGCCGAGGTCGTTGTGGCAGTGCACCGACACCGTGGCCTTCTCGATGCCGTCCACATGGTCCATGAGGTACTTGATGCGCGCGCCGAACTCCTCGGGCAGCGAGTAGCCCGTGGTGTCGGGGATGTTCACCACCGTGGCGCCGGCCTTGATGACGGCTTCGATGACGCGCACGAGGAAGTCGTAGTCGGAGCGGCCCGCGTCCTCGGCGTAGAACTGTACGTCCTCGACGAAGTTGCGGGCGTACTTCACGCACTTGACCGCACGCTCGACGCACTCGTCCTCGGTAATGCGCAGCTTGTCGCGCAGGTGGCTCGGGCTCACGCCGATGCCGGTATGGATGCGCGGACGCTTGGCGTACTTGAGCGCGTCGGCCGCGGCGTCGATGTCCTTCTCCACCGCGCGCGTGAGGCCGCACACCGTTGCCTGGTCGCCTGCGAGCTCCGCGATGCGGCGGACGGACTCGAAGTCGCCGGGGCTCGAGATGGGGAAGCCCGCCTCGATGACGTCCACGTTGAGCCGGAGAAGTTGACGCGCCACGACCAGCTTCTCCTCGGTGTTCATGGAGGCGCCCGGCGACTGCTCGCCGTCGCGAAGCGTCGTATCGAAGATGTTGATCTTGCGCGTCATATGCGTGTTCCTTCCTTCTCGGCTCGATATAGTTTGACTATCATAGCAAATATCCCAAGCGCTCTTCTCGGAATTCGCCCCGAACGCACCAACAAAAGCGGGAAAACGACGGGAAGATGCCTGGCGCGAAAAAGGCCCGGCAAGCGCGGGGATCGCTTGCCGGGCCGTGATGCCGCAGCGTGCTCGGAGAGGAGGTCGCGCACGCTAGCAGGAGGGTGAGCTCGCTTTCGCGTCGGCCACGCCGTGGGCAGCCGCGTCGGCGTCGATGAGGTCGGTCGGCTTCGCCTTCATGATGAAGCGCTCGACGAGGATGAGGAAGGCCAGCGCGCCCAGCGCGATGACGCCGAGAAGCACCGCATACTCCACCCAGGAGGGCGCGTACCAGCTGGTCGCCGCCCACACGTCCATGCCGGAGGTAGCGGCCGACGTGCCGTCGATGAGACCCGGGCCGCCGAAGGTGTTCGGCGTGATGAACGAGCTGAACAGCAGCCACACGCGCTTGCAGAACACGCCCACCACCACGCACGCCGAGGAGAACACGATGAGGCCGGTCTTCTGGCGGTTCTTCGCGAACACGAGGATGGTGAACGGGATGAGCACGCCCACGATGATCTCGATCCAGAAGTACGGGGCCGTGGCGCCGAAGAACATCTGCGACAGCACGTGCCAGCCGCCCTCGGAACCGGGATAGCCCGTGGTCAGCAGCTCGCAGCCCACCATGTAGCCGTCGACCGCGATGCAGGTGGCCAGAAGGCCCGCCAGCATGCCCATGAGCTTCTTCGACGTCTCCCAAATGCCGCGGCGGTTCATCCACGCCAGCGCGATGAGCAAAAGCGCCAGGCCGGAGTCCATGGCCGAGGCCACGAACAAGGGGCCCATGATGGCCGAATGCCAGCCCTCGCGAGCGATCTGCAGGCCGAAGATCCACGCCGTCACCGTGTGCACGAGGATGGCGATGGGCAGGGCGAAGCGCGACACGATGGCGATCTTGGACTTGTCGGCCCTCTTCGAGGTCATGAAGTACAGGTAGACCAGGTTGATGACCAGGTAGCACGAGATGACGCAGATGTCCCAGAACAGAGGCGAGATGAAGTTCGGGGAAATGATCAGGTTGAAGATGCGCGCCACGCCGCCGAGGTCGAGGATGACCAGCAGGCCCGCGCAGCAGATGCACACCGTGGACACGCACACGGCCGGCAGCGCCACCTTCTTGAACTCGGTGACGTGGAAGATCGATGCCGATGAGGCCACGATCAAACCGCCGGCGGACAAGCCGACGAAGAACATGAACGCGGCGATGTACAGGCCCCAGGAGGTGCCGTTGTTCATGCCGGTCACGCCCAAACCGAACATGGTCTGGTAGATCCAGGCGGCCGCCCCCGCGGCGGCGATCACGGCCAGAACCACCATGACCGGACGGGAGATTCGCTTCGTTTCCATCTGGGCCCCCTTACGCGTTGTAGTAACGGAGCTGCGGGCGGGTGCCGAACTCCTCGAGCAGCTGATAGGCATGGTTCTCGCGCACGACCTTCGAGATCTCGGACTCGGGATCGTCCAAGTCGCCGTACACGCGGGCGCGGCCCGGGCACACGCGCACGCACATGGGGATGTCGCCGCGGTCGGTGCGCTCCTTGCACAGCGTGCACTTCTCCGCCACGCCCTTCGGGCGAACCGGCACGTCCTTGTCGCCGTAGTTCCAGTTGGGATCGCGCTCGGGCTCGCTCCAGTTGAACACGCGGGCGTTGTAGGGGCAAGCGGCCATGCAGATGCGGCAGCCGATGCACTTGTCGTAGTGGATTTCCACGCGACCCATATCGTCTTTGTACGTGGCGCCCACGGGGCACACCTTCAGACAGGCGGGGTTCTCGCAGTGCTGGCACGCCACGGGGATGTAGGTGCGACTGAGGTCGGGGTACGTCCCCTGCGCGCCGTCGGCGGTGTCCACGCCGTCGGTCTCCACGCGGATGTACAGCATGTTCATGGGTATGTTGTTCTGCATCTTGCAGGCGTTCGCGCAGGTGTTGCACCCGACGCAACGCTCAAGGTTGATGGCGATGCCAAGCTTGGTCATGATCGCTCACCTACGCTTTCTTGATCTCGACGAGGGTATCGGAGAACGGGATGACCGGGCCGCACATGAGCTCGGAGCCTCGCTCGACGTAGCCGTCGTTCGTGACGTTCTGGACGTTGCCTTCGATGAGGAAGTCGGCCGTCTGCCCCTCGAACATGCGCGCGCTTCCGGGACGGATGGACTCGTTGGCCTTCACGCGGCACTTGAAGGAGCCGCGGTCGTTGAACACTTCCACTGCATCTCCTGTGGCCAGGCCGCGCTTCTCCATTTCAGAGGGGTTCAGCTCGATGCGCGGCTCGGCGAACTGCTGGATCCACTTGGCATCGTTGAACTGGTTGTGGATGCGGTAGCGCGTGCGCACGTTCGCCAGCTGCAGCGGGTAGGTTTCGGCCAGCTTGTTGCCGGCGTGCGCCTCAAGCGGCGGCTCGTAGGCGGGAAGCGCCTGACCGTATTCCACAAGAGCGTCGTAGTAGACGTCCATGCGCGTGGAGGGGGTGGCGAACACGCGGTCCATGAACTCTCGGCGCGGCTCCTCGATGCCCTCGAGGGGATACACGCCGTTCGCAGCGTTGATCTTGTCGATGGTGAGCGCGGAGACGTACGGGTCCTCAGAGGAGGACAGCACCTTCGCCACCCATTCCTCGGACGTGGCGGGCAGGTACTGGTCTTTGCCGAAACGCTTGGCGATTTCCTTGCCGATCCAGAAGTCGGTGCGAGCCTCGAACAACGGCTCGATGATCTTGTTCTGCAGCACGATGTTGCTGTAGCCGATCTTCACGCTCCCCACCTCCGCGTCGTTCTCGAAGCGCGTGGTGGCGGGCAGGATGACGTCGGCCCACTTCGCGCCCTCGGTGAAGTACGGGTCGATGGTGACGATGAAGTCGAGGCCGCGCGCGAACTCGGCGGTCTTGTTCATGTTGCCGATGTGCTGCTGGAGCACATCGCCGCAGAAGATGCAGGCGCGCACCTTGGCGTTACCCTCGCGGGCATCGTACAGCGGCATCTCCAGCGTGCCGGCCGTCATGTCCTCGGGAAGCTCCCAGGCGCCCAGCGTGCCCGCATGGCCGTTGTAGCTGCCGCCCACGAACACGCCCACGCCGGCGCCCACCTTGCCCACGTTGCCCGTGAGGGCCACGAGCGTTGCGGCAGCGTGGCCGGCGATGTCGGCGTTGCCCATCTTGTCGTTGCCGCCCCAGCCCAGCGCCAGGCAGGCAGGACCCTCGGCGTACTCGCGGGCAAGTTGGCGGATGGTGGCGGCGGGCACGCCGCTTACGCTTTCAGCCCACTCGGGAGTGTACTCGACCTGCTTCTGCTTGAGGAGCGAGAACACCGTGGTGCAGGATGCGCCGTCCACGTCGAAGGTGCCCTCGAGAGCGGGCTTCACGGCCGCGACGTCGTAGGCCGCCTTCGCGTTCGTCGCCGTGTCCCACACGAAGAAGGGGTTCTGCTCGCCGGTCTCGGGCTCTTCGGCGTCAGGATCCTCCGCGTGGTCGCGCACGAGCTTGCCCGTCGCGACGTCCACGAGGAACGGAAGCGAGGTGTGGTTCAGCACGAAGTCCTCGTCGTAGAGCTGCTCGTCGAGGATGACGCTGGCCATGCCGAGGAAGAATGCGGCATCGGTGCCCGGCGTGATGGGCACCCACTGATCCGATTTGCCGGCCGTCGTGGAGAAGTGGGGATCCACCGTCACCATGCGGGTGCCGGCTTCCTTCGCCTCGAAGAACAGGCGCACGTTGGGCAGGCTGGACTCCAGGAAGTTGCTGCCCACGTTGAGCACGAGCTTGGAATTCACCCAGTCGCGAGCCTCGCAGGTGGCCATCGCGTAGCCGCCGCCGAAACCGATGGCAGGATCCAAACCGTTGCCGATGCCCACGTCGATGCCGGAGCTGGCATCCACCTGCGCGCCCAGCACGGCGGCCAGCCACGGGAAGTTCGCTTCGGCGCCCGTCGAGATGGCCACGCAGTCGTTTCCGTACTTGCCCTGGAGCTCCTTGAGCTTGTCGCACACCTCGTCGAGCGCTTCGTCCCACGAGATAGGCTCGAACTCGCCCGCGCCGCGCTCTCCGGTGCGTCGAAGCGGGGTCTGCACGCGATGGTCGCCGTAGATGTGCTGGACCTCGGAAATGCCCTTCACGCAGATGGTTTCGTACCGGTCGTCGCAGCAGTGGTTCGGCTGAACCGACACCATGCGCCCGTCGCGCACCGTGCACGCCAGCGGGCACATGCCGCCGCAGTGGGACTGGTGGTAGGTGAATGCCGTGTACTCCTCGGCGGTCTCGGCATGCGCCGGAACCAGCCATCCGTCAGCGGAGGTCATCGCCCCCGCCGCGCCCAACATCGCCAGGCCGGCGCCCGCGACGGCGGTTCCCTTGACGAAACCCCGACGCGTCACGCTCATCTCGTCTGTGGTCATTGCATCCCCTTTCTCAGTGACTCATGACCGTTTCCTCGACCTCTAATTAACTGTTTTCATAGTAATATAGTTAAATAGGAAATTGAATATGTTCATTTCAAGAATAATTTAGACGTCTGCGAACGGTGCGGAAAACGCGGCGAAGGTCGCGAGAGCGGGATGCCCTTGCGACCTTCGCCTTGCGAAAACGACGCCTTGTCGACATCGTATGCCCATGTCAGTTATCATATATTACCTTTTGGAAAATGTTTTACCGAGCGCAGCCGCGCCGTCATTGGAAGCGTCCGCTCCCCTATCGCACCATAGCAGAATCCGCCGTCGCGTAGCTGGCCTTTCCGATCCCGCAACCAACCGTTCGCGAACGAGCGGCCGACGGTGTCGGACAAGCGGAGACGCCCGATCGGGCTATCGGCGAGATACGGATCAGGAGAGCAGCGGCGCCTGCGGCGGGCAGAGGCGGGCTGTCAGCAAGCCGGCGACCCGCATCCGACGGCCCTGATGTTTCACGTGAAACATTTGTTTGCGCGAACGATTGTTTCACGTGAAACATTTGTACGTTTACGGGCACTGCCGAGAGGATGGCGCCCTTGCTTGCCGCAGAAGGGGCTACTTCTTCCCCTTGAGGGCGGAGGCTATGTCGCCTGTGAAGCCCTGGGCGTAGGGGCTCGGCACCACCACCATGTTGCCGCCCTCCTTCACGCTCTCGTTCACGAGGCTCATCATGCGCAGCTGCAGCGCCAGGTCGTCCTCGCGGTAGGCATGCGCGGCCTCGATGAACATGTCGGAGATGTCCTTCTCAACCTCGGCCAGCACGACGCGGGCGTTGCGCTCCTGCTGCGCCTGGGCCTCGGCGCTCATGGCGTTCTGCAGCTCCTGGGGCATGCGGATGTCGCGGATCTCCACGTCGTTGATGGTGACGCCCCACTGCTCAGTCTTCTCCTCGATGCTCTTCTTCAGTTGGTGGTCGATATGCGCGCGCTGCATGGACAGCTCGGCGATCTCCACCTGGCCGATGGCGTCGCGCAGCGCCGTCTGCGCCACGAGCGACGCCGAGTGCTCGTAGTCTTCCACAGCCAGGCACGCCTTCTTCGGATCCCACACCATCCAGAACACGACGGCGTCGAGATCCACCGGCACGAGATCGGCCGTGAGCACCTGCTCGGCCGAACACGAGATGGACGAGATGCGCTGGTCGATGACGATGGTCACCGAATCCACCACGGGGACGGTGACGTACAGACCCGGCCCGGCGAGGCGGTGGAACCGGCCGAAGCGCAGCACCACGGCACGCTCCCATTCGTAGGCGATGTGCACGCTGCCTGCCAGCGCCAGGCCGGCGACCACGGCGAGCGCCACGGTGAACGCCGAGCGGAAGGGGAACGTCGCAGCCAGGACAAGGGCGAACGCAACGAGGAACAGCGTCACGGCCAGCACCACCGCACCGCGGCGCGATGCCTTGCGCCTGCCGGAGACGCTCTCCTCCCCGCCTGACAGCACGTCGTTCGCACGCTCGTTGCCGCGTTTGCCGAACTTGACCATAGCTCGCTCCTATCCCATCCGGGAAATCTTGTCCTGAAGGCGACCCGCTATCTCTTCGCGCGTCATGCCCAGCTCCTCGCACTGGCGGATGAAATCGCCCATCATCGCATCGATGGTTGACTCCAGGGAATCCTCGTCGTCGAACGCGGGATTCTCGGCGACGAAGGTTCCGCGCCCGCGCTTCGACATGATGAGACCCGACGTCTCCATGCTGCGGTACACCTTGTTCACGGTGTTGTAGTTGATGTTGAGGTTGACGGCCATCTCGTGCACGGTGGGAAGCTGGTCGCCGGGCTGGTAGCGCCCGGTCTGGATAAGGTAGACGAGGCGGTTGCGAAGCTGCACCCAGATGGGCACGCCGCTGCGTTCGTCTATGCTGAAATTCTCCATGCCCCGAGCTTCCTCGCGCCGTCGTCGGCTGGCGCGGATTTTCCTACATCTCTAGCCAAATACAACCGTGTATATTCTAGCGCGCTTCGTCGGCATCGCCGGCGAGAATCGCGCATTCGCAAGCACGAAACGACGACAGGGCGAGACGACGAGACGAGGGAGCGAGACGAGGGGACGAGGTTGTTGCCTCATTCTGCGATCGAAGCGGGACACCGACCCCGCCCCTTCGTCTCACAGGTACGACGCGATGTCCATGAAGGGAGCCGTGCACAGGCAGTACCGCAGGAAGAAGCCGCCTATCAGCACCAGCACGCCGATGCAGGCGCAGGCGCGCGCGTCGGGACGCCGCAGCGCCGCCTCCAGCGCGAAGGGGGCCGCGATGCCCACCGCCGCGAGCGCGCCCCAGAACGCGGGCGCCATATCGCCCGTCAGCAGGCGCTGCGCGGCCGCGCTCGACAGCACGTCACCGGCCGCCGCAACCATGAAGGCCGTCAGCACGACGGCCTCGAGCGCCAGCAGCGCGCCGTCGATGCGGGAGAGCCGCGCGAACAACGGCTGCGGATCGGCGTCGCACAGAAGCGGCAGCACGAGCATCACCGCCGCGCCGCACGACAGCGACGAGCAGGTGAACAGCACCGGCACGAGCGGCGACGCCAGAAGCGGCAGCGTCCAGATGGTGGAGAGGAACAGCCCCGAGTACACCATCACCACGAGCGCGCTCGCGCAGCCGAGGGCCTGCACGGCCAGCACGGCGCCGTGGCCGAGCCCGAGCACGCGCAGGTTGCACGCGAGGAGCGCCGCCACGGCGGCCATGAACGCCACGAGCGCCCACGCCCCGACCGACAGCACGCTGCCAGCCGGGTTCGCCAACACGTCGAGCGCGAGCTCGGGCCTTCCCAGATCCAGCATGAGGCACGCGGCGCCCACTGCGACCATGCCGCACGAGACGACGAGCGACGGCAAGGCCACCCGCCCGAGCGAGCGCCTCAGCGCAGCGGACGAGCGCGCCCGCTGCGACAGGTACACGGCCGCGACGAACGTGCCGCAGCCCGCGCCCGCCAAGAACAGGTAGATGACGATGAGCGGGCCGAACATCGCGCCGCCGCTACAGCTTCACGTACCAGAGGTTTTTGAGGTCGCCCAGCCCCGCGCGCAGCTTGGACAGCACGTCGTCGTCGACGTCGCCCTCCACGTTCATGTACACGAGCGCGCATTGCTCGGCCGGCTTTGTGCCGATCTGCATCGTGGTGATGTTGATGCCCGCCTCGCCCAGGATGGTGCCGATGGCGCCCACGCGCCCCGGCGCGTCCACGTACTCGAACACGAGCGACTGACCGGCCGGAGCGATGTCCAGCTGGTAGCCGAACAGCGACACGAGGCGCGCAGCCTGCGCTTCGCCCGCCAGCGTGCAGGCCACTTCGGTGCCGTCGGCCACCACCGACACGGTGGAAGCGTAGCCCCCGGCGTCGGGCGACGAAAGCGTCTCCACCTTGATGCCGTGGCGCTTCGCCACCGCGTCGGCGTTCACCGGCGTCACCGTGGCCGTGCTCTGGTAGGACAGGATGCCCTTGAGCGTGCCGGCAACGAGGATGGACGCGTCGGCGTGCGCCAGCGCGCCAGCCGTCGTCAGCTTCAGGAACTGGGGGATCTCGCCGTCGATCTGCGCGAGCATGCTGCCCATCATCTGGCAAGCGGGCACGTACGGTCCCACCGCGTCCATCACCTCGGGCGGCACGGGCGCCATGTTCAAAGCCGTGGGCACGATGGATCCCTCGAGGCCCGCCGCCACGTACTCGGCCGTCTGCACGCCGGCTCGCAGCTGCGCCTCCTGCGTGGACGCCGCGATATGCGGCGTGAGGATGGCGTTGTCGAACTCGCGCAGGGGGCTGTCCGTGCAGGGCTCGCTTTCGTGCACGTCGATGCCGACCGCGCCGATCTTGCCGGCGGCCAGGAAGTCGGCGAGCGACTTCTCGTCGAAGATGCCGCCGCGCGCGGCGTTCACCAGGATCACGCCGTCCTTCATTCGCGCGTACTGGTCGGGCCCGAACATCCCGATGGTCTCCTTCGTCTTGGGAAGGTGGACGGTGATGAAGTCGGCCAACGGCACAAGGGCGTCCACGTCGTCGTACAGCGTCACGCCCAGCTGCTCGGCGCGCTCGGGGCTGCAGTACGGGTCGTAGCCGATCAGTTTCATGCCGAAGGCGCGTGCCCGCTCGGCCACGAGGCCGCCGATGCGGCCGAGGCCGAAGATGGCGAGCGTCTTCTCGTACAGCTCCACGCCGGTGTACTTCCCGCGCTCCCAAACGCCCTCGTGCATGGACGCGTTCGCCTGCGGAACCTTGCGCGCGCAGGCAAGCATGAGGCCGATGGCGTGCTCGGCGGCGGACACGATGTTGGACGTGGGCGCGTTGCACACGATGATGCCGTGCTCGGTGGCCGCTTCGACGTCTACGTTGTCCACGCCCACGCCGGCGCGCCCGATGATGCGCAGACGATCGGCGGCTTCGACGACCTCGGCCGTGACCTTCGTGGCCGAGCGCACGATGAGCGCATCGTAGCCGGGAACGGTCTCGATCAGCTCCTCGGGCGTCATCTTCAGCTTGACGTCGACCTCGCACCCCTTGTCGCGGAGCACTGCGAGACCCGCCTCGGCCAGCCTTTCGGTAACCAGCACCTTCTTCGTCATAACGAAAACCACCTCTTGCCTTATGGATGTCAGGGAAACAGTCCCGCCCGGCGCCGGCCGCACGCGTTCACGCCGATCGAGCAAACGTCCTTATGATACGGAAAAACCCCATGGATAGATGCACGGGCTGCGAAATTCCCGATGAATTGCGAAAACGCGCGTCCGACTCGGCAAGCACGGCGAAAAGCGACCGCACGGCTGCTTTGGTGCGGTATTGTAGACGTTCCCGCACCTCCCGTCGGGTATCCTATTCCGACGTACCGAAAAGAGAAGGGAACGCCATGCAGAAGACCACCTCGCAGAAAGCCCTCAAGGTCATCTCCATCATCATGATCGTGTTCGCGGCGCTCACGCTGCTCCTCGGCATCGGCGGCATCGTCACCGGCGGAGCCCTCGGCATCCTGGGCGCGGGCATCGGCGACGCCGGAAGCGCCGCCCTCGTCGGAGGCGTGGCAGCCGTCGCCGGCTTCGTCATCCTCCTCGGAGGCGCCATCAACCTGGCCATCGGCATCTTCGGCCTGCGCGGAGCCAACGACCCGCGCAAGATCGGCGCGTTCTACGCGCTGGCCATCATCGGGCTCGCGTTCGCCGTGCTGAGCGCGCTCGGCACCTTCTTCGGCGGCAGCGCGGACGGCGGCGACATCGCCAGCGCCCTCTTCGGCCTCGTCCTGCCCCTCGTCTGCGTGCTTTTGGCCTACAACATCAAGAAGGAGAACAACCTGTAGCGGCCCGCAGCTTCGTTCCCGCACGTGAAAGAAGGGGCCCGACGTGAACTGCCTCCCATTTCTTGGACAAGAAAGTAAA
The DNA here is from genome assembly GCF_009875595.1 of Eggerthella sp. BIOML-A1. Lineage (NCBI taxonomy): Bacteria > Bacillati > Actinomycetota > Coriobacteriia > Eggerthellales > Eggerthellaceae > Eggerthella > Eggerthella sp. BIOML-A1. Next base: position 164,453 of record NZ_WWRZ01000006.1, on the reverse strand, counting down.
GTTCGAGAGATGGGAGGCTTCTTTATGCCGCCGAAGCATGACAGGAAGATGCGCGAACTAGCGGTCGAGCTGTTCGACGAGGGGTACGGCAGGGACATCGTCGCCGCGAGGCTTTGCATGTCGGCCAGCATCGTGGAAAAATGGCTTCTGACGTACAGGTCGGTCGGAAGCGAGGTGCTGCTCTGCATGGGTAGCCGGAAAACGAGATACGCTTGGGAGACGAAGGTCGCCGCAGCTCGGGCCGTCGTGGACGAGGGGATGGGCAAGCCCGAGGCCATGGCCGCCTTCGGCATCGCGTCGAGGACCCCGCTCGACTCCTGGTGCCGGCTCTACCGCGAAGGCGGGGCCGACGCTCTCAGGCCCAAGCCCAAGGGCAGGCCGAAGGGATCTGCGGCTCAAAGCGCGCCCAAGACGCGCGAGCAAGAGCTCGAGGCGCGCGTGCGCAGGCTCGAAGCCGAGAACGCCTACTTAAAAAAAGTCCGCGCCCTGGAGGCGGAGAAGTCTCGAGCTGGGAGAAGTCCCAAGTGATCGAGATGCTTTCAGGGCAAGGCCACGCTCTTTCCGACCTGTTGGCAGCCGCCGGGCTCCCGAGATCGACTTACTACCGCGCCCGCTCGCACCCGCCGAGGCCGACGAGGCCGGAGCTATGGGAGAAGGTGGCGGAGGTGTTCTCCCGCACGGCCAACGGCTGCGGACACAGGCAGGTCGCCATGGCCCTGCGCGCCGAGGAGGACGTGGCGATAGCCGACAAGACCGCACTGAAGATCATGCACGAGATGGGCATCAGCTGCGGCATCCGGCGCGAGAGCGACTACCACAGGTACAACTCGTTCAAAGGCGTTGTCGGCAGGGCGTTCGACAACGTCCTGGACAGGGACTTCTCAGCCGACGAACCCTGGCAGAAGCTCGGCACGGACGTCACCGAGTTCAAGGCCCCGTGGGGCAGGGCCTACTTTGCCCCAGCGTACGACTTCGGCAGCAAGGAGATCGTGTCCTGGAGCATATCGCGGTCTGCGAACATGGCGCAGCAAAAGGAGATGCTGGAAGGCCTGCTGGCGAAGATGCCGGAGGCCGCGAGCCCGGTCATGCACTCCGACATGGGATGGCAGTACCAGCACGACGGTTATTGCAAGACGCTCGAGGAGGCGGGCATCGTCCAGAGCATGTCGAGAAAGGGCAACTGCATCGACAACGGCGCGACCGAGCAGGTCTTCGGCCATATCAAGGACGAGTTCTTCCGCGGGCAGAGCTTCGAGAGCTTCGAGGAGTTCAAGGAGAGGCTCGAGGCGTACATCGTCCACTGGAACACGAGGCGAAGGCAGGTTAAACTGAAAGGACTGACCCCGGAGGAATTCCGGAACCAGTCCTTAGCAGCATAGCCACCTTTATTTTCCTTGTCCAAGAACCGGGGCGCAGTTCAACGTCGGGCCCCTTCTTTGTGCGAAGCCGTCTCCGGCGAATCGAACCCGTCTGCCCGCGCTTCTCCGTCTGCGCGGGCGACGGACCGCAGTCCTACCTCCTCACGAAGCTGAACATCGAGCGGATGTTGGCGCCCACTTCCTCGATCTGGGCGTTGCCATGCTCCATGCGCTGCTCTTTGAGCCACTTCTGGCCGTTCTTCGAGTCCTCCATGAACTCGTGGGCGAAGCTGCCGTCCTGGATGCGCGCCAGCACGGTCTTCATCGCGGCTTTCGTCTCGTCGGTAATCACCTGCGGGCCGGCGTAGTAGTCGCCGTACTCGGCCGTGTTCGAGATGGAGTAGCGCATGTTCGACATGCCGCCCTCGTACATGAGGTCCACGATGAGCTTCATCTCGTGGAAGCACTCGAAGTAGGCCATCTCGGGCGGATAGCCCGCCTCCACCAGCGTCTCGAAGCCGGCGTTGATGAGCGCCGTCACGCCGCCGCACAGCACGGCCTGCTCGCCGAACAGGTCGGTTTCGGTCTCGTTCTTGAACGTGGTCTCGATGACGCCGGCGCGCGCGCCGCCGATGCCCCACGCGTACGACAGCGCCACATCCTTGGCCTGGCCCGACGCGTCCTGGTTCACGCAGATGAGGCACGGCACGCCCGCGCCTTCGGTGAACACGCGGCGCACCATGTGGCCCGGGCCCTTCGGCGCGATCATGACCACGTCGACCTCCGCGGGCGGCTCGATGTAGCCGAAGTGGATGTTGAAGCCGTGCGCGAACGCCAGCGTGTCGCCGGCCTTGAGATGCGGGGCGATGTCCGCTTCGTACGTGGCGGCCTGGGTCTCGTCGGGCGTGAGGATCATGATGAAGTCGGCTTCCTCGGCAGCGTCGGCGACGCTCATCACCTTGAGGCCCGCCTCCTCGGCCTTGGCCCGCGAGCGCGAGTCCTCGCGCAGGCCCACGCGCACGTCCACGCCCGAGTCCAGCAGGTTGAGCGCATGGGCGTGGCCCTGGCTGCCGTAGCCGATGATGGCCACCTTCTTGTCCTGGATGAGCTGGGGGTTCGCGTCTTTCTCGTGATAGATCGTGACAGCCATGTTCGTTTTTCCTTTCTATTGGCTGAGGTTACCTGGTGTTCGGGATGCGCCGCGCGAGCCTCACACGTCCTTCGAATTGCGGGACATGGCGATTTTGCCGGTGCGGGTGATCTCCTTGATGCCGTAGGCGCGGAAGAGGTCCTCCATGCCCTTGAGCTTGCTCTCGTCGCCCGTGGCCTCGATGGTCAGCGAGCTGCGGCCCACGTCCACGATCTTCGCACGGAACACGTTGGCGATCTCGATGATCTCGTTGCGACGGTCGGGCTGGGCGTTCACCTTGAACAGCACCAGCTCGCGCTCGATGGCCGCGTCGTTGGTGAGGTCGGTGATCTTGTGCACGCTGATCAGCTTGTGCAGCTGCTTCGTGATCTGCTCGTAGGCCACGTCGTCGGCCTTCACGATGGCCGTGACGCGCGACATGGTGGGATCTTCGGTGGGGCCCACCGACAGCGACTCGATGTTGAAGCCGCGCCGCGAGATGAGGCCGGTGACGCGCGACAGCACGCCGGGCTTGTTCTCCACCAGAACGGACAGGATGTGCTTCATCGGTCGCTCCCCTCCACGTCGCTTCCATCGGCTTCGTCGCCTTCGGGCACGTCGGTGCGCACGGCTCCCACGGCCACGTCGATGGCGCCGATCACCTCGTCGAGCGCGCGGCCCGGCGCCACCATGGGATACACGTTCTGATCGCGCGAGATGGCCACGTCCAGCAGGTACGGCCCGTCGCTTGCCAGCATGCGCGCCAGCGCCGCGTCCACGTCAGCGGGCTTCTCCACCCGCTCGCCCCGCCAGCCGTACGCTTCGGCCAGCTTCACGAAGTCGGGGCTGGCGTCCAGCAGCGTCGAGGAGTAGCGCTCGTCGTAGAACAGCTTCTGCCACTGGTGCACCATGCCGAGGCAGCGGTTGTCCAGGATGAGCACCTTCACCGGCACGCGGTGGATGCTGGCCGTGGCCATCTCCTGGCTGTTCATCTGGAACGACCCGTCGCCCGCCACGCACACCACCTGCTTCTCCGGACAGCCGATGGCCGCGCCGATGGCGGCCGGGAAGCCGAAGCCCATCGTGCCCAGGCCGCCCGACGACAGGAAGCTGCGCGGCGCCTCACGGTCCACGCTCTGGGCCGCCCACATCTGGTGCTGCCCCACCTCGGTCACGACGACGCTGTTCTGAGGATCGAGCGACTCCGACAGCTTCTTCAGCACCACCTCGGGGACGATCTCGTCGGGGTCGTCCCCCACGCCGGGATGGTAGAACGGGTAGCGCGTGCGCCAGGCGGAGATCTGCTCCACCCATGTGCCCGTGCCGGGGCGCGCGCCTTCCTTCTCCAACGTCGACACGATGCCGGCCAGCACGCCCTTGAGGTCGCCTACGATGGGCACCTGCACCTCGCGCACCTTGCCGATCTCGGCCGGGTCGATGTCGATGTGGATGACGTCGGCGTGCGGCGCGAACTCGTCCAGCTTGCCGGTGACGCGGTCGGAGAAGCGCGCTCCCGCCGCGATGATAAGGTCGCTTTCCGTCATGGCGAGGTTCGCGTACTTCGAGCCGTGCATCCCGACGGGCCCCAGGTTCAGCTCGTGGGACGCGGGGAACGCGCCCTTGCCCATGAGCGTGGTGACCACGGGAATCTGCATGAGCTCGGCCAGCGCCTTCAGCTCTTCGGACGCGCCAGAGGACACGGTGCCGCCGCCCACGTACAGCACGGGACGTTCTGCTTGCTTGATACGGGACACGGCCTGTTTGATCTGCTTGGCGTTGCCGCGGTAGGTGGGCTTGTACGACGGCAGGTTCACGTCGTCGGGGTACTCGAACGTCATGAGCTCGCTGGCCAGATCCGACGGGACGTCGATGAGCACGGGGCCGGGACGGCCGGTCTTGGCGATGTGGAACGCCTCGCGGAACGTAGTCGTCAACTCGTCGGTGGACTGCAAAAGGTAGCTGTGCTTCACCACCGGCATGGTGATGCCCACGATATCGGATTCCTGGAACGAGTCCGTGCCGATGACGCCGCGCGGCACCTGGCCCGTGATCACCACGAGCGGCACGCTGTCCATGTAGGCCGTCGCAATGCCCGTCACCGTGTTCGTGGCGCCCGGGCCGCTGGTGACGATGACCACGCCCACGTTGCCCGTGGCGCGCGCGTAGCCGTCGGCCTCGTGCACGGCGCCCTGTTCGTGGCGCGCCAGCACGTGCTTGATCTGGTCCGAGTCGTACAACGCGTCGTATATTTTGATGGCTTGGCCGCCGGGATAGCCGAACACGAGGTCGACGCCCTCGGCTTCGAGCGAGGCCACCACGGCCTCGGCGCCCTTCATCGTCTTGCCCTGCTTCGGCGTCTTGCTGCCCAGGCCGCGCGGGGCGCCGGCCTCGGTGGCGTTCGCCTGGTTCGGGCGCGGCGCGCGGCCGTCGGTTGCGGTGCTCCGTGCGTTCGTCATGATACGTACGCCCCCTTGTCTGCCGACGAGACGAGCTTCGCGTACTTCGCGAGCACGCCGTGGTCGTGCTTCGGCGCCGGCGGCCGCCAGGCCGCGCGACGGCGTTCCAGTTCGGCGTCGTCCACGCCCAGCGTGAGCGCGCCGCCTTCGATATCGACCGTCACCGGGTCGCCTTCCTCGATGAGCGCGATGGGGCCGCCGGCCGCCGCCTCGGGGCTCACGTGCCCCACGGCCGGGCCCTTCGTGGCGCCCGAGAAGCGCCCGTCGGTGATCAGGGCCACGCTGGTGGACAGACCCATCCCCACGATGGAGGACGTGGGCGTCAGCATCTCGCGCATGCCCGGGCCGCCCTTGGGGCCCTCGTAGCGGATGACTACCACGTCGCCCGCCGCGATCTTGCCGGCGTTGATGGCCGCGCAGGCCTCCTCCTCGCTGTCGAAGCAGCGCGCGGGGCCGGTGTGGACGAGCATGGACGGATCGACGGCCGACTTCTTCACGATGGCGCCGTCGGGCGCGATGTTGCCGTGCAGCACCTTGAGCGCGCCTGAAGGGGAGAAGGGGTTGTCGTGCGCGCGGCACACCTCGCCGTCGGCCGGTTTCGTGCAGGCCTGCAGGTACTCGTCGAGCGTGCCCATGCACGTGACGGCGCTGCGGTCGAGCAGGTCGAGCTCTGCCAGCTCGTGCATGACCACGGGCACGCCCCCGACCTCGTACAGGTCGGACAGCGGGCGCGGGCCGGAGGGCTGCAGCTTCACGAGGTGCGGCGTGCGCGCGCTCGCGGCGTCCCAGTCGTCCATCGTGATGGGGTGTCCCGCCTCGCGCGCGATGGCCGTGAGGTGCAGCACCGTGTTCGTGGAGCCGCCGAAGGCCATGTCGCATTCCATGGCGTTGTGCAAGGCGGCCGCGTTCACGATGTCGCGCGCGCAGATGCCCTTCTCCAGCAGCTCCATCACCTTCATGCCCGCATGCTTCGCCAAGCGGATGCGCTCGGAGTACACCGCGGGCACGGTGCCGTTGCCGGGAAGCGCGATGCCCAGGGCCTCGCACAGGCAGTTCATGGAGTTCGCCGTGAACATGCCCGAACAGCTGCCGCAGGTGGGGCACGCGGTGTCCTCGTAGTACTTGAGCTCGGCCTCGGACATGTCGTCGTTCATCACCTGCGCCGCGCCGTCGAACAGCGTGTTGAGGTCGGTGGTGGGCCCGCACCCGCCCGGCTGCTTGCCGGGAAGCATGGGGCCGCCCGACACGAACACCGTGGGGATGTTCACGCGCAGCGCGCCCAGCAGCATGCCCGGCACGATCTTGTCGCAGTTCGGGATGCACACGAGCGCGTCGAAGGCATGGCCCTGCACCGCGCATTCCAGCGAGTCGGCGATGGCTTCGCGCGACACGAGCGAGTAGTGCATGCCGTCGTGGTTCATGGCGATGCCGTCGCACACGCCGATGGTGGATATCTCGAACGGCACGCCGCCGGCCATGTAGATGCCCGCCTTCACGGCTTCGGCGATCTTGTCGAGGTTGTTGTGGCCGGGGATGATGTCGTTGCGGGAGTTGAAGACGGCGACGAGCGGCCGCTCCATCTCCTCGTCGGTGATGCCGTCGGCCTTGAGCAGGCTGCGGTGCGGGGCGCGCGCCGTGCCGCACCGCACGGCATCGCTGCGTAGCTGCATGTCCGATCCCTTCCTTCCTGGCGTTGCCGGTTTCGTGGCATAAAAAAATCCCGTTGCAAGCAAGCTGCACCAGGACCTCAGAAGGAAGGGAGATGCGCCCGGCTGCACGCATCCCTGCGCGCCGCGGTCGCTCTCGATCGGACTGATAACGGAGTCGCCGGTTCAGCCTACTTGCCCCGGCTGCACGCGGAGGTCGTCCGCTGCGTGCCGTCGCGTTCGAGCCGAACTGCTCGGAGGTGGCGTTCAGGCCGCCCACCGCCGGCTCGCAGCATCCGCCGGCTCTCTGAAGATGGGTTCGTCCCTACTGTCCTCGTCAACGCATTTCGTCTATGAACTTGTTGCGGGTAAGTATACTCCAGCTTCACGACGTCGCAAGTAAAACTTTGACGATCGAAGCGATTGCGCGGTAAATCCACATGGAGGCGGTGGGGATTGAGGAGACGGGGGTTCGGGGCGCCGGAGGAGCTGCGAGGCGCCGCGAGGTGCCGGAGGCTCCCGCTAGGCGAGGTGCTGGTAGCCCCTCCCCGCGGAGCGGTTGGGCGAAACGTCGCGGAGCGCCGGAAACCCCTCCTCGCGACAGCTCCAGCTCCTGGCGGCTGCCGTCCCCGTAGGTCGCGTCGTTTCGGGCCTGCACCTGCCACCAGCCGGTGATGCCGGGCTTCGCGGAGAGGAGCTCGCCCGCATCGTCGCCGTAGGCCGCGAGCTCCTCCTCGACGACAGGGCGCGGGCCGATCACGCTCATCTGGCCGGCGAGTACGTTCAGAAACTGAGGGAGCTCGTCGAGGGAGGTCTTGCGCAGAAAGCGCCCGACACGCGTGACGCGGGGGTCGTCGTCCACCTTGCGCTCGCGCTCCCATTGCGTTAGCTGCTCGGGACTCAGGTGCTTCTCCACGTCGTCGGAGTCGGCCACCATGGTGCGCAGCTTGAGGATGCGAAGCGGCTTGCCGCGATAGCCGACGCGCTCTTGGAGGTATATTGGGGAGCCGGGGGATTCCAGGCGGATAACCAGGCAAAGAAGAGCGACCGGAATCAACCCTACGATCGTCGCGCACGCCGAGAACACGATATCGAACGCCCGCTTCACGAAGTGGTACCCCAGCCGCCCCTCGACAGCCAGCGGTTCGTACTCGCGTACGCTTTCGGCCGGCGCCGCTCGGGATCCTTCGACTTCGCTCCCTACGGTCGCTTCGCTCAGGATGACAGCCTGGCGGACCCCTCCGGTCGCTTTTTTAGGATGACCGGGGGCGGCAGCTCCACGCTCAGGGCAGCAGCCGTCGTCCAGGGCAACCGCTCCCCCGGCGTCCACTGCCGTTATTCCGTTTTCAAGTTCGTTTTCTGACAATTCCCAATCCGATTTTCGTTTGGATGGTTCGCCCGAACATATCGATCTCCAGATACGCGGTGCGCTTGCGACGGTTGATCTTCCTGATCCAGCCCTCGCGGCCCACCAGCGGGCCCTTCAGCACGATGATCCGGTCGCCCTCGATCACACCCTCGGACACGCCCACCGTCCGATGCCCCTTCTCGGTGAACGCGTCGATCCACGCCACCTCGTCGCGCTCCAAAGGAACGAAACCCCCGTCGTTGCTCAGCACCCAGGCGAACGCCGGCACGCGCCGAAGCTGCGATTCCAGCTCGTCCACGCGGTCGGTCACCACGATCAGGTAGCCGGGGAACAGCGTGGCCGTACAGGTGCGCCACTGGCCGCGGAACTGCTTTTGCACCTCGTAGCGCGGCACGAAGCACTCCTGCAGCACATCGTCCTCGACCAAGCTCTCTATCAGGCGGCATACGGCGAACTCGCGCCCTGCCACCGTCTGCACCACGTACCACATGCACGGCTCCTCAACGCGCGACGGCATGGCTTCGCCCTTCGGCTGCGCCGCCGACGCGCACGTATGACGGGGGTATTCATCCCTTCGAAGCTGGCGAAACGCACACGCGGCATCGTTTTCGCGCATCGAAGTATGTTCGGTCGCGCCCGTAAAGGCGCATGCAGTTTCCTGCGGGGAGATCGAAGGAGGGGTTTCGCCGTCGGCGCCTATCCGTCGAGCTCCTCGCAGCAAGCTGGTTCAAGCTGCGAAGGGCGAGGTCAGGTTTTGCGCACGATCTCAAGTCCCACCCTCACCTGCTTCTGATCGAGCAGGCCGATGTCCAGGTAGGCGATGCGCTTGTGACGGTCGATCTTCTTGATGCGGTCGACGTGACCGCGTAGCGGCCCTTCGTCGATGATGGTGCGGCCGTTGTCTATCGTGCCGCGGGAAAAGCCCACCACGTGGCTCGGCCCGCCGAAATCATGCACGAACGAGGCCTCCTCGGGCCGCAGCGCGAAAGCGCGCCGCTCGGCGCCCAGAAGGCGCGCGAACGCAGTGGAACGTTTGATGGTTTTCTCGAAAGCCTCGATGTCGTCGGAAGCTACGAACAGGTAACCCGGGAACATGGTCTCCGTGAGCAGACGCCAAACGCCCTGGTTCTTCTTGAGGATGCAGTAGCTCAGCGCGAAGCAGTCGCGCACCAGCTCCGGACCGGCAAGCGCCTTGACGCGCTCGGCCACGGCGCGCTCCCTGCCCGGCACCACCTGCAGCACATAGCGAGCCCGACCGCGCGAAGGCACGGGCGGCTCGATCGATTCAGTTGGAGAGATCCTGATGACGCGGGGTTCTCGAACGACGCATCCGACGGACGCGGCGCGAGCGACGCCGCCTATTCGATGCGGCTCGCGACAGTCTTTCTCAGACTGCCCCCCCCCCGGACGGTTTTTGGGTCAGCATGTCATCGCAGATTGCAGAAGCAGGGCGAGCCAGGGCGCACTGCTCCGTCGACGAGCTTGCATGCTCATCGATGAAGCGATATGTTGAAGCCGGAAAGCCCATAAACTTGTACCCTAACCGTTACTCGTTTGTAAAGCGCGCTCTATTTAACCATAGGCTCACGTCATTGCAAGACGCCTCGACACAAAAGACCGGTAACATGTAACAAAAACCCGTTCGGCGCGCAGCGTTGTTTTACAAGATGATAACGGCAGAGCGCCGGAAGTGCAACAGTGAACCGGGGGGGGGGGGGGGGGGGGGGGGGGGGGGGGGGGGGGGGGGGGGGGGGGGGGGGG